>JAFDWG010000131.1 GCA_018268605.1 Actinomycetota bacterium | reverse complement strand
TCATGGAGGTCACAGCCTGCCAGGACCTCCATGAGACGCCCGGGGCACCGCCCCTCGGACGGCCGCCCCTACAGAATTTCCGGCGCGTGCGCGTCCGTGCCCTCGGTCGACGCTTCCTGCTCCTCGGGGGACGGGTGGAGGATGCCGGTGTGGATCGACCAGCCTTTGCGGCGGCCGATCGCGGTGACCAGGGCGACGTAGATCAATTCGCCCACGGTCATCACGCCGCGGACGGCGATCGAGATCAGCGAGCCGACCGCGAAGCTGCGGCCAGGGAGCGCCGCCTTCACCGCCCAGGCGAACGCCGCGTCGCGGACGCCGAGCCCCGCCGGGGCGACCAGCGTCACCAGCGCGGCGAAGTAGCCGATCGCCTGGGCCGAGCCGACCAGCAGGATGTCCGAGTAGGGGATATAGGTGACCGAGCGGGCGACGGCGTAGATCCCGAAGGCGGTCACCAGCCAGACCAGCGAGTAGTAGGCGATCAGCCCGATCTCGTCGCGCAGCGACATCACCACCGGCAGCGGATCACGGCCGAACGCTCCCAACGCCTTGCTCGAAAGCTTGCCGAACACCTTCGGGTGCAGGATCACGATCGCCACCGGGATGATCAGCAGCACCGCCCAGCGCTCCGGATATCCCTGCAGGTCCGGGTGCTTGATGATGAACCAGGCGGCGACGACGATCGCCGAGGTGGCCGAGATCGCCTGCTCGTAGACGATCGAGGCGAGCGAGATCCGTCGCGGCACGCCCGCCCGCTCCGAAAGCAGCACCCGCCCGAGCACGTAGAGGACGCTGCCCGGCACGTAGCGCGCGAGCAGCGGCTGGCCCCACGCGACCTGCGCCCGGCCGAAGCCGATCCGATATCCGAGGCTCCGCAGGATCAGCTCCCAGCCGAAGGCGGAAAGGACGAAGTAGGTGACGAGGAGGATCAGCGCGGGGATCAGCCAAAGGACGTGAAAATGCACGCCTTCCTTCTGGATCTCCGACCATTGGTTGATGACGGTCAGGACGAGGAAGCCGAAGACGACTACCGCGAGACCGACCTGCAAGGCGAGACGAACCCGCTTGCTCTTGGGGGGCTTGGTCCCGAATTTGGACCCCGCGTCACCGAGCCGATGGAGGAGTGGTTGCTTTCGCTCCACTCCCCCCCACCATAAAGACCGGGCCAGAGCGCGCGCTGCGCCGGTTCTGGGATAGTCGCCCGATGGGCGAGTTCGAGCTGCTGGGGTTGCTGCGCGAGCGGCTGCCGGCGGCGGGGCCGCAGGTGCGCCTCGGCAGCGGCGACGACGCCGCCGTGACGGTGCCCGGAGGTGCCGTTGCGACCTCGGTCGACGCCTTGGTCGAGGGCGTCCACTTCCGCCGCGAGTCCGCGACCCTCCGCCAGATCGGCCGCAAGGCGATCTCCACCGCGCTCTCCGACCTGGCCGCGATGGGCGCCGCCCCCGGCGAGGCCTACGTCTGGCTGGGCGCGCCGGAGGACCTCGACGACGAGGGGCTGCTCGAGGTCGGCGCGGGGCTCGCGGCCGTTGCCGCCGAGACCGGGACGACGGTCGCGGGCGGCGACCTCACCCGCGCGCCGGTCCTCAGCCTCGCCGTGACCGTGACGGGACACGCCCCGGACGCCGACGACTTCGTGACGCGCTCCGGCGCCCGCCCAGGCGACGCGCTGGTGGTGACCGGCGAGCTAGGCGCCGCAGCGGCGGGCCTCGTCCTGCTCGAAGACTCCTCCGCCGGCGCCGTGGACGGCCAGGACCTGGGCGCCGCGATCGCCGACGCCCTCCGCGCGCGCCAGCTCGACCCGACGCCGCGCCTCGCCGCCGGGAAGACGCTCGCGGCGGCCGGGGCCACCGCGATGATCGACATCTCCGACGGGCTCGCCGGCGACGCGGGCCACGTCGCCACGTCGAGCGGCGCGCTGCTCGTCATCGACGCCGACGCGCTGCCGATCGCCCCGGGCGTCGAGCAGGTGGCAGCCGCGACCGGGTGCGACCCGCTGGAGCTGGCCGCCGCGGGCGGCGAGGACTACGAGCTGCTCGCGGCGCTACCGGCGGATGCGCTCGCCGCTGCACAGGAGGCGCTCGCCGCGTTGGGCGTCCCACTCACGGTGATCGGGAGAGTCGAGACCGCCGAGGGCGGCAATCCACGCGCCGAGGTCAGGCGGCGCGGTGGCGAAGCGGCGCCGATCCGCGGCTTCGATCAGCTGCGCCCGCGTAAGCCCCGGTGAGGAGCTCGCGGACGCCGCGGCGGCGGAGCATCGCGGTCGCGACACGCGACGGATCCGGCTTGTAGCTACCGGTTTCGACGAGGTTCTTCAGTTCCGTTGCCTTCATCGATTTTGTTATCGGCTCGCTCATGGAGATCCTTAGTTTCAGGTAGTCCTACATGCGTCCATTAGGTAGTCCGGACACCCGTCCGCCTCGTTCAAGTCGCTCCGGGTACGTTCGCGGTAAGGCACCAATTACCCTTCTAAGCGTGGCAAATGGGTCTGCCCGCATTCTTCTCGTCGACGACGAGCAGTCGATACAGACGCTGCTCAGTTACCCCCTGCGCAAGGAGGGCTATCACGTCACCTCGGCGCTGGACGGCTCCGAAGCGCTCCAGCGGTTCGACGAAGGCCGCTTCGACCTCGTCGTCCTCGACCTGATGCTGCCTCGCCGCGACGGCGTCGAAGTCTGCCGCGAGCTGCGCTCCAAAAGCCAGGTCCCGATCATCATGCTGACCGCGAAGGGATCGGAGTCCGACAAGGTGGCCGGGCTCGAGGTCGGCGCCGACGACTACATCACCAAGCCCTTCTCGATGCGCGAGTTCCGCAGCCGTGTCAAAGCGGCGCTGCGCCGCTCGCGCATGGCCGGGTCGGCCGCCGAGCGCGTCGACGACGGCCCGATCACCCACGCCGACCTGACGATCGACTTCGACCGCCGCCTGGTCACCCTCGCCGGCGAGGAGATCAAGGTCACCTACGTCGAGTTCGAGATCCTCGGCGCGCTCGCCCGCTCGCCCGGCCGCGTCCTCACCCGGGAGACGCTGCTCGAGCATGTCTGGGGCGACTCGGAGTACCGCGACCCCCGCACCGTCGACGTCCATATCCGGCACCTGCGCGAGAAGATCGAGCGCGACCCGAAGGAGCCGGAGTTCCTCTTCACCGTGCGCGGCGTCGGCTACCGCTTCGTCGAGTAGACGATGAGGCGGCGCCTGCGACCGAGCCGCTTCGGCGGGCGCATCGCCCTCACCACGGTCGGCATCGCCCTCGGCACCGCCGCGGTCATCTACGTCTACGTGGTCGCGATCGGCGGCGCAGGCTCCGGCCACGCCGGGGTAAAAGAGGAGATCATCGCGGGTGGCCTGATCGCCGCCGCCCTCGCCCTCGCCGCCGGGATCTACTACGCCACGGTCGCGGCGACCAATGTCCGCCGCCTCCAGGACGCCGCCCGCAAGGTCGCCGACGGGAACTTCGAGACGAAGATCCCGGTCGCCTCGGTCGGGCAGCTCGCGCCGCTCGCACGCACCTTCAACGAGATGCAGCGGCGCCTGGCCGAGCTCGACATCGCCCGCAAAGTCTTCATCGCCAACGCCAGCCACGAGCTGCGCACGCCGATCTTCAGCCTCGGCGGCTTCGTCGAGCTACTCGAAGAAGAGGACCCGAGCCCGGCCGAGCGCGAAGAGTTCGTGCGCACGATGCGCCAGCAGATCGAGCGCCTGACCAAGCTGACGACCGACCTGCTCGACCTCTCCCAGCTCGACGCCGGGGCGATGGTGATGGCGGCGGGGAGCGTCGACCTCGGCGAGCTGGCCCGCGAGGCGGCGCGCGAGTTCGGCCCCCGGGCCGAGGCCCACGGCTCCCGTCTGCAGCTGCGCACGGCCGAACGCCCGGTGATCGCGGTGGCCGACCGCGATCGGGTGAGGCAGATCATTCGTATCCTGCTTGACAACGCCCTCACCCACACTCCCGAGGGCACCGACGTATCCGTGACCGCCAACTCCTCCAGCCGACGCCGCGCCGAGCTGATCGTCTCCGATCAGGGTCCCGGCATCCCCCAGCGGGTACAGGGACGAATCTTCGAGCGCTTCTACACCGGCGATTCCAGCGGCGGCTCCGGGCTCGGCCTGGCGATCGCCTCGGAGTTGGCGCAGCGTATGGACGGGCGGATCACGATCAGCTCCAGCCGCCGCTTCACCGCCTTCACCCTGGAGCTGCCGCAGGCGCGCGTCGGCGACACCGCCGCTCCCGGGCGCCCGCCGGCCAAGGTCGGCCAGTGAGGTCCCGCCGGGCCGCGACCGCGGCGCTCCCCGCCCTGGCGGCGCTCTGCCTTGCCCTGCTCGCGGGCTGCGGCAGCGGCACCTCGACCGTCATCTTCAAGAACAAGGCAGGGGACTCGACCACGACCGCGCGAGAAGCGGAAGGCGAAGGGGCCGGCTCCGAAGTGCCGCCCCAGGTACCGCGCGAACTGGCGATCGAGACCGGCTCGCCGGGATTCGACGCGGCCGAGATCTACCGCGAGGACTCCCCTGGCGTGGTCACGATCCGCTCCGTCTTCGGTGGCGCCGCCGGAGGCGCCGAGGGCTCCGGGTTCGTCCTCGACTCGAACGGCGAAATCGTCACCAACGCGCACGTGGTGACCGAAGAAGAAGAAGAAGGTGGCGGCCGCAAGCCCGCCAAGGAAGTCTTCATCGAATTCTCCAACCGCAACGTCCTGGAAGCCGAAATCGTCGGCTTCGATCCGTTCGCCGACGTCGCCTTGCTGAAGGTCCAGCCGGAAGGCTTCCCGCTGCACCCGCTGGCGCTCGGCGAAGACGCCGCGCTCGAAGTCGGCGAGCCGGTGGCGGCGATCGGCAGCCCCTTCGGCGAGCAGCGCTCCCTGTCGGTCGGCGTCGTCTCGGCCACCGATCGGTCGGTCAAATCGCTGACCCAGTTCATGATCGAGGGCGCGATCCAGACCGACGCCTCGATCAACCCCGGCAACTCCGGCGGCCCCCTGCTCGAAGGCGAAGGCAAGGTCGTCGGGATCAACCAGCAGATCGAGACCAACTCCGGCGCCAACGACGGGGTAGGCTTTGCCGTCCCGACCACCGCGATCGAACGCTCGGTGGAACAGCTGCGCGAAAATGGCAAGGCGGAATACGCCTACATCGGGGTCTCGAGCCAGGCGCTCTACCCGCAGCTCGCACGCGAGCTCGGCATCGACTCCGCCTTCGGCGCGCTGGTGGCCCAGGTCGTGCCGGGCGGCCCGGCCGACAAGGCGGGGCTGAAGGGAGCGACCGGCACGATCCAGTTCCAGGCGGCGGAATACGAAACCGGCGGCGACGTGATCGTCGAAGTCGAAGGACACAAGATCGTCCAACCCGACGCGCTGATCCGCGCCGTGGACGAAAAGCGGCCGGGCGAAAAGCTCGAACTGACGATCCTGCGCGGAAAGGACCGCAGGACCGTCGACGTGACGCTGGGCAAGCGGCCCGACCGGGTCGAATAGCGCTCGGCACCCCCCGCCCGCTCGACGCGATTTGCGTCGATTCGTCACACATCGCCCCCACGCATACTTCTCGGCCGCTTCGGCTAGTAGAACTCCGGCCTTGCTTCAGGAAGTCGCCATAGGACAGAAGTCGCTCGCCGACTACGCGAGCATCGTCGGTCGCGAGACGACCGACCGGATCCTCGAACTCGCCGAGCCGCTGAAGGGCAAACGCGTCCTTCACGTGAGCGCGACGGCGTTCGGCGGCGGCGTGTCGGAGATCCTCTACACGATCGTGCCGCTGATGCGGGACGTCGGCGTCGACGCGCATTGGCACGTGATCTTCGGCAAGGAGGAGTTCTTCGAAGCGACGAAGCTTCTCCATAACTCGCTGCAGGGGGCGCCCGAGACGCTCACCGACGAGCAGTGGGCGATCTTCGACGAGATCAATCAGATCAACGCCGACGGGCTGGAAGGCGAATGGGACGCGGTGATCGTCCACGACCCGCAGCCGATCGGCCTGCGCCGCGGCGCCGCGCACAAGGGCGGCAAGTGGATCTGGCGCTGCCACATCGATCTCTCGACGCCGAACCCGGCGCCGATCTCCCGCCTCCTGCCGCTGATCGAAGAGTACGACGCGTCGGTCTGGCACATGGACCAGTACGTGCCCAAGGAGATGGGCGCCCACCGCGACGCGGTGAACATCATCCCGCCGGCGATCGACCCGCTCTCGCCGAAGAACATGGCCTTCTCCCGCGAGGACGCCGCCTTCATCTGTCAGCAGTTCGGGATCGACCCGGAGCGGCCGCTGATCACCCAGGTCAGCCGCTTCGACCCGTGGAAGGACCCGATCGGCGTCATCGACGCCTACCGCCAGGT
>JAFDWG010000130.1 GCA_018268605.1 Actinomycetota bacterium | reverse complement strand
CGCGAAGACTGGCCCGAGTGATCGTCCTCGACGCCAGCGTCCTGATCGCCCACCTCGACGAGCGCGACACCCATCACGAGCGAGCGAGGCGCCTGCTCACGGACACCGGCGCCGAGCCCTTGGGCGCCAGCACCATCACCTTGGCCGAGACACTTGTGGCCCCTGCCCGCCGAGGCCGCCTGGACGACGTACTCGCGGCCCTCGATCGTCTCGGCGTCACTGAGGTACCTCTAGGTGACGGGGCACCAGCCCAGCTCGCGCGGCTCCGCGCCGAGACGGGCTGCAAGCTTCCTGACTGCTGCGTGCTGCTGGCAACCCGAGAGACCGGCGGCGCAGTTGCCAGTTTCGACTCGGCACTGATCGACGCTGCGAACACCTTGGGTCTTTCGACCGTCGGATAGAGAGGAGATACTGGCCGCGGCCCGACCTGAGCATGAGCCCCGAGGGACGATGGCGATCCTGAAGCAGTTAATGCCCTACCCCGATCCGGGACAAAGGCGGGCGGCTCGTAAGGCCGCCCGTCGCCTGATCGACTGCGTCCCATCCCCGGACCTTGCTCCTTCACCGACCGAAATCGCCGAACTTGCTCTTTTGCGACTGCTCTGGTTGCAGCGGCTGTCGCATAGTCGTTTCCCCCAAGCTGTCGACGTCGATGCGTTGGTTGCCAGGGCATCGGTCGAGACGCTGATCACTGGGCTCTATTGGCTCCATGCCGATGACGCGCAGGCCTCGGGAGCACGAGGCGACACCGCCAGGGCATTTCGTCGGCTCATGGACCCTTTCGCCGACGAGGAGTTCCTGCCGAAGAAGCTGATCGAGGGCATGGCGGAAACCCTCGGGCCCAAGGCCTCACCTCCGAGCCTTCTCGAAATGGCACGGGCCGTTTCGCTGGCGACCGGATCCTCTGGCGCGGAAGACATATATGAGCGCCTCTACCGGCCGCTGTCGATCCTGGTCGCTCACCCGAGCGTAATGGGACTGCTTCGACACACTAGGGCTGACCGGGTCGATGAAAGGCCCGACCGGGTGTGGAGCACGCGTGCCGCCCGTCACACGGCGGACGCCTGCATGGCCTATCTCGCGATTGAACTCTGCGAGAAGAGACAACTGGAGTCAGTCCTTCTCCGGGAATATTTCGAGGCTCACATCCAGAGGGCCAATCCTCCGATGGCGACCATCCTGGGAAGGTGGGCCATAAGGCAACTGCGACCACGACGGATCGGCCGAATCATCAAACCGACGGCCAGGCTCTGGCGGTACTACCGCTCGGGCCGCGCCGCTGTCGACACCTATCCTCTTCGGAGGGCCAAAACGCATCTTGCCTTCGAGGAGATGTTCGATGCCTTCGGCGTGTCTCTCTCGGGAGACGGCGCAGCGGTGATCGACCATTTTGTCGATGAACTTTCCGGTGGCCCGGACATGCAGGGTCCCATGAAAATGCCCACAGATTCGTAGCGACCCTCACGACCGTCTCCCGAATAGCCCGTCGTCGTACTTCCGATGACGGAGTGGAGCCACGATGGTAAGTACGTCCTCGAGAAGCGGCCGGATCTGGCCGGGGACGTCGGGGCAGGTGGCAAGGTGAAGGCATCGACATGATCAAGTTCTCGGTATTGCGTCGCCTCCATCCACCATTTAGGTTGGCTCTCCCATAGCAACTGACTTGGGAGGCCAGCTGTTGATGTCATGTCGTTTCAGCGGAGGTCGCTGCCTCGGATCCCGTGATAGAGCCTGATGAGCGAGTCGACGACGTCGGGACTCGGGCAGTTCGTCGCGGGAGGACGACTGGCGCTGACCTTCGAGGACTTCGAACCCATCCGTGCCGTCTACGCGACGGAGCTGGTGCGAAAAAGCGAGGTGTCAGAGCTCGAGTCCTATATGGCCGACCGGGTTCCCTACTTTTATAAGAGCCCCAGAGAGATTGCCGACCTGTTCGCCTCCGGTTACTTCCTCAGCGCGATCGCCGACGCTCTACGCAAACTGCCGCTGGCCGAGAACTTCAGGGAGTCCCATTTCGGCGAGATACTCGCCGGGCTCTACGGAGAGGAGATCCTCGACCTGCGTCTGCTCTACAGCAAGCTGCGCCTATTGACCGCTGAGAACGCCAACGCGAACAAGATGGATCTCCTGTTTTTCCGTCCCGGTAAGAATCCCGCCCAGTTCGTCTTCGCCGAGGTCAAATCGAGCATGAAGACTACCGCCGACGGCCTCCCTCCCGGGCACGACAAGAGCTGCTTTGCGAACCTCTTCGCGTCGCTGAACAAGTACGCGGAGCGAGACTTGGAGTTCGATCTGGGACTGATTCGCGAGCGCATGGACGACATCGAGCCGGCCGACGCCGCAGCTATCCGGACCGCCCTCCTTCCGCACACGGCCCGGAACATCCGGTACGCGGCTTTCTGCGTGATCGACTCGGGCACCAAGGATCACGATGAGACCGGTGTTCTGGGACGACGGGAGAGCGAGAAGGACTTCGAGGTCGACGTCCTCTGCGTGGCCGATCTCCCCGAGGTGGTGCAGGCGACCTTTGAGAAGCTGGACCTTGCCGTCTGATGTTCACCTTGGACGAGCTCAGGGAGTCGCTCGCCGATCCCCGCCTCATCGAAGACTTCGCACATGTGCGTCGCGGTCTCGCCACCTATCGCCTCGACCAAGACACCCTCCTTGACCCGGAACGCACCGACCGCCTTCATCGGGTAGTCGAGGCCGTATTGGCGAGCGCGCCGGATTGGCCCCGCGGCGAAGGCGCCGACGTGCTCTTGCGGGCGGCAGAGGCGGCCGAGGTGCTGAGCCTCTCCTCGGAGTCCGGACCATCAGGGCGCGCTGCGCTGCGAACCGCCTTGCTGTACGAGCTCGCCGGCCTTCCGATGATGGCCGCCGCCGCAGGTTTCGGAGAGGGCCTGCCGATCCTGGAACACTTCTTCAAACGCAAAGGTGCCTTCGGATCGCTAGCGATGGAGGTGAGGCCGGTCAACGGCGCCGCGCCGCGCGCCGAGCGCCTAGTCGCCCTCGCCGCATCTGAAGACGCTCTCGGACTCGCCCGCTTCGAGCACGGCGAGAATGTCGAAGTAGCCGCCAATGAAGCGAGCCTTCGCGAGGCGGCCGCCCGGCTCGAGGCGGGCATGTCAGTGACTGATGTGGTCGCTTTCTCGGAGGTCGTCAGACGGCGCGCCCGCCTCGCCACCCGCGAGCACGCCCCGCGGGACCTGCTCGGCGCCCTGACCGGGATCGGCTTTCCCCCTGAGCTCTGGAACGCCCAGGCCGAGGCACTCGATGGCGGCATCCTTGATCCCGCACATGACGCCTGGGGGTTTGCTGCACCGACCGGGACCGGAAAGACCTTCCTGTCACGCCTGGTGATCCTGAACGCTCTTGCTGAAAGGCCTCAGAGCAGAGTCCTTTACTTGGTCCCCACCCGGGCTCTGGTGCGCCAGGTTTCACTAGACCTTTCCCGGAGCCTGAAAGAAGCGGCGGTTGAGGTGGCCGCCGTGACCCCGCAACTCGCCGCGCTCGAGGCAGAGGAGGAGGAGGCCATCGCCGGCGCGAAGGTCCTCGTCCTCACTCCCGAGAAGGCAGACATGCTCCTGCGGATCGGCGCCTCCTTCCTGGGTCAAGTGTCCCTGGTCATGGTGGACGAGGCCCACCATCTGGAGGACGGCACCAGGGGCGTCCTGCTTGAGCTTTACCTAGCAAGACTCCGCGGTGCACTTGCCGACTCTGCGCGTTACATCCTCCTCTCGGCAGTCGCTCCCAACATCCGCGAGGTAACCGAATGGGTCGGCCAAAATCCGGGTTCGGTAGTCCTCGATGACCGCTCGACGAGGATGAAAGTCGGCGTCTACAAGGTCGAGAAACTCGGTGGTCGCAATCGTGGCCTGATCGACTACATGGACGGAACCCAAATCCGCCTCTTCGACCGCGGACTGGAGAGCAGCGCCCTACGACGGCTCGCCCAACTCGCCGAGCGCATCGGTCCCGGCGGTCCGGTACTGCTCATCGCCGAAGGACCAGGACGGGCCGAGACGGTGGCAAAGACGCTGCGAGACAGACTTGAGGCGGCCGCCGAGTCCTCTCTTCTCTCCGAGGAGGAGTTGGCCTCGCCGACGATGGAACGGCTCGACTCCCGTCTTGAGCGCGAGATGTACGCGGCGGTCCCGCTGCGAAAGATGGTGCGCCACCGGGTTGCCTATCACCACGCCGGCCTGCCACCGCGGGTTAGGGAAGCGCTCGAGGACGCCATCAAGGAAGGCTTCATCCACTACGTTGTCGCCACGACCACGTTGGCCGACGGCGTCAACTTCCCGTTCTCGACGGTCGTCGTCGAAACTTTGGCGATTCGCGAGCCGACCTTCGAAGTAGGGGTACGCCCGACCTATCGCGCGGTGACTCCGCGGACTTTCTGGAACATCGCGGGGCGGGCGGGGCGACCCGGGTACGACCACGAGGGCCAAGTGATCCTCTTCGATCCCGCCCTGCGGATCGAGCACGCCGGAGGAAGCATTGAGCCCTACACGAATCCGAGCATCATCGATATTCCCCCGGTGCGAAGTGCGCTTGCGAGCGGACTCTCGGAGATCTATGACGAAGTCTCCGAGGGAGATCTCGACCCCGAAGCATTGGGGGACGCTGAGGAAAGTGACGAGCTGCCGCGCAAGGCACAGGGCATTGTCAATCTGCTTCGTGTCGGCCTCGCCCACGCAAAGGCAACGGGCGTCGACCGAGGTGCGGATGAGTACTTTGCCGATACCTTCGCAGCCCGCCAGATGCCCGCAGCCGAGCGCGAGTTCGCCAAACGTGTACTGCGTCAACAAGAGGCCGTACTCGACGGCTATCTGGAGGGACGAAATGCAGCATCAGTCAGGTTAGTGGCCGAACTCGGGCTCTCGATTTCCACGATGTCGCGGCTACGGGGGTATGTAAGGGATCTTGAGGACTGGCAACTCGAACGGATTGACGGGGTGGTCCGCGGCGGCCGAATAAACTTCGACCAACTGCGCTACATCCTCGGTCCGGTCCTGGCGCGGATGGCTGAGCTCGAGGGCAAAAGCCTCAGCGGCTGGTACTCGGACATGGTCGCCGACTGGTGCCGGGGCAAACCCTTCGCCGAAATTAGGCGGACCGAGCGAGAGGACAAGCTCGAGGACCTGATCCGTCTCATGTATTCACGGATCCAGTACATCCTTCCTTGGGGCCTTTACGCGATGGACAGGTTCATTGAGGAGGAAGCGGCCGAACGGGGGGTCGAGTACGGCAACCAGGTCAACTTACTTGCCTATCTCGTCGATGCTGGCGTGCCCGACCTCGCTGCGCTGACGCTCACCAGGGCTGGCTTCGAGCGGACCGACGCAGCACGGCTTGCTCGGGACTATTGGGGCTCGCCTGCGGCGCGGGAGACCACCGACATCTCGGCCTGGCTGAAGGCACAACCGTACGAGCGACTGGTAGCCGTCGTGCGGGGCGTGGATCATCGCCCATTGGACTTCGACTTCGAGAACTTGGTCGAACGCACGGGGCCGTCGCGAGCAGATTAAGGATTCACCATCTCTCCTGAGTGGGTTTCTGGACACTTGCAGCTTGCGGGCCCGCCATGCCTAGAGCCGAACAAACAGGCAGCCGGCGATTGCCGAACGCCAGAAGGGTCGTACACGCCGACAAGGACCAGATGCGGCGAGTCCAACTCGCGAATTCAATGCTGAGTCGACTCCTTCAGCGGAATTGCTCCGGCGGCCACCGCACAGAAGACGCAGGAAGCGGCGGTTCCTCACCGAGCAAGACAGGCTCGAACAGCCGGAGGACCTCGCCCACAGAACACAAGAACAAGGGCACAACCGCCAGGACACTCTTGACAATGAAGTCCACGTCAAGCGACACCTGAAGCGGCAGGCATCGCTTAAGATCCGGGCCAGTCGGCATCCACGACTCGGGCAGGGGCGTCACAAAGTTCCACGCCCCGATCCATGTGTCGTTCTCTATTGGACCACCGTTCATCTCGCTGGGGTGCTGAACGAAGGTGGCAGGCCAAGGTGGGGGATCGGGACTGAGGCCCTGAAAGAACTCCACACCAGTCCAGAGCGGATGTACGACGCGATGCTTGCCGATGTTGTCGAGATCCGACAACTGCTTGAGGACTCCCGGGAAGGTCGAAAGAACGGCCTCGTCGTCGAAGTCGCGGCCCCAGACACCCGTGTGCCCTTGT
The DNA here is from genome assembly GCA_018268605.1 of Actinomycetota bacterium. Taxonomy (GTDB): domain Bacteria; phylum Actinomycetota; class Thermoleophilia; order Solirubrobacterales; family 70-9; genus VAYN01. Next base: position 186 of record JAFDWG010000130.1, on the reverse strand, counting down.
GCTCCCCACACCGACGGATTGCTGGCGTTGTAAGGCTGCAATTCCTCGATGCGCCCGAGAAAGCCTCCGAACTTGATCTCCTTTCGGGCTCTGGAGACTCCCTTCGCTCCCAGAAAGTGCTCGGGCTTAGAAGGTCACGTCGTTAGAAGTGGTGTAACGAACGGGTCCTCGTGGGGGCCGGGACGA
>JAFDWG010000012.1 GCA_018268605.1 Actinomycetota bacterium | reverse complement strand
CTCCGAGAGCGGGCCCATGTTGGAGAGCCCGGCGAAGACCGCCTCGTTGATGCCCGCGTCGGCCCCTCCCGCGATGACGACGTCGGCCTCGCCGGTGAGGATCAGGCGGCGCGCCTCGAGCAGCGAGTAGGTGCCGGTCGCGCAGGCGAGCGAGCTGGCGGTCACCGGCCCGTGGGCGCCGAGGTCGATGGCCACCTCGCAGCTCGCCATGTTCAGGATCGTCGAGGCGACGTAGAAGGGACTGACCGCGCGCGGTCCCTCCTCCACCAGCGCCCGCACGTTGCGCTCGGTCTCCGGCGTCCCCGCCACGGCGCTGCCGATCGCCACGCCGACCCGGTCCGCCATCGACCCGACGTCCAGGCCCGCGTCCCCGACCGCCTCGCGCGCCGCCGCGATCGCCAACTGCGAGAACCGCGCGGTGCGGTGGGCCCGCTTGGCCCCAAGCGTCTCCACCGGGTCGAATCCGGAGACCTCTCCGGCGATCCGCGTCGCCAGCCCCGAGGCGTCGAAATGGGTGATCGGGCCGATCCCCGACTGCCCGGCGACGAGCGCCCTCCAGGTCGACGGCGCGTCGAGCCCGACGGGGGTCAGTGCGCCGATCCCGGTGACGACTGGGTCTGCTGCTGGGATCACTGCGGGCGGCACCGGGCGTTCATGCAGATCCAATTATCCCGGTTCGCGGGGATCGTTACGTCCCCCACCCGCCTGATCGGGTTACTCAGACCGCTTCGCGACTGGCTCTACATATACGTTTTTGTCCAGTGCATCTCTATGTGAGGGAAACATCGGGACGCCTACAAGGCGACATCTCGGTCCCCGCGTCCAAGTACCACGCCCATCGGGCGCTCATGCTTGCGTCGCTGGCGGAAGGTGAGAGCCGCATAAAAGGCGGCGTGGCGGCGAAACACGTCCAGTCGACGATCGAGGTCCTGACCGGCCTCGGAACCCAGATCGAGACGACGCCGGACGGCTTCCTCGTCCGGGGCGGCCTTCCCTACCGACCGCTCCGCGACACGGTCTCGGTCGGCTCCTCGGGCACCACGCTCTACTTCATGATCGGGCTCGCCTCGCTGGCCGACACCCCGATCACGATCACCGGCCAGAAGTACTTCCAGCGCCGCCCGGTCGGGCCGCTCCTGGAGGCGCTCGCGGCGTGCGGCGTCGAGCTCTCCTCGGCCAACGCGACTCCCCCGATCACCGTGCAGCCGAAGCGCCCGCGCGCGGGGCACGTCTCGATCGCCGGGACGCTGAGCCAATGGATCTCCGGCCTGATCATCCTCGCGCCGTTCGCGAGCGGCCCGACGACGATCGAAGTCGAGGGCACCCTGAACGAGCAGCCCTATGTCGAATTGACCGTGAACATGATGCGGGACTTCGGCCTCGAGGTCGGCGTCGCCGACGACTGGCGCCGGTTCGAGATCGAGGGGAACCAGACGGCGAATCCCGCCGACGTCACCCTGCCGCCCGACATCGGCTCGCTCGCCTTCGGCCTCGCGGCCACCTCCATTCATCCCTCCGACGTCTTCTTCGGCGGCGTCTCGGAGATCGACGGCGCCAGGGTCGACCACCCCGAGGCCCACTTCCTCGACGTGGTCGCCGAGATGGGCCTGCCGATGGAGCTCGACCGCGAGGCGGGCGGGGTGCGGGTGCGCCACGACGGGGTGCGGCTGCGTGGGGTCGAGATCGACTGCCGGCCGATGCCCGACATGCTGCCGGTGCTCTCCACCATGGGCCAGTTCGCCGAGGGCGAGACCCGCTTCTCCAACGTCGCCCACGTGCGACTGAAGGAGTCCGACCGGGTCGTCTCGATGCTGCAGCTGAACCGCATGGGCGGAGACGTCGAAGAGCAGGGCGACGAGCTGGTCGTGCGCGGGATCGACGGCGACCTGACCGGCTCTCCCCTCTCGAGCTTCAACGACCACCGCGTGCACATGTCGCTGACCGTGGCCGCCTCACGGGCGCGCGGCGAGAGCTCGCTGACCTACCCGAACGCCTACCGGATCTCCTACCCCGGCTTCCTCGACGACATGCGGGCGATCGGCTTCGACCTCTCGATCGAGGACGACCGCGAGCGCTCCGCCGAGGGCGCCCCCGTGGCGACCGGCGAGGCCGAGGGCGGCCAGCGGGCGGTCGAGTCGATCGCGATCGACCAGGCGGCGGAGATCCCGATCGTCGACTGGGTCCGGCGCTGGGTGGACGAGCGCCCGGGCGAGGACGCGCTGGTCGACGTCCGCGCCGGCGGCACGCGCGTCTGGACCTGGGAGGAGCTCGACCGGGAGGCCGACAAGGCCGCCTCGGTCCTCCTCGCGCTCGGCGTCGAGCCGGGTGAGACGGTCGCCTATCAGCTGCCGAACTGGGGCGAGTTCGTGATCCTGACCCTCGCCTGCATGAAGGTCGGCGCGATCTGCTGCGCGCTGATGCCGATCTTCCGCGAGCGCGAGATCTCCTTCGCCCTGCGCCGCTCGAAGGCGCGCGTGCTGGTCGTCGCCGACACGTTCCGTGGGCGCCGCCACGCCGAGGAGACCGCCGGCATGGTCGGAGATACGGGCGTCGAGCACGTCCTTGTCGTCGGTGCCGAGGGGGCGCCCGTGCTGCCCCGGACGGACGACGTGCGTTGGCACGACTTCTCCGCCGCGCTCGCCGGGCAGGAGCCCGACACCGAGGCGATCCTCGCCCGCAAGCCGGCGCCCACGGCTCTGTCTCAGCTCTTCTTCACCTCGGGCTCGACCGGCGAGCCGAAAGGCGTCCTCCACCGCTACGACGCGCTCACCCGTGCGGCGATGATGGAGGTCGAGCACCTCGGCCTCGGCCGCGACGACACGATCTTCATCCCGACGCCGCTCGCCCACCAGACCGGGCTCCTCTACGGGATGTGGCTGGCGTTCGCGCTTGGCTCGACCCAGGTCATACAGGACGTCTGGGATCCGCACGTCGCCGCCCGGGCGCTGCGCGAGTGGGACGGGACCTTCGTGCAGGCGGCGACCCCGTTCCTCGCCGACCTGGTCCGCGTGATCGACGCCGGCGAGGAGGTCGCGCCGCCGGCGTTGCGGATCTTCGTCGTCACCGGCGCCGCCGTGCCGCGGGCGCTCGCCGAGCGCGCGACCAGGGTCCTGTCGGCGTCGGTCTGTGGCGCCTGGGGCTCGACCGAGTCCTGTCTCGGCGCGCTCGCCGCCCCCGGCGACGACCCGGCGAAGGTCTGGGGCACCGACGGCCGCGCCCTGGCCGGCACCCGGATCCGCATCGTCGACGACGAAGACAAGCCGCTCGGCCCCGGCGAGGAGGGCAACTTCCAGGTGACCAGTCGTTGCCTCTTCGAGGAGTACCTCGACCGCCCCGACCTGACCGCGACGGCGATGACCGGCGACGGCTGGTACCGGACCGGCGACCTGGCGACGATCGACGGCGACGGCTTCCTGCGCCTGACCGGCCGGGTCAAGGACATCATCAACCGCGGCGGTGAGAAGGTTCCGGTGGCGGAGATCGAGCAGCTCCTGCACGAGCACCCGGCGGTGTCGGAGATCGCGATCGTGGCGATGCCCGACGAGCGCCTCGGCGAGCGCGCCTGCGCCTTCATCGTCCGCGCGCCCGAGTTCAGCGGCGAATTCGGCCTCGCCGAGGTCCGCGAGTGGCTCGACTCCCACGAGATGTCCAAGCACTACTGGCCGGAGCGGGTCGAGATCATCGAGGAGATGCCCCGCACGCCGAGTGGAAAGATCCAGAAGTTCATCCTGCGCGACCGCGCCAAGGGGCTCCGGCCGGAGCCGCAACCGACCCCGAGCGACAAGAAGGAGCCCGTCCGATGACCCCGCAAGCCCCGATCCCCCTGCCCGAGGCATACGACGATTCGAGGTTCGAGGACCTGAAGGCGGAGATCGGCGCCTACGTCGCCAACGAGGGCGAGGAGTGGGCCGCGCGGATCGAGGCCGAGCGGGCGGTGCCGCCGGAGCTGCGGATCGAGCTGAAGGAGCGCGGCTACCTCTCGCTGGCCGGCCCGAAGGAGTATGGCGGCGCCGGGATCCCGTTCTCGCGGTACCTGGAGCTGCTGGAGCTCTTCGCGATGTCACACGCGTCGCTGCGGATGATCGTCCACGTCGCCAACGGCGTCTGGCGCTCGGTCGACCAGTTCGCCACCGAGGACCAGCGACGCGACTACGTGATGCCCGCGGTCACCGGCGACCTCACCGTCGCCTTCACGCTCACCGAGCCGACCGCCGGGACCGGCGCCGACCTCCGCTGCGAGGTCGAGCGCGAGGGCGACACCTACTACCTCTCCGGGGAGAAGCACCTGATCACCTTCGGGGTCAGCTGCGACCGCTGGCTGCTCTTCGCGCGCGCCGCGGGCACGACCGGCGCCGAGGGCACGATCGCGCTGCTGGTCGACCGCGACACGCCGAACGTGAAGTGCGAGGACATGGGCGAGTCGATGGGCTGCCGCGGGACCGACCACGCGCACCTGGTCTTCGACCGCGCTCCGGTCCCCATCACCGACACCCTCGGCGAGGAGGGCAAGGGCCTGCAGGTGGCCTTCGGCGGGTTCCTCACCCCGAGCCGGATCGCGGTCGCGATGACCTGCGTCGGGCTCGCCCAGCGGGCCCAGGACCTGGCCGCCGAGCACGCGGCGAAGCGCGTCACCTTCGGCAAACCGCTCTCCCAGCGGCAGGCGATCTCCTTCGCCCTGGCGGAGAACGCCGCCGACATCGAAGCCTCGCGCCAGCTCGTCCTCCACGCGGCGCGCCGCTGGGAGGCCGGGCAGCCCGACGCGGCGGTGCTGTCGTCGATGTCGAAGCTGGTCGCGGTCGACATGCTCGGCCGGGTCACCGACAAGGCGCTGCAGGCGCACGGCGGGATCGGCTTCTGGGCCTCCTCGCCGATCGAGCGGGTCTACCGCGACGCCCGCGCTCAGCGCTTCGAGGAGGGCACGAACGAGATCCAGAAGACGATCATCGCCCGCGAGGTATTCGCCCCCGTCCACGCGTCGATCGCCGAGCGCGAGGTCGGTTGATGGCGGACCGCGGTTACGCGGCGGGTAAGGTCGCGCTGATCACCGGCAGCTCGCGGGGGATCGGCCGCACGCTGGCGCTCTCCCTGGCCGAGCAGGGCGGCTCGGTCGTCGTCAACTACAAGGTGAACGAGGACCTCGCCAAGGAGGTCGTCGCCGGGGTCGAGGAGCGCGGCGCGAAGGCGATCGCGGTCCAGGCCGACATGGAGTCCCCCGAGGACATCGACCGGCTCTTCGACGCCGCCAAGGAGGAGTTCGGCAAGCTCGACTTCTTCGTCGACAATGCGGCGGCGTCCAGCTTCAAGAGCATCCGCGACCTGAAGCTGCACCACCTCGACCGCTCCTACGCGATGAACATCCGCAGCTTCGTGCTCGGCGCGCAGCGGGCGGTGGACCTGATGACGGACGGCGGGCGGATCGTCACGCTTTCGAGCTACGGGTCGATCCGCGCCTACCCGACCTACGCCAACCTCGGCGCCGCCAAGGCCGCCCTGGAGGCCTACGTCCGCTACATGGCGGTCGAGTTCGCGCCGCTCGGGATCAACGTGAACGCGGTCAACGGTGGCATCATCGAGAGCGACTCGAGCGCCTACTTCTACGACGTCGAGGGCATGCCGGACCTGCACAAGGACGTGCTGCCGAAGATCCCGAAGCGGCGGATGGGCACGGTCAAGGAGGTCGCCGACACGGTCGAGTTCCTGCTCGAACCGCGCTCGGAGTACATCACCGGGCAGTCGCTGATCGTCGACGGTGGGCTGACCATCATCGCCCCGCCCTTCTTCGATGACGCGACCGGGCCGCTGAAGCTGCCCGAGCGCGATGCCTGACCCGGGCACCTCGCTCGGCCACATCTTCACGCCGATCGAGATCGGCGGCCTGCGACTCCCCCATCGGATCGCCATGGGATCGATGCACCTCTGCATGGAGGGGCGCGAGGACGCGGGCGGGCGCCTGGCGGCGTTCTACCGCGAGCGGGCCGAGGGCGGCGCCGGGCTGATCGTGACCGGCGGCTGGGCGGTGAGCGCCGCCGGCGCGGCCGACAACAGCTACGGCATCCTCCACTCCACCGACCGCGGTCGTCCTTTGGCCCGTCCAGCGGGCCAAAGGACGACCGCGCTGGGGCAGATCGCGGCGTCCACGGCGGGAACCGAGGCGTCGATCGCATTGCAGCTCTTCCACGCCGGGCGCTACGCGCTGGCGGACTCCCCGGGCGAGGTCGTGGCGCCGTCGGCGATCGCGAGTCGAGTGTCGCGGGTGGAGCCGCGGGCGCTCGGCGAGGAGGAGGTCTGGGAGGTCGTCGCCGAGTTCGCTGCCGGCGCGGCGCTGGCGAAGGAGCTCGGGTTCGCAGGAGTCGAGGTGATGGGCTCGGAGGGCTACCTGGTCGACCAGTTCCTCTCCCCGATGACGAACCGGCGCGACGACTCGTGGGGCGGTGACGCCGACCGACGGATGCGCTTCGGGGTCGAGGTCGCGACCGCGGTGCGCGAGGCCGTCGGCGAGGGGTTCCCGGTGCTCTTCCGGATGACGGGGGCTGAGCTGATGCCCGAATCGCGGCCCTGGGAGGAGGTCGAGGCGTTCGCCGCGGCGCTCGTCGAGGCGGGGGTCGACGCGCTGAACATCGGGGTCGGGTGGCACGAATCGCCGGTCCCGACCGTGCAGGGGGCGGTGCCGCAGGGGGCGTTCTTGCCTTGGGCGGCGCGGCTCGGGCGAGTTGTGGAGGTCCCTGTGGTGGCCGGGAACCGGGTGAACCGACTCGAGACCGCCGAGGAGATCTTCGCGACCGAAGGGGTCGACATGGTCTCGATGTCCCGCCCGTTTCTGGCAGACCCGCGGCTGATCGAAAGGGGCCGGCAAGGGCGGTCGGTCAACGTCTGCATCAGTTGCGATCAGGCATGCATCGATCGCTCGATCGTCGGCGAGCACGTCTCCTGCCTCGTCAATCCCCGCTCCGGTCACGAGTTCGACTTCCCCGTCGGGGCGCGGACGAAAAAGCGCTTCGTGGTGATCGGCGGCGGGCCCGCAGGGCTCGAGGCGGCGCGGGCGCTCGCGACCCTCGGCGGCGAGGTGCGGCTCTACGAGGAGCGCGATGAGCTCGGCGGCCAGTTCCGCTGGGCACGGCAGGTGCCCGGCAAGGAGGACTACGGCGCGACGATCTCCTACTTCGAGTCCGAGCTTCGGCGCCTCGGCGTCCACCTCCACCTCGGCCAAGCGGTCGGCGAAGACGATGCCGACCTCTTGGCCGGTTGCGCCGGCGTCGTCCTCGCCACCGGCGTCCATCCCCGAACGGTCGAGATCCCCGGCGCCTCCCTTCCCCACGTCGTCGATTACGCCGGAGCGTTCGAGGCCGGCCTCGGCGACGCGCGGACCGTGGCCATCGTCGGCGGTGGCGGCATCGGCGTCGACCTCGCCCACCTCCTCACGCACGAGCCGGACGATCTCTTCGCCCGCTACGGGGTCGAGCTCCCGGGAGCTGTTCCTTTTGGTCCCCACAGGACCAACAGGAACAGCGGAAGGGGTCGCGGGCGGGCGGTGACGGTGATGCGCCGGTCTGGGCGGATCGGCAGTGGGATCGGGCGGACGACGAGGTGGGTGTGGCTCGACGCGCTGAGGCACGGCGGGGTGCGGACGCTTACCGGGCTCTCGTATCGGCGGATCACGCCGGAGGGGATCGAGATCGAGCTCGAGGACGGGGGCATCGAGACGATCGCCGCCGAGCGCGTGGTGATCGCCGCCGGGCAGGAGCGGCGGGACGAGCTGCGGCCGCTGCTGGAGCGGCTCGAGGTGCCGCATCGGGTGGTCGGCGGGGCGCTGAACCCGAGCGAGCTGAACGCCGTCCGCGCCTTCGGCGACGGGCTGCGCGCCGCCTATGCGCTGGTCGGGTGACGTAGACGCCGCCCCGGACCCGTGCCTTAACTGATGCGGCGAGGGCCGGGCGACCCGATCATCCGCGGCCATGTCGATCCGATCACGCCACTCACGACCGGCCTCGGCTGAGGCCGGTCACCCCCGCTCAGCCGAGCTTCCGCCTCACCGTCACCGTGCCGCCCGGCGCGGTGACGGTGACCTTCAGGGTCTTGCCGGAGAGCTGGCCGAGGCGTTTGCTCCAGGCGGCCGTCGCCTTGAGGCGGAGCGTCACCCTGCCGGCGCGCTTCGCCCGGACCGCGCCTTTGGCGACCACCTGGGAGCCGACCTTGCCGACTGCCGTCACCTGCCCTCCCTTGGGGACGGTGACGGTGAGCGGAAGGCCCTTGGCGAGCGCGCCGGCCTTCACCGTCTTCGGCACCGGGGTGAGGATCGGCGCGTCGCCCTTCCCGCCGTCGCTCTTTTCGTTGCCCGTCTTCGGCGACGACGGCGCGGGTGACGGCGGCGCGTCGCCGCCGATGATGCCGCCACCGCCGCCGGGGCTCGGCGGGACCGCGGCGGTCGAGTTGCCGAGTGCGGGCATCCGACCGCTCGCCGAGATCACGACGGGCGGGCTCGAGAGTTTGCAGACGGCGGCTTCCGGCGTAGCGAACCAGACCGGCGTCCCGGCGATGACGACGCCGCGATCGTCGTGCCAGGCCATCTTCGTGCCGTCGGCCGAGAGGGAGACTTCGCCGGCGTCGCCCTGGGTCGGCAGGTCGCAGCCGCTTTCTTCGTCCGCGGCGCCACCGAGCGAGGCGACCGGGAACATCGCGATCGCGTCTGTGGGACCGGTGTCGATCTCGATCGCGAGGACTTTGCCGTTGGCGCTGACATCCGCTCGCTGGAGCCCGGGCACGCTCAACCAGGTCCCGAATTCTTTCGAGTACGGCGGCTGGCCGGCCGGGCTCTGGACCATGACGCTGGTGCCGCTACGGGCAACGAGGCGGCTCCCCGAAAGCGTGCCCGATTCCCGGCCTTCGAGGTCGAACGGTTCGATGTACCAGTTGCTGGAGCCCTCCGCGTAGGTGCCGAACTCGTAGTGCGTTTCCAGCCCGAAGCCCGACCAGTTGGAGTATCCGTAGGTGACGGTCTTGCCGTCGGGGGTGAGGTTCAGCGTGACCGGATAGGCGTAGGAGTTGCGCCCGGGCTTCGCGGTCAAGGACCCGTAGCCGATCGTGGAGCCGTCCGGGCCCCAGAGCTGGGTCGCGTTCAGCGTGCCGATCTTCCCCGGTTCGCGCCGCACGCCGATCACCGTGCCGTTTTCCGCCTGGGCGGTCTCGGTCCAGGTTTTGGCATCCGGGGACGGCCCCGACAGCGAGCGCTTGCTCGCCCCGTCGAGGGTCGAGATCCAGATCTGGCCGCCATCGACATAGGCGACCTGGGTGGCGCCGGCGCCCGTCGCGCCGAGCGCGGCGAGCAGGCAAGAGGTGGACAGGACGGCGAGGACGAAACGGTGGGATCGCATGACCCCCGATGGTTGTCCAGGTGGGCGCGATCCGCATCGGTGAAACCACGGAGACCCGGTATCTTCGCGGCGTGTCCGTCCCGACCGATTCGCTGCCCCTGCTCGGGCGCGAGGAAAGCCTGGCGCGCCTTCAGGCGCTGACCGAGGCGGTGCGCGCCGGCGCCGGCGGAGCGATCCGGATCGAGGGCGCGCCGGGAGTCGGCAAGAGTGCCTTGCTGGAGGCGGCGGTGCCCGCGGACCTGACCGTGCTGCGGGCGGTCGGTGTCGAGGCCGAGGCGGGGCTGCCGCTGGCGGGGCTGGACGACCTGATGCACGGTCTGGGTGCGGCGGGTTCCGGTCCACCCGGCGCCGGGGACGATTCGGGTCCGATCGCGCTGGCGGACGCACGAGACCCCGTCGCGCTGCTGCGCGCGGTGTCGACCCGGCTGGTCGAGGCGGCTCCGCTCGTCTGCCTGGTCGACGACGTGCAATGGCTCGATCCCTCCTCGCGCGCCGCGATCGCCTACCTGGCGCGGCGGGCCGAGAGGCTGGGCATCGGCGTGATCGCGGTCTGGTCGCTGCGCGGCGAGGCGCCGGAGGAGTGGTCAGGGGTGGAGACGCTGCCGCTCGAGGAGCTGCCGCGGGAGGACGCGCTGGCCCTGGCGCGGCGCGGCGGCCTGGCCGACCCGGTGGCGGAGGCGCTGGTCGCGGCGGTCGGCGGCAACGCGCTCGCCCTGGTCGAGGCTCCGGCCGAGCTGAGCGCCGCCCAGCGCGGCGGCCGCGCCGTCCTCCCCGACCCGCTCCCGGCGGGCGAGCGCCTGCAGCGGGCGTTCGCGGCGCGGGTTGCGGAGCTGCCGGAAGCGACCAGGGATGCGCTGCTGCTGGCGGCCGCGGGGGCGCCCGCGACGATGGTCGCGGGCGATAGAGCCGGGCCGGAGGGCCGGGCCCTCATACATGCGGCCGCGACGCTCGCCGACTCCCTCTCCCCCGCCGAGGACGCGGGGCTCGTCCACCTCGGACCCGGCGGCGTCGCCTTTTCGCATCCCCTGGTCCGCGCGGCCGTCTACCACGGCGCGGCGCCATCGGCGCGCCGCGAGGCGCACCGACGGATCGCCGACGCGGTCGCCGAGCCGGAGCGCTCATGGCAGCTCGCCCAGGCCGCGCCGGCGCCGGACGAGGAGCTCGCCGCGCGGCTCGAGGAGCTCGGAGAGGAGGCGCGCCGGCGCGGTGCGCCCGGCACCTCCGCCACCGTGCTGGAGCGCTCGGTCGCGCTCAGTCCCGATCCCGCCGACGCGACCCGCCGCGCTCTGCAGACCGCTGTCGCCGCCGGGACCGCCGGCCGCCCGGCGCTCGCCCGCGGCGTCCTCGACGCGGTCCTCCCCACCGTTACCGACCGGCTCGCCCGCGCCGACGTGCAGATGCTGCGCGGGATGGCGATCCATCAAGGCGGTCGGCCACGGGAGGCCTTCGCGCTGCTCGAGGCCGAGGCCGACGCGATCGAGGCTGACGACCCGATGCGCGCCTCCGCGCTCCTCACCCAGGCCTGCATCGCGCTGATGGGGACGGGGCCGATGGCCGGGCTGCAGGAGACCGCGGCACGGGCGCGGTCACTGGCCCCGCCCGGCGGGGACACGATCCCGAGCCTGATCGAGGCCGAGGTCCTGGTGAACTTGGGCGAGCACCGGCGGGCGCGGGAGATGCTCGACCGGATCGAGCCCGGGCTCGTCGCCTGGGACCCGACCGCCCCGGGCCACGAGGTGCTGGCGATCGACGCGCTCTGCCGCCTCTGGATGGGCGACCACGGCGTCGCCGAGCGGGCGCTGACCCGCCTGGTCGAGGCGAACCGCGCGGCGGGGGCGGTGACGCCGCTGGCGCTGCCGCTCGCGGTCCTCGCGACCCTCCACATCCGGCGCGGGGACCTGGCGCTGGCCGCCGCCTGCGCCGAGGAGTCCAACGAGATCGCCGAGACCGGCCTCGGCGGCGGCTTCGTCGCGACCCTCTCGCTGGCGGCGGTGGCGATGGTCGCCGGGCACCGAGGGGACGCCGAGACCTGCGAGCCGGCGGCGGCCCGGATGCTGCGGCTGGGTGAGGAGATGGAGCTGCCCTCGACCCTCGCCTGCGCCGAGCAGGCCCTCGGCCAGCTGGCCTTGGGACGGGGCGATGCCGAGCGCGCCGCCGTCCACTTCCGCGCCGCCCTCGACCAGTCCGCCGTCCACGGGACCCGCGATCCGGCCTTCCTCTTCAGCCATGCCGATCTGGTCGAGGCGCTGGTCCGCCTCGATCGCGCCGCCGAGGCGGAGCCGGTCCTCGCCGAGCTGGATGCGGGCGCCGAGCTGTCCGGCGGCGCCTGGCCTCGGGCTGCGGTGCATCGTTGCCGGGCGATGCTCGGCCCGGAGGAGGAGATCGACGCCAACCTGGCGGCGGCGCTGGCCGCCCACGCCGATCCCCCGATGCCGTTCGAGGCCGCACGGACCCGGCTGGCGGTCGGCGAGCGACTGCGACGGGCCCGCCGCCGCGCCGACGCCCGCCCCCTGCTCGCCGAGGCCCAGGAGGCGTTCGCCGCAGCCGGGGCGCGGAGCTGGAGCGCCCGCGCCGCCAGCGAGTTGAGCGCCGCGGGACCACCCGGCGGCGCCGCGGGAACGCCCGCGACCCCGATCGCCGACGCGCCGCCCGCGCCCGCGGACCCGCTCACCTCGCGCGAGCGGGACGTCTGCGAGCTGGTCGCCGCGGGCCGCACCAACCGCGAGGTCGCCGCCGCACTCTTCCTCTCCCCCCGCACGGTCGAGCACCACCTCCGCTCCGCCTACCGCAAGCTCGGCGTCCGCTCCCGGACGGAGCTGGCGGTGCGTTTCGCTGCTGCGGTCTGAAGGAAAGGAACGGAAGGCGTTTGCGGCGAGCACGGCCCCTCGGCCACGGCCCTGGCCGGCTGTGGCCGTGGCCGAGACGGCCGGGGGATGAAAGGTGAGCAGGAAGTGCGACGCCGTCGAGGGTGACGCGCGGTAGATGTCGCGAACTCCACGCTTCCGTGCGGGGACGCGTGGGAAGTCCACGGTTCCGTGCGTGTTGCACAACACCGCGGCGACGGTTGCTGAGTTGAGCCGCCTATGGCGCGCCTAACTCACCGAGCGTCGATCTGGGTCCGACGGAACCGTCATGGAAGTCGGTACTCCCTCCTTCCTGGGCGTCTCATGGAGGTCACAGCCTGCCAAGACCTCCATGAGACGCCCAGGGCACCGGCCTTGGACGGCCACTAAACGTCCGGCGCCACCGCCGACACGATCCAGGTCGAGGACGGAGCCACCACGCCATCCTCCGTCTCGTACTGCTCCAGCACCCCGCGGATCTCGGCGGTGATGGTCGGGCGGATCTCGTCGGCGCGGTCGCCCCAGAGGCGCAGGACCTCGCCGGCCGGGCCGATCGACATCACCAGGTCGACCGCCCCGTCGAGGTCGGCGCCCATCGTCAGCGGCAGGTCACAGCGGCGCAGCTCGATCGCCGCGAAGCCCGCGATCGCCATCTGTTCGCTCACGGTGTCGGCGTTCGCCATCGAGAACGGCCCCGGGCCGCAGGTGGGCTCCTCGGTCTCCTCCGGATGCTCGAGGTAACGCTCGACCACCTGCTCGGCTTCGTGGACCCAGCCGTTGTCGAGCTTGCGCCGCCAGACGACGAAGACGGTCCGACCGCCCGGCCGCATCGCCCGCCGCACGTTGCGCAGGGCCTGCACCGGGTTGGCGAAGAACATCACGCCCATCCGCGAGAAGACGTAGTCGAAGGGCCCGCCGAGGTCGGCGATCTGGACGTCCCCGACGAAGTAGTCGACGTTGGCGAGGCCCTCGGCCTCCGCCTCTTCCATCGCCAGCTGAACGAAAGGCTGGGACACGTCGACGCCGACCGCCAGGCCCTTCTCGCCGACCAGGCCGGCGAGCCGCCGCGTGGTGTCGCCGAAGCCGCAGCCGATGTCGAGGACGCGATCGCCAGGTCGTGGCGGGTGCGCCGCCATCGCCGCCTCGCCGTGCCGGCCCAGTCCTTCGGCGACGTATGGACGGAAGCGGACGAAGCGCTCGAACAGCGGCCCGCTCCAGGCCTCGGTCGACTCCGCGTTGGCGGGGGCGACCTCCGCCATCACTCCCCCTCGACCGGCCTGAAACCCGAGCAGACGGTGCGCATCCAGCCGATGCGGCCGTCGCGCTCGCCGATGTAGGCCTGCTGCTCCACTTCGAAGAGGCCTTCCGGGTTGCGGACGCGAAAGCGGTAGCCGACCCGCTCGCGGTCGGCGAAGGCGCCCGTCTCCAGATGCAGGAGCTCGAGGATCTCATCGGAGTCCTCGAACCACTGGCGCAGCGTGCCGGCGATCACCGCCTCCGGATCCTCACCCTCCCAGACGCGGCGGGGCGTCAGCCCGCGGAAGTCGACCTCCGGATGGAGCAGGTCGCGGATCCGGTCGAAGTCCTTCAGCGCCAGGGCGGCGGCGAAGGAGGAGCCTAGGGAAGCTGACTGGTCGACGCTGACGGTCTCTGACATAGGACCGATCCTGGCGCCCGCCGGGGCGGCTGTCAACGACGGAGAGCCCTTGCCGTGGTGGCGCTCACTCGAGCAGGTCGCGGCGGGCGACGATGATCGCCAGCGCCAGGGCAGGCATGACGATCGCGGCGAAGGCGCCCGCGCGCCACCCGAGCGCCTCGACCAGCGGGCCGACCAGAGCCGAGCCGATGCTGGCACCGACCGTCGTCGCCAGGGCGACCCAGGTGAAAGCCTCGGTCGCGGTGCCCTGCGCCAGCGTCCTCTGGACGACCTGGTTGCGCACGGTGATCTGCGGGGCGAGGGTCACCCCGGCGAGCGCGGCGAAGACGAACATCTCCGGGATCGAGGTCGCCACGACCAAAGGCAGGCAGGTGAGGACCATGAGCGCGCCGAGCACGATCAGGGAGCGCCGCGGCGGCCCGAAGATCCCCGGACGGGCGCCGTAGGCGAGGCCGCCGACGCCGGAGCCGAAGGCGAGCGCCGCCGCGAACGGCCCGCCCAGCGCGGCCGCGCCGTGGTGGGCACCGAAGGCGGGCAGCATCACATCGAGGGCGCCGAAGGTCCCGGCCAGCGGGAGGTCAGAGAGAACCAGCAGGCGCAGGTGGTGAGAGACCAGGGCGCCGAGCCAGTGCCGCTCGGCGCCCGGCTCGCCGCCCGGCTCGACGGTCGAGAGGCGGGCGAAGCCGGTCGAGCCGACGATGCCGAGCGCGCCCGCGACGAGCAGTCCCCCGGACGGGCCGACGGTCGCCGCCAAGATGCCCGCGAGGAGCGGCCCGCTGACGAAGACGACCTCGATCATCACGGCGTCGAGCGCATAGGCGGTCGGCAGCTCGGCGGGGCCGACCAGATCCGGCCAACGCTGGCGGAAGATGCCGCCGATCGGCGTCGACCCGGCGCCGGCGAGGAAGCCCGCGGCGACCAACGGCACCGTCCCGGCGCCGGCTTCCCCGAGCACCACGAGCGCGACCATCGCGGCCATCACCATGAGCGCGCCGGGGACGATGACCAGGCGCGAGCCGTGCCGGTCGATGACCCTCGCCAGCCAGGGGCCGGTGATCCCGAGGCCGATCGTGTAGGCCCCCGCGACGCCGCCGGCGATGCCGAACGAGTCGGTCTGGCCGTGGACGAAGAGGATGGTCGCGACGGCACCCATGCCGATCGGCATCCGCGCCAGCAGGGCGAAGGCGACCAGTGGCCGCACGCCCGGCGCCGCCAGGACGCGGCGGTAGGCGGTGAGGCCCTGGCTGGGCGGGACGGCGGTGTCGACGGCCATCCCACCAGCGTCCCAAAACAACGGCGCCGCGGACGCGCGGCCGGTAAGTAGAGGCCCCGAGAACCGCGGCGAGGACGCAGATACCGAGGCCGGTCCAGGTGATCGCGCTCCCTATGACACCAGGACCCCCGGCAGGAGGCGCGCCCTCAGCGTCGGGCTCATGCGTCGCGGGGCAGCAGCGTCTCGATCAGGCCACCGAGGGTTTCGGAGGCGTGGGCGAGGTCGGTCAGCTCGTCGTCGGGAAGGTCGGCGAGCGCTTCGCGCATGTTCTCGCGGATCTCCGCCCGCACCTCCTCGAAGACCTCGGTCCCGGTTGGCGTCACCTCGACCATGACGACCCGGGCGTCTTCGCCGGAGCGGGCGCGGGCGACGAGTCCGCGGCCCTCGAGCTTGTCGACCAGTTGGGTCACGGTGGGCTGTGCAAGCGCCTCGGTCTGGGCGAGCTGGGTGATGCGGCGGGGGCCTTCCGAGAGCGTGGCGATGACCCCGATCTCGGTCCGCGACAGCTTGTGCGCGCCGGTCGGCATCAAGAGCCGCGTCAGGCGCGCGGCGCGTCCCAGCAGGGAGTTCGCGACGAGGTTGATCGCCTCAGCGCGATCGGGGGCGGACGAAGCCATACCGACCAATATAGAAAAACTATGAAGTCCTGCAGACGTCGAGGCTAGCCTGCACTGGCCGGTTCAGGCTCCGGCTCGGCGCCGCGACGTTCGGCGAGGCCCGCCCGGCGTCGTTCCCAGGCCGCCCAGGCGACCATCACCGCCCCGGCGTAGAGCCAGCCGAGCAGGATGTCGAAGAAGTAGTGCTCGGCGGTGGCCATCAGGGTCAGCGCCATCGCCGCCGGATAGAGGAAGACCAGCGGGCGCACCCGGCGCCAGGGGATCGGCCTCCAGAGGTTGAGGGCGACCAGCATCGTGAAGGCGGCGTGCAGCGAGGGCACCGCGGCGACCAGGTTGACCGAGGCCTGACCTTCGGAGAAGAGGATCGAGGTGCCGACGCCGATGATCTTCCAGCCTTCCGAGGTGGTGCGGTGGACATCCTGGAGGAGGCCTTCCTGCCCGGCCAGCCAGGGAGGCGCGGCCGGGAAGAGGACGTAGGTGATGACGCCGGCGATCGCCAGGGTGACGATGCGCTTGGCGAAGCGCAGGTAGGCGGGGCGGTCGCGCGCCCAGAGCCAACCGGCGAGGGCGAACGGGGTGATGAAGTAGCTCGTGTAGACGAGCGTGAAGAAGACGTTCCAGGCGGTCAGTCGGGTCGGGTCGTAGAGGTGGTTCTGCAGCCATTCGGTCGGCGTCTGGCCGAAGAAGACGGCTTTGTCGAAGTCGATCATCGGGTGAAAATGGACCCCGATGCCGAGCCTGTCGGCGGCGCCCCGGGTGACGTCGTAGGCGCCGAGGACGATCACCATCGGCAGCCAATCGATCACCAGCCAGAGCATCTCCCGTGGATGGCGGCCGATGCAGGCGCAGGCGAGCGCGCCGCAGACCCAGGCGATCACCAGCTCCCGCTGGACGGGGATCCCGTAGTTGTAGCTCCAGACGACGAAGCCGACGAGATAGAGCGCCAGCGCGCAGCGCCGCACCGCCGGCCAATGGCCGAAATGCAGGACAGGCTCCGCTTCGGAGCCCGCCCGGGACCGGGCAAGGTCGGCGGAGCTCACCCGCCTAAGCCTATGCGCCCTCGACTGCGTTCGACTGAGCGCACTCCAGTGCGTGACCAGAGGCGAATGACCGAGGACACCGCGAGGCGTCCCCACGCCGCCTCAGGAGCCGAGGGTGACGCCGACGATCACCAGCCGGCCCGGGCGGCGACCGGTGTTGACGACCCGGTCGGCGCCGTCACGGATCAGGACGGCATCGCCGCGGGAGAGGCTCACCGGCTCCTCGTCGTGCACGGTGATCTCGAAGGTCCCCGAGATGATGTAGATGAAGAGCTCGCGGTGGTGGAGGATCTCACGAGCGGCCTGCTCGCCACCGACGATCTCGAGCGTCGCCCCCGCGTCGTAGTCGGTGACCCGCGGCGAGAGCTGCCAGCGCTGGTGGCCCAGGAATCGCGTCGAGATCCCCTCGCTGCTGGAGGTGAGGACACTGCCCTCGCCCTCCCGGATCACCTCGAGCGGCTTGCGCTCGGTCCGGCTGCCCTCGACCAGGTCGCTCAGTTCGACTTCGAAGAAGTCGGCAAGTCGCACGAGGCGGCTGATCGTGATGTCGGACTTGCCGCTCTCGACCAGGGAGAGGAACGAGCTGGAGATCTTCGTCGCCGCTTCCAGCTGGCTGAGCGAGAGGCCGCGCTCGGCGCGGAGAGCGCGAAGTCTGGTTCCGAGATCGAGCTTGTTCATGGACGGCGGCGATCATCTCATCCCTCAGGCGTTCCTCCAAGAAACTGGAACTTTCCTACTACTCGATGCATTTCCGCGCCCACCCCTCACCGGCTGGGCGAACGGCGCCCGGGCGGCCCCGGCGGAAGCCGGGCCCGCCCGGGCGGGCAGGAGCTGGACCAGCCGGCGGCCGCGGTCAGACGATCACCTCGGAGGTGATGGAGCTTCGTCGACGGACGCAGCGGCGGTTGGGGGGGTGCCGCGCCGCCCCAGCTTCGCCCCCATCTTCACCGCCTTGACCGCGCTGGTCGCGCCCGCCTGGAGGGTGAAGCCGACGACGAGGAGGAGGATGCCCGGCAGGCGGAGGAAAGGCGAGCCGAGCATCAGCAGCCCGATCCTCCCCAGCAAGTAGGCCGGGGTCGAGACGACGGCGCCGAGGACCGAGCCGACGATGCTGGCCGAGAGGCGGTCGCGGCGGGAGACGGTGCCCGAATCGACCCCGATCAGCCGCGCCGGGACGGCGACGTAGGCGATCATCATCACCCCGATCACGATGCTCAGGGTCAGCGCGAACCAGGGCGCGTGGGCGCGGCTCACGACGGTCACGGTCAGGCCGAGAGCGAGGCCGACGACGCCGCCGGAGGCGAGGATCGTCAGCAGGTGGGGCCGTGCTTCGTCCATCGCGGGACGCACCTCGGGATCGCCGTCCTGGCTGATCGCGAAGCCGAAGACGGCGTTCAGCCAGAAGCAGAACATGGTGATCGCCATGATCACGAGGATGATCGGGACGACGATCGGCCCGTTGATCGCGCTCCAGCTGCGGTCGTGCAGGACGTGGCCGCGGAGGTCGTACATCGCCGCCCAGATCCACATCGCGGGCGGGATCTGGATCACCGTGAGCCGCCAGTTGGTGAGCAGCAGGCGCAGGCCGTTGAAGAGCATCGCGACACCACCGACCATCAGCGCCAGCGGGGCCAGGAGGCGGTGGCGCCGGCTGAGGGCCTCGACCGCGCGGGCGACCTCCCTCTCGTCCCCGTCGCGCACCCCGCGCGCCACCTCGCCGAGCCGCCCTGCCCACTCCCGAGCGGTCACGTCGACCAGACGAAGGCGAAGGAGATCGGGTGGTGGCGGAAGCGCTCCCACTTCGGCTTCAGCGCGACCCACTCGTCGTCGACGACCCGCTCGTGGAGGGCGAGGAGCTCGAGACCGGCGCCGCGCCCGGCCGCGACGTGGTCGCTCAGCAGGTGGACGTGGGTCTCGATCGCCAGCGCCTCGCCCGAGTCGGCGTCGTCGAAGTGGGTCGGCATGCCCGAGGCGATGATGAAGTGCGGGTGGAAGCCGACCAGCGCGAAGCGGCCGTCGGGGCGCGCGAGCCGCGCCGCCTCGGCGTAGAGCGGCCGCAGGTCGGCAAGGTGCTCGTCGACGAGGCAGGAGACGACGAGGTCGTAGGCGCCGGACTCGAGGCCGGTGTCGCCGACCTCGCCCTCGCGAAGCGAGGCGTAGACGCCGCGAGCGCGTGCCGCCTCCAACATCCCCGGCGAGAGGTCGACCCCGTCGATCTCCCCCACACCCCGCGCCGCCAGCCAACTCCCGGTCCGCCCGGTCCCACATCCGAGGTCCGCCGCGCAGGAGACAGTGTCCCAGGCAAGGTCGAGCCGCTCGAGCAGCGCGATGTCCATCGCGTCCTCGACAGTGTCCTCGTAGGTAGGCGCCCACCGGTCATATCCCTCCCGCGCGCCGACGGTGCGATAACCGCGCGTGTCGAAGGAGGAGAACCAAGCCATGCCATCACTTTTTCATGTCGTCTTCGCGTTCGGCTGCGAGCAGGGCGGCGGCACGGAGGTCGGCGAGGACGCGCTCGCGGATCGCGGCGACGAGGGCGGTCGCGGTGCGGGTGTCGCGGGAGCCGGCGGCGACGGTGGCCGGGTGGACGCTGCCGACGATCATCTCGAGGAGGACGAGGCCGGGATCCTCGCCGGGGAAGGCGCCCTCGGGGAGGTCGTCGAGGAGGGAGACGACGATGTCCTCCAGGGCCAGCGCCGTGCGCAGCACCTCCTCGACCAGGTCCCGGGTGGTGTCCAGTCCATCGCTCACGCCACACCAAGGCCTCGGCCTCCGTCGTTTGACCCCCCACGCCGAATTGCAAAGTCGCTGAGAGGGTAGAAAACGGGGCGATGAGCTACGACGCAGACACCAATCGTTATGACGGCAAGATGGTCTACCGGCGCACCGGCCGCTCCGGCCTCGACCTTCCGGTCCTCTCGCTCGGCTACTGGCACAACTTCGGCGACGACCGCAAGTTCGAGACGCAGCGTGAGGTCGCCCGGCGCGCCTTCGACCTCGGCATCACCCACCACGACCTGGCCAACAACTACGGTCCGCCCTACGGCGCCGCGGAGATCAACTTCGGCCGGCTGATGCGCGAAGACTTCCGCCCCTACCGCGACGAGATGGTCATCTCGACCAAGGCGGGCTGGGACATGTGGCCAGGCCCCTACGGGCAGGGCGGCGGCGGGCGCAAGTACGTCCTCTCTTCGCTGGATCAGTCGCTCGAGCGGATGGGCCTCGACTACGTCGACATCTTCTACTCGCACCGGCTCGACGGCTCGACCCCGCTGGAGGAGACGATGGGCGCGCTCGACACGGCGGTGCGCCAGGGCAAGACACTCTACGTCGGCATCTCCTCCTACGACGCCGACCACACCCGGCGCGCCGCCGCGATCCTCGCCGACCTCGGTACGCCGCTCCTGATCCACCAGCCGAGCTACTCGATGCTGAACCGCTGGACCGAGGACGAGGGCCTGCTCGACGCGGTCGACGAGCTCGGCGTCGGCGTGATCGGCTTCACCGTCCTCGCCCAAGGGCTCCTCACCGGCAAATACAACGACGGCATCCCGGAGAACTCACGGGCGACCCAGAGCGACTACGGCGCCTTCGAAAGCGACTGGATCAACGACGACGTGATCGGCCGGGTCCGGGAACTGAGCTCGCTCGCCGAGAACCGCGGCCAGTCGCTGCCGCAGATGGCGCTCGCCTGGAGCCTGCGGGACCCGCGGATGACCTCGCTGGTGATCGGCGCCTCCTCCGCCAAGCAGCTGGAGCAGAACGTCGACGCGCTCGACAACCTCGACTTCAGCGCCGAGGAACTCGCCGAGATCGACCGCATCGTCGACTTCGAGTCGAACGTCGACGTCTGGGCGGACGCGCGCGCGGGCAAGGTGGGATCGGGGATCTAGGGTCGCCGCGCGGGCCGGCGGGTTCGGTTCGGCATGCTTAGGGCATGACCGATCTGACCGACGCACCCGCCCGCCCCGACGTCCCGCTCTCGATCCTCGACCTCGCCGCGGTCGGGCCGAACGAGTCGATCGGCGCCAGCTTCGCGGGCTCGGTGCGCCTCGCGCAGACGGCGGAGAGCCTCGGCTACCGGCGCATCTGGTACGCCGAGCACCACAACATCCGCTCGATCGCCAGCTCGGCGACCGCGGTCCTGATCGCCCACATCGCCGCCCACACGGAGACGATCCGCCTCGGCGCCGGCGGCATCATGCTGCCCAACCACCAGCCGCTGGTGATCGCCGAGCAGTTCGGCACCCTCGCCGAGCTTCACCCCGACCGCATCGACCTCGGCCTCGGCCGCGCCCCCGGCTCCGACACCGCCACGATGCGGGCGATGCGCCGCGACGAGCTCTCCAGCGAACGCTTCCCCCAGGACGTGCAGGAGTTGCAGGCCTGGCTCGGAGACAACAGTCCCGTCTCCGGCGTCATCGCCATCCCCGGCAAAGGCACCCACGTGCCGCTCTACATCCTCGGGTCCTCCCTCTTCGGCGCCCAGCTCGCCGCGGTCCTCGGCCTACCCTACGCCTTCGCCTCCCACTTCGCCCCGCACGCCCTCTTCGACGCGCTCGAGGTCTACCGCCAGAACTTCAAGCCCTCCGAGCAGCTCTCCGAGCCCTACGCGATGGCCGGCGTCGGCGTGATCGCGGCCGCTGACAAGGCCGAGGCCGACCGCCAGCTCGAGGTCACCCGGCGCATCCGCGTCAAAAGCCTCTTCAAGACCCCGGGCGGCGGCAAGTTGACCGACGAGGGAGTCGACCAGATCCTCGACTCCCCCCGCGCCCGCGCAGTCGACGAGATGCTCACCTACTCGGCCGTCGGCACCGGCTCCGAAGCCGCCGCCTACCTGGCCGACTTCCAGGCGAAGACCGGCGTCCAGGAGTTGATCACCGTGCACTACGCCGACTCGGTCGACAACCGCGTCCGGTCGGTCGAGATCCTGGCTGACGCCGCGGCGCTGAGCGAGCCGGCAGCGGCTTAGGGGACGGGTCTGGTCGGGGCCCGGACGGTCAGGTCCCTGCGGTGTTCGAAACTTGCGTATAGCGCAAATAAGGAACACGGCAGATCCCTGACCGTTCGAATCCCCGCACTTCCACCGGAACCGTCACGTAGCTAGGACTGCCGCAGCCGGGCGACCGCCTCGGCCAACGAGTCGAGCACCACGCTCGCGCCTTGCAGTTCCGCCTCCGGATGGGTGGTGCGGAAGGCGACGACCGGAATCCCCGCGGCGCGGGCGGACTCGATGCCGCTCGGGGCGTCCTCGAGGGCCAGGCAACGGGCCGGCTCGACGCCGAGTTCACGGGCGCCGAGAAGGAACGGTTCGGGATCGGGCTTGCCGCGCTTGATCGAGTCGGCGGTGATGAGGACGCTCGGCGGCTCGAGGCCGGCGCCGCGTAGGCGCGCGGTCGCAAGTGCGGTGGAGCCGCTGGTGACGACCGCGATCGGGATCGGGATCGGGCCGGCGAGGAGCTCGGCGGCGCCCGGGTAGGCGGTCACCGTCCCGGCGTCCTCGACCTCGTCGCGGTCGATCTGGGTCTGCTCGGAGTCGCGTTCTCCCTTCGGCACCAAGAGGGCGACGGTCTCGCGCGTCGGCCTGCCCATCGCGAAGCGGTGGGTCGCCACCTCATCCAGGCCGCGACGCCGCGCCAGCGCGCCCCAGGCCCGCTCGCTGGAGGCGACCGAATCGACCAGCGTGCCGTCGAGGTCGGCGAGGATCGCGGCGGGCGCCCAGATGCCGGCGTCCGGACGGTGGTCGGCTCCGCTCACTGAACCGATCCTAGGGAACGGGTACCCA
>JAFDWG010000129.1 GCA_018268605.1 Actinomycetota bacterium | reverse complement strand
TACGACATCCTGGCGATGAACGGCGCCTCCGCGGCGCTGGCGATCTCCCCGGTCCCGGTCGCCAAGCACGTCGGCGCGGTCCGCATCGGCAAACTCGACGGTGACTTCGTCATCAACCCGCCCGAGGAGTCCCACGAGGAGCTGGATCTCGACCTGATCGTCGCCGGCACCGACGAGGCGATCCTGATGGTCGAGGCGGGTGCCCAGGGCGTGACCGAGGCCGAGATCCTCGACGCCCTCGACATCGCCCATGGCGAGATCAAGAAGCTCACCGCCGCGATGCAGGAGCTGCAGGACAAGGCGGGCAAGGAGAAGATCGACCACCGGGTCGTCGAGCTCGACCCGGGCCTCCTCGAGGAGGTCCGCAACCAGTTCGGCCAGGCCTTGGTCGACGCGATCGCGACCGAGGGCAAGCTCGAGCGCTACGAGGCGATCGACAAGGTCAAGGACGAGGCCGTCGAGCGCCTGGCCCCCGCCGGGGACTCGGACGAGGACATCAAACGTCGCGACGACGTCAAGTCCGCCTTCGACGAGATCGAGAAGGACACGATCCGCAAGGCGATCGCGGTCGAAAAGAAGCGCCCCGACGGACGCGCCCAGGACGAGATCCGACCGATCGAGACCGAGGTCGACATCTCCCCGCGCGTCCACGGCTCGGCCCTCTTCACCCGCGGTGAGACGCAGATTCTCTCCAACGTCGCCCTCGGGACGACGCGGATGGACATGCGGATCGACACGCTCGGGCTGGTGACCACGAAACGCTTCTGGCACCACTACAACTTCCCCCCCTACTCGGTCGGTGAGGCGGGCTTCATGCGCGGCCCGAAGCGGCGTGACATCGGCCACGGCGCGCTCGCCGAGCGGGCCCTGGCGGCGACGATCCCCGATGAAGAGTCCTTCCCGTACGTGATCCGGGTCGTCTCCGAGACGCTCGAGTCCAACGGCTCCTCCTCGATGGGCTCGGTCTGCGCCTCCTCGATGGCCCTCCAGGCCGCGGGTGTCCCGGTCACCGCACCGGTCGCCGGCGTCGCCATGGGCTTGATCAAGGAGGGCGACGACTACATCGTCCTCACCGACATCGCCGGCGTCGAGGACCACCTCGGCGACATGGACTTCAAGGTCGCCGGCACCGCCGAGGGCATCACCGCCCTGCAGATGGACATCAAGATCACCGGCGTCACCTTCGACATTCTCCGGGATGCCTTGGATCAGGCCCACAAGGGCCGCCAGTTCATCCTCGGGAAAATGGCGGAGGCGATCGACGGCCCGCGGGAGAAGCTCTCCCCGCACGCGCCGGCGATCGAGTCGATCAAGATCGACCCGGAGAAGATCGGCGCCGTCATCGGCAAAGGCGGCGAAACGATCCGCGGACTCTGCGAGGAGTTCGAAGCGGAGATCGACGTCGAAGACGACGGCACGGTGCGCGTCTACGCGCCGACCGGCGAACTGGTCGACGGCGTGGTCCAGCGGATCACCTCGATGACCAAGGAGGCCGAAATCGGCGACCGTTACGAATCCGCGAAAGTCGTCAAGACGACGACCTTCGGCGCCTTCGTCGAGCTGGTCAAGGGCACCGACGGCCTGCTCCACATCTCCAACGTGAAGCCGGGGGAGAGGGTCGACTCGGTCGACGACGTGCTCTCCAGCGGCGACCACATCGACGTCACCGTGGTCGAGGTCGACAAGGAGCGCGGCCGGATCGGCCTGCGCCTCACGGCCGACCCGTCGGTCGCGGGCAAATCGCCCGAGGAACTGGCCACGGTCGGCTCGGGCGACGGCGGTCGGCGCGGCGGCGGGGATCGCGATCGCGGCGGACGCGGTCGTGACCGTGACCGCGGCGGCCGTGGCGGTCGCGAACGCGAGCGCCGCAACTGAGCGCGGAGTGAGCGAGCATCCATACCTGATGTCCTGCGAAGCCGGCGAAGCGGGAAAGTCATGAGTGGCGCTCGCGTCACCACCCTGGACTCGGGCGTCCGGGTCGTCACCGAAGAGGTTCCTTCGGTGCGATCCGTGGCGCTCGGCCTCTGGGTCCGCACCGGAAGCCGTAACGAGACCTCGGCTCAGGCCGGGGTCTCGCATTTCCTCGAGCACCTGCTCTTCAAGGGGACCAAGCGTTACTCGGCGATCGAGATCTCCGAGCTCTTCGACGGGCTCGGCGCCTCCGTCAACGCGGCGACGGGCAAGGAGACCACGCACCTCCACGCCCGCTTCCTCGACGAGCACACCGAGGAGGTCTTCGACCTCTTCTCGGAGATGCTGCTGGCCCCGACCTACCCCGACATCGACTCGGAGCGCCAGGTCGTGATCGAGGAGATCGCGATGTACGACGACGAGCCGCAGGACCGCGTCCACGACGTGCTTGCCGACGCCGTCTTCGGCTCGCATCCGCTCGGGCGCCGGGTCCTCGGCGAGGCGGAGATCATCGCCAACGTGCCGGTCCCAGACATCGAGGCCTACCGCGGCGACCGCTACAACGCGGAGAACATCGTCGTCGGCGCCGCCGGGCACCTCGAGCATGATGCGATCGTCGCCCTGGCGGAAAAGTTCGTCAACCCGCCGACCGAGGGTGGCGGGGTCGCCGCGGCGACCCCGCTCACCGAGGCGCCGCGCCTCTGCTTCCTCAGCAAGGAGACCGAGCAGTACCACATCTGCTTCGGCGCGCCCGGCATCGACCGTCACGACGAGCGGCGCTTCCCGCTGGCCGTCCTCGACTCGATCTTCGGCGGCTCGACCTCCTCGCGACTCTTCCGCGAGGTGCGGGAGAAGCGCGGCCTCGCCTACTCGGTCGGTTCCTACAACGAGCAGTTCACCGACCAGGGCCTGGTCGCGACCTACGTCGGCACCCGTGAGGACAACGTCGAGGAGGCCTGCGAGATCATCGGTCGCGAGCTGGCACGACTGCGCTCCGAGCCGGTCTCGGCGGAGGAGCTCCACCGGGCGAAGGAGAGCGTCAAGGGGAGGCTCGTCCTCTCCTCCGAGTCGACCGCGGCGCGGATGACCCGGATCTCCCGTGCGGTGCTCTTCGGCCTGCCGATCGAAGACCTCGACGAGATGCTGGCGAAAGTCGACGCGGTCGAGGTCGACCAGCTGACCGAGCTGGCGGCCGAGCTCTACGCCGCCGACAAGCTCTCGGCGGCGTGCGTCGGCGCCGACGAAGACCGCTTCCGCGCGGCGCTCGCGCCGGTCTCGGAGGCCTTGGTCGCGGCATGACCAAGGTCGTCGTCTCCGGCGCGGCCGGGCGGATGGGCGCGACGGTCTGCGAAGCCGTCGAAGGGGCTGACGACCTCGAGCTGAGCGGGCGCGCCGACCCGAGCCTGGGCGTCGCGCTCGCCGACGTGCTCGGGGACGCCGACATCGTCGTCGACTTCTCGATCCCCGACACCGCGCTGGCCAACGTCGAAGAGTGCCTGGCGGCGGGTGTCCACGTAGTGGTCGGCACCACCGGCTTCGACCTGGAGGCGGCGAAGGCCGCCTCCGAGGCCTCGGAGGCCAACTGCTTCGTCGCGCCGAACTTCGCGATCGGCGCAGTGCTGATGATGGTCGTCTCCCAGACGATCGCCAAGCACATGCCGGAGACCGAGATCATCGAGCTCCATCACGACAAGAAGCTGGATGCCCCCTCGGGAACCGCGGCACGGACCGCCGAGCTGATCGACGCGGCGGGCGGTCACGTCCACCGGCCGATCCACTCGGTCCGGCTGCCGGGCCTGGTCGCCCACCAGGAAGTGATCTTCGGCGGACCGGGGCAGACGCTGTCGATCCGCCACGACTCGATCGACCGACAGTCGTTCATGCCCGGCGTCCTGCT
Organism: Actinomycetota bacterium; assembly: GCA_018268605.1. Lineage (GTDB taxonomy): Bacteria > Actinomycetota > Thermoleophilia > Solirubrobacterales > 70-9 > VAYN01. The sequence goes on along the minus strand of JAFDWG010000129.1, from coordinate 2,584 downwards.
GGCGGTCCGCAAGGTGCCGACCCTGCCGGACCATTTCACCGTCGGGCTGGAGAAGCTACTCTGAATGCGATGAAGGAGCTGCGTGGAGTCCTCACGGCGATGGCGACCCCGTTCGACGAGAACGGCGGCGTCGACCTGGATGGCGCCCGCCGCCTCGCCGCGCACATCCTCGAGGACGGCTCCCACGGCCTGGTGGTCGCCGGGACGACCGGCGAGTGCCCGACCCTCACCGACGGCGAGGAGATCGAGCTGCTACAGGCGATCCGCGCCGAGGTCGGCGACGACGCCCTCCTGATCTGCGGCACCGGCACCAACGACACCCAGCACTCGCGCGAGCTGACCCAGATGGCGGCGGACGCCGGAGCCGACGCCTCGCTGGTCGTCGTGCCGTACTACAACAAGCCCAACCGGGCAGGCATCCGCGCCCACTTCGAAGCGGTGGCCGAGGCGGTGCCGGAGCTGCCGATGGTCATGTACAACATCCCTTCGCGCGTGATCGTCAACGCCGATCCCGAGCTACTCGGGGAACTGGGACGAGACATCCCCAACATCGTCGCCGTCAAGCAATCCAACGCGGACGAGCTCGGTCCGATCGAGGGCCTCGCCGTGCTCGCCGGCGACAACGAGACCTTTTGCGACACCCTGGAGTTCGGCGGCGCCGGCGGCGTCCTCGTCGCCTCCAACGTCGCCAGCCGACGGATGCGGGCGATCTGGGACGCGGCGCAGGCCGGCGACCTAGACCGCGCTCGCGCGATCGACAACGAACTGCGACCGCTGTACACGGCGCTCGGAGTCACCACCAACCCGATCCCGGTCAAGGCTGCCCTTGACATCCTCGGGCTGGCGAGCGACCGCGTGCGCCTGCCGCTCGTCAGGTGCGACGACGAGCAGCGCGCAACGGTCCGGGCAGGCCTGGAGGCCGTCGGCTTCCCCGTCGCCCACTAGCGATTTCTTCCATACACAGAGAGTGAGCTTTCCCATTGCCCAGTAAGACCCTGCGAGTGCTGCCGCTCGGCGGCCTCGGCGAGATCGGCAAGAACATGACGGTCATCGAATTCGATGGCCGCATCGTCATCGTCGACACCGGCTTGATGTTCCCGACTGCGGAGATGCACGGCATCGATCTCGTCCTCCCAGACTTCTCGTACCTGCGCGATCGCGCCGACGACATCGAGGCGATCGTGCTCACGCACGGTCACGAGGACCACGTCGGGGCGCTGCCCTACGTGCTGCGCGAGATCGGGATGCCCCCGGTCATCTACGGCGGCATGCTGACGATCGGCATGGTCCGCTCGAAGCTCGACGAGCACAAGCTCGGCGACAAGGCGAACCTGGAGGAGTTGCCCGCCGGGCAGAAGGTGCGGCGCGGGCCGTTCGAACTGGAGCTCGTCCACCTCGCCCACTCGATCCCCGACATGCGCGGCGTCCTCATCACCACCGAGCTCGGTCAGGTGCTGATGACCGGTGACTACAAGTTCGACCAGACCCCTGTCGACGGGCGTCCCGCCGACATCTCGCGGCTCGCCGAGGTCGGCAAGGAGGGGCTGCTGCTGCTCTGCGGCGACTCGACCAACGCCGACCGCCCCGGCGTCGCCCCGTCGGAGTCGAGCGTCGGCCCGGCGCTGCTGCAGCAGTTCGCGCTATGCGAGGGGCGGATCATCGTCACGTCGTTCGCGTCGAATATCCACCGGGTGCAGCAGGTGATCGATGCCGCCGTGGCGCTCGACCGCAAGGTGGCGCTGGTCGGCCGCTCGATGCGAAAGAACTTCAACATCGCCTCCAACCTGGGGATGACACGGGCCCCGCAGGGCACCTTCATCCAGCCGCGGGAGATCGAGAACTTCCCCGACGAGAAAGTCGTCGTCGTCTCGACCGGCAGCCAGGGCGAGCCGCTCTCGGCGTTGCGCCGGATGGCCAACAATGACCACCGCGACGTGCGCCTGCACGCGGGGGACACGGTCATCTTCTCGGCCAGCCCGGTGCCGGGAAACGAGCGCGCCGTCAATGACACCATCGACCGCATCTACGAGATCGGCGCCTCCGTGATCACCGCGAAAGACGCGTCGATCCACGCCTCCGGGCACGGTTACCGCGAGGAGCTGAAGCTCATGCTGAACCTGACCAAGCCGCGCTACGTGATGCCGGTCCACGGTGATTTCCAGAGGATCCGCCTGCACGCCGAGCTGGCCGAAATGGTCGGCATCGACGAGAAGAACATCTTCAAGGGTCGCAACGGGCTGCCGCTGGAGATCGACTCCTCGGGCGCCCGCTTCGGCGAGGACATGCACGTCGGCACGATGTACGTCGACGGCGTCAACATCGGCGACCCCGACGACGCCGCGTTGCGCGACCGTCGCGAGATCTCCGCCGACGGCATCTTCATCGTCGTCGTCACCGTCTCCGGAGACGACGGCTCGATCGTCGCCGATCCCGAGGTGATCCTCCGCGGCGTCGCCTTCCTCGACGACGTCGAGGGCATCATGGAAGACCTTAAGGACCTGGTCGAAGACTCCCTCGAAGACGCCGCCGACTCCGGCACCCGCGATCCCGACCTGATCCAAGAGGATCTCCACGACGCGATCGG
>JAFDWG010000128.1 GCA_018268605.1 Actinomycetota bacterium | reverse complement strand
GACGACGCTGCCGAGGATCTGGTCGAACGGCCGCCGGTGGTGGCGATCATCGCCCACGTCGACCACGGCAAGACGACGCTCGTCGACGCCATGCTCTGGCAGACCGGGACCTTCCGCAAAGGCCAGGACGTGGCCGAGCGCGTGATGGACTCGATGGACCTGGAGCGGGAGAAGGGGATCACGATCCTCGCCAAGAACACCGCGGTCCAGCACGGCGGCGTGAAGCTGAACATCGTCGACACGCCGGGCCACGCCGACTTCGGCGGCGAGGTGGAGCGGGCGCTGACGATGGTCGACGGAGCGCTGCTGCTGGTCGACGCGTCCGAGGGACCGCTGCCGCAGACGCGCTTCGTCCTGCGAAAGGCGCTCGACCGGCGCCTGCCGATCATCCTCGTCGTCAACAAGGTGGACCGCCCGGACGCGCGGATCTCCGAGGTCGTCGACGAAGTCTACGAGCTGTTCATCGACCTCGACGCGGACTCCGAGCAGATCGATTTCCCGATCGTCTACACGAACGCGAAAGACGGCTGGGCGTCGCTGGAGGAGGGCGTCGAGGGGACCGACCTGATGCCGCTGCTCGACCTGATGCTGGAGAAGATCCCGGCGCCGGAGTACGACGAGGGCGCGCCGCTGCAGGCGCACGTGACGAACCTCGACGCCTCGCCGTACCTGGGACGCCTGGCGGTCTGCCGCGTGCGCCAGGGGACGATCAGAGCGGGGCAGCCGATCGCCTGGTGCCGCGCCGACGGCGAGGTCAAACGGGCGAACGTGTCGGAGCTCTTCGTCACCGAAGGGCTCGAGCGGGTAAACGCCAAAGAGGCGGGGCCGGGCGAAATCATCGCCGTGGCCGGGATCGAAGAGGTGACGATCGGCGAGACTCTCGCCGACGTCGAGAACCCCGAGCCGCTGCCGGTGATCACGGTCGACGAGCCGTCGCTGTCGCTGGTGCTCGGGATCAACACCTCCCCGATGGCCGGGCAGGGCGGCGGCGACAAGCTGACCGCGCGGCAGATCCGCGATCGCCTCGACCGCGAGCTGGTCGGCAACGTCTCGATCCGGGTCAAGGACACCGAGCGCCCCGACGCCTGGGAGGTCCAGGGACGTGGCGAGCTCCAGCTCGTCGTGCTGCTGGAGATGATGCGGCGCGAGGGCTACGAGATGACCGCGGGCCAGCCTCGCGTCGTCACCCGCGAGATCGACGGCAAGGTGCACGAGCCGGTGGAGCGCCTGGCGATCGACGTCCCCGAGGAGCACGTCGGCGCGGTGACGCAGATGCTGGCGGGGCGCAAAGGGCGGCTCGAGCAGATGGTCAACCACTCGACCGGCTGGGTGCGCATGGACTACCTGGTGCCGGCCCGTGGGCTGATCGGCTTCCGCACCGAGTTCCTCACCGAGACCCGTGGGTCCGGCATCCTCCACCACGTCTTCGACCGCTGGGAGCCGTGGGCGGGAGAACTGCGGACCCGTCAGACCGGATCGCTGGTCGCGGACCGCCGGGGCCAGACCGCCGGCTACTCGCTGATGAGCCTCCAGGACCGTGGGACCCTTTTCGTCGGCTCCGGCGAGGAGGTATACGAGGGCATGATCATCGGCGAGAACGCCCGCTCGGAAGACCTCGACGTCAATCCGACCAAAGCCAAACAGCAGACCAACATGCGGGCCGCGAGCGCCGACGTCCTGGTCCGCCTGGCTCCCCCCACCCGCCTCACCCTGGAAGCCTCGCTCGAGTTCCTCCGCGAGGACGAGTGCGTCGAAGTGACCCCGAACGCGATCCGGCTCCGCAAGCTGATCCTGGACAAAGTCCCGCGCCTGAAGGCCGCCAAGCGCGGCGACAGCGCCCCGCGCTAGCGTCGGGCCAGGAGCGTCGCGACCACGGCGACGACCGCGTCGGGTTCGCGGTGGAACTTGCGTTCCGAGATCCGCACGGTCTCGATCCCGGCCAACACGAGATCGAGGTCCCGCTCGCGGTCGTCCTCGAACGCCTGGCGCGTGCCGTGCGTCTCGAAGGCGTCGAGTTCGACCCCGAAGCGTTGCTCGGGCCAGTAGACGTCGAGCTCGTGGCCGGCCTCGTTCCAGCCGGTAGCCGGTCGCGGTAGTCCGGCCGCGTGGAGGCGATCGACGAAGCGCCGCTCGAATTCCGACCGAGTCCAGATCGGCCGTTCGTACGTCGCGAGCGCGAAGCGCAGCCGCTTCGCGCCGTGGTGCCCCCGATTGCGCTCGATCACATCGTGGATGGCCTCGAGATCGATCAGTTTCAGGTCTTCAGCCCGCGCCAACACCCGCCGCAGTTGGTCGCTCCGCAGCTTCCAGGCGAGGTCGAGCAGAGTCCGCGCAACCGAGGTGACCGGAATCCCGTCCACCAACGCCCGGTCGACCTCGTCGATGTTCCGTGCCCGATGCCGCTTGACGCCCTTCGGCGGCCCGTGGTGTCCCGGCACGGACGTCGTCACCTCGAAAGGCGCCGGGGACCCCGACCAGAGCCCCCAAAGCCATCCGGCCGAGTAGTAGCTGAGCAACGCTCCGGGCCCCACCGCCAGTACGGCCGCGAGGCATTGCCCCCGGCGAGACAGCTCCGTGTGTCCGACGGCGAAGACGCCTCTGTGGATCCGATGAAGTCGGCCCGCCGCGACCGCTCGTTCCACTGCCTGATGCGAGAAGCCGAGCTGCTGTTCGAGCTGGCGGATCGACACGACACCGTGCTGGCTGATCGCGCGACGCGCCAATGCACGGTCCCGCTCCCGCATATGCGGTCGTCCTTTGGCCCGGTTCTCGGAGCGCGGTCGTCTTTTGGCCCCCACAACGGGCCTAAGGACGACCGCGGGGTGGGTTCTCCCCCCGGCTTGGGCCCTCGGGGCGCTATTTGGGGGGATTCAGCTCGGCTTCGATGCCATCGAGGAGGCGGTTCAGGCCTCGCTCGAAGCGGCCCGGCTGGTTGAGAAACTCGAGGACGGCGTTGAAGCTGGAGTCGAAGTCGTTGTCGAAGAAGGCGCTGATCCGCGGGTAGCGGCCGCTCTCGAGTTCGCGGCGGAAGAAGTCGCGGACCTCGGGGGGCCAGCCGCGCTCGTGCTCTTCCAGCTCCTGTTGCTCGCGGAGGGAGTAGCCGAAGACGTAGTCGTCGACCAGGCCGATCAGCTCGAAGGTCTCGTTGCGACCGAGGCCGAGCGGCGCCACCGCCTGCAGGGATTGCTCGAAGTGACGTAGGCCGCTGGGGCCCGGGCGACCGTCTCCCATCCGCTCGAAGATCCACCGGTGAGCGGCGAAGACGGCGCGGGTCCGGATCGCGATCTGGGTCAGCGCGGCGCGCCAGTCGTCGGCGAGCTCCTCCTCGGGGACGACGATCTCGGCCATCACCGCATCGCTCATCAGCGTGATCAACTCGTCCTTGTTGCGGACGTAGTGATAGAGGGTCATGGTCCCGGCGCCGAGCCGCTGGGCGACGCGGCGCATCGAGACGGCGTCGAAGCCTTCGGAGTCGGCAATCTCCACCGCCGCACGGGCGATGTCGGCGCGGCTGTGGGCGGGCCGGCGGGATGACGGCTCGTCGCGAAACCAGACCAACGGCTCGAAGTCCTCGTCCGGTGCCATGCCGTCTGCCCGTTCGGCCCGCTTCAGGGCCTCGGCGACCTTCTCCCCTGCGCGGTCTTCGGCCTCAGCGACGCGCTCGAGCGCGCGCGCGACCTGCTGCTGCGCCCGCTCAGAGTGTTCCCTCACCCGGTCTTCGGCCCGTTCGACCTTTTCCCGTGCACGCTGCGCGGCGCGCTCCTCGCGCTCCGCCTCATGCGTCTTCCTCTGATCGCTCGACATTTCGTACATCGTACTGCTACGGTGATCGTACGCTGTACCACGACAACGTACGAGGTACGAAATGAATCGAGATATCCAGACTTCCCACGCCGTCGTGGCCGAAGGCCTCGGCAAGCGCTACGGCGAGCAGTGGGCCCTCCGCGAGTTCGACCTCGCGGTGCCGACCGGGTCGGTGCTCGGCCTGCTCGGTCACAACGGGGCAGGCAAGACGACGGCCATACGCATCCTGACGACCCTGGCCTCGCCTACCGAGGGCACGGCGAGGGTCGTCGGACACGACGTCGCCCGCGAATCGGACCAGGTCCGCGAGCAAATCGGGCTCACGAGCCAGGCGGCGACGGTCGACGGCCTGATGAGCGGCGCCTCGAACCTCGAGATGATCGGCCGCCTCTACCACCTGCCCCGCAAGGTGGCAAAGCAGCGGGCGGCGGAGTTGCTCGCCGAGCTCGGCCTCGAGGACGCGGGCGACCGCCTGGTCCGCGACTACAGCGGCGGCATGCGCCGGCGGCTCGACCTGGCGGCAAGCCTGGTCGCCTCGCCCCCGGTCCTCTTCCTCGACGAGCCGACCACCGGCCTCGATCCGGAAAGCCGCAACGAGCTGTGGGACCTCCTGCGCCAACTGGTCGGCGGCGGCACCACCCTGATCCTCACCACCCAGTACCTGGAGGAGGCCGACCAGCTCGCCGACGACGTCGTCCTGCTCGACCACGGGAAGATCGTCGCCACCGGATCCCCGGGGCAGCTGAAGGCGCGGCACGGCGGCGAACGGGTCGTCGTCACCGTCGACGCGGCCGACGACCTCGGCCCGGCGGCCGAGGCGCTGGAGAAGGTCGCGGCCGGCAGCGCCGAGATCGACCGCGAAGGGCTCTTCGTCACCGCGCCGGCGAGCGAATCGACGCGCCTGATCGAGGTCGTCCGGGCGCTCGAGGACGGCGGTGTCGACGCCCACGACGTGCGCCGCCGCGAGGCGACGCTCGACGACGTCTTCTTCTCCCTCACCTCGCCGCGCTCCCGCGCCACGGCAGGCCCGACCGCCGCAGACACCGACCGCGAGGAGGCGGCCGCATGAACGCCAACGCAATCACCGCATCCCTACCGAAGGCGCCCGCCGGGCCCGGCCGCATCCGCTGGCTGGCCGCCGACGCCTGGGTGCTGGCGAAGCGCCAGTTCGCCCACATCCGCCAGATCCCGGAGAAGCTCTTCGACGTCACCTTGCAACCGGTGATGTTCGTGCTGCTCTTCGCCTACGTGTTCGGCGGCGTGATCGCCGTGCCGGGCGGCGGCGACTACCACGAATATCTGATCGGCGGGATCATCGTCCAGACCCTCGCCTTCGGGATGATGGGACCCGGCGTCTCCCTCGCCACCGACCTCGGCGAAGGGATCATCGACCGCTTCAGCTCACTGCCGATGTCCCGGCCGGCCTACCTGATCGGCCACCTGACGGCCGAGTTCTCGGCCACCCTGTTGGCGATCGCGATCATGGTCGTGAGTGGCCTGGTGGTCGGCTGGGGGGTCTCCTCCTCCCCGCTCGAAGCGCTCGCCGGCTTCGGCCTGATCTTCCTGATCGGCATCACCTCGATCATGCTTGGAACGATGGTCGGGGTGATCGCCCGCTCGCCGGACGCGGTCCAGGGCATCGCGTTCGTCGCGGTCTTCCCGCTGACGTTCGTCGCCAACACGTTCGTGCCGGTCGGCGGACTGCCCGACGGCCTCCGTCAGGTCGCCGAATACAACCCGATCAGCGCCTGGGCGGCGGCGATCCGCACCCTGTTCGGAAACCCGACCGCGATCCCCGACGGCGCGGCCTGGCCACTGGAGCACCCGGTGGTCGCCTCCGTCGCCTGGTGCGCAGCAATCCTCGCCCTCGTCACCCCACTGGCCCTCCGCGCCTACCGGCGCCGCACCACGGGCTGAGAACGGCGACGGGCCGAAAACTTGACCATGCGTCAAGTTTTCGGCCCGTCAACAGCGAGGCCGCTTCGCGATCGCTAGGCGGTCGCGGCGGCCGTCTCGGCCTGGGCCGCGGCGGCGGCTTTCGCCTCCGGGGTGACCTCGTCGATGTTGCGCGGCAGCAGCACCTCTTTGGCGATGACCAGGCGCTGGATCTGGCTCGTCCCCTCGTAGAGCTGCATGATCTTCGCGTCGCGCATCAGTTTCTCGACCGGGTACTCCTTGATGAAGCCGTAGCCGCCGTAGACCTGCACGGCGTCGGTGGTGACCTCCATCGCCGAGTCGGAGGCGAACCGCTTGGCCTCCGAGGAGCGCAGCGTGTTGCGGCGGCCCTGATCGAGCAGGACGGCCGAGTTCCAGGTCAGCAGACGAGCCGCGTCGACCTTGGTCGCCATGTCGGCGATCATGAACTGGATCGCCTGGTGCATCGCGATCGGCACGCCGAACTGGACCCGTTCCTTCGAGTAGTCGCAGGCGAACTCGAACGCCGCGCGGGCGATCCCGGTGGCCATCGCCGCGACGCCCGGACGGGTGCGGTCGAGGGTCATCATCGCGAGTTTGAAGCCCTTGTTTTCTTCGGCGAGCAGGTTCTCGGCGGGCACCTCGACGTCGTTGAACGAGATCGTCGCGGTGTTCGACGCTCGCTGGCCCATCTTGTCCTCCTTCTTGTCGACGGTGACACCGGGGGTGTCAGCGTCGACGACGAAG
>JAFDWG010000127.1 GCA_018268605.1 Actinomycetota bacterium | reverse complement strand
GACGAGCGTCACACACAGGGCTGAAATTCACCGCGACGGTTCACGGCTTGCTCACAGAACGCAAACATATTGCGCTGCTCGCGGCCGTCGTCGCGCTGGCGTCGCCGGCCGTCGCCTCGGCCGCGCAACCCAAGGACGAGCAGCTGCCGCCGCGGATGCGCCTGCGGGCGGTGGCGGCGAACATCGGCGCCGGCTCGGGAGGCGCGACCGGTAACGCGATCGACGACGCGGTCGCCGTCGAGGGGCCGCTGCTCGATCCGGTGGATCGCTTCAGCCGGCTGATCGCCGCGACCACCCAGATCACCGAACAGCGGCAGAAGGTGCAGCACCGCAAGCATCGGGAAGCCAAGGAAGCGCGCGAAGAAGAAGAACTGTTCGCGCAACTGCCGGGCGGTGTCTCGATGGGGACGCTGGAAGCGATCGCGGCCTGCGAGTCCGGTGGCGATCCCGAAGCGGTCTCCGCCGACGGCACCTACATGGGGCTCTTCCAGTTCGACCAGGGGACCTGGGAATCGGTCGGCGGCAGCGGCCTGCCCACCGAAGCTTCCGCCGCCGAGCAGGAGTACCGCGCGGCGCTCCTCTATTCGCGGTCCGGCTCCAGTCCCTGGCCCGTCTGCGGCTGAAAGACACGGCCGATGAACACCGGCATCCACGCGGCCGGACTACGATCCGGGTTCGATGGCGTCGGATGAGGTGAAAGAGGTCGAGGAGGGGGTTCCCGCCCCCGACCCTGGCGGGCCGACGCGAAAGCCCCCGCGGGAGGCGATCGCCGAGGCGCACGTGCGCGTGCCGACCAGGGGGAACCGGCGGCTCGAGAGCTTCATCGACGCGGTCAACTCCGACGACCAGGTGCGCGCCTGGTGGTACATGGCCCAGGTCAACGCCGAGCGCCTCGGCATGTCGGACCACAGCTGGGTCCACATGCAGATCGTGCTCAATATCTCCTTACGGCTGCTGCGTCTGCTGGCGAAAGCCGGGGTGGAGCCGGCGATGGTCGCCGACCATGGGATGCGCGAGCGCGACGCCGAGGTGGTCGTGGCGGGCGGGGCCCTGCTCCACGACCTCGGCATGTCGATCCACCGCGCCGACCACGAGGAGTACTCGCTCTTCCTCGCCCAGAGCGCCCTCGACCGGCTGCTTGCAGGCGCTTACAAAGAGCCGGAGCGCACCGTCGTCGCCGCCGAGATCCTCCACTCGATCATCGGTCATCGCCGCCGCGGCGAGCCCTACACGGTCGAGGCCGGCGTCGTCCGCGTCGCCGATGCACTCGACATGGCGCAGGGCCGCACCCGGATCCCGATCGAGGCGGGCCACGAGGGCATCCACTCGATCTCCGCCGCGGCGATCGACGAGGTCAGGATCAGCGCCGGCGAGGACCACCCGGTCCGGATCGAGATCCAGCTGAACAACTCCGCCGGCATCTTCCAGGTCGACGACCTCCTCGCGACCAAGATCCGCGGCACCCCGCTGGAGGGCAAGGTCGAAGTGGTCGCCGAGATCGAGGGCGAGACCGAGAAGCGGTTGCTGAGCGGGTTTCGGTTGGCTTAGGGGGTCGGGGCTCGGGGGGTTGGGCGCAAGGCGAATCTGCCTTCTTCCGCGCTTCAATCGCAAGAAAGTCCGACTGCCTGCGCTCCTAGGCGGCGTGGGCCAGCCTCGCAAGGACGCAGGGAGCGAGACGAGGGGAGCGCACTTAAGTGCGTGACCCGAAGGCGAGCGACCGAGGACGCCGCGAGGCGCCCCCACGCCGCCTAGGAGAGGCGTTCGAAGTCGTAGCGGCGTTTGGCTTTGCGCCGATCCAACGCGCCCTGGATCAGGGAGAGGCCGATCACGAGGACGACGAAGAACGCCATCACGCCGAAGCAGAAGAAGGTGACGGTTTTGTCGTCGGCCTTGCCGAGGAGGCCCTCACCGTTTTCGGCGAGTGCGACCGGGGCGGCGACGAGCATGGTCGTCAGGGCAGCGATGAAAAGAAAGGCTCCGCGCTTCACGGGCAGGAATGTATCGCACCGGGCAGCGTAGGATCGCGCGATGTCAAACCTCGAGGCCCTGCTACTGGGGGTGGTCCAGGGGCTGACCGAGTTCTTGCCGATCTCGTCCTCCGGCCACCTGATCATCGTCCCCTGGCTCCAGGAATACACGTTCCTGACCGAAAACGACTCGTTCAACAAGACGTTCGACGTCGCCCTGCACGCGGGGACGCTGATCGCGGCGATCGCCTTCTTCCGACTGGAGGTGTGGCGCCTCATCGTCAGCTTCATCGCGGTGGTGCGCAAGCGGGCGATCGAGACCAGCGAGGAGCGGCTCGCGATCGCGATCGCGATCGGGACGATCCCGGCGGTGATCGCCGGTGGCCTCGCCTCCGACTTCATCGACGAACACCTCGGCGAGCCCTGGATGATCGCCATCCAGCTGATCTTCTTCGCCGCCCTGCTCGACTGGGCCGACCGCCAGGCGCAGCGCCGTGCCCTGGGCCAGACCCAGGTCCGCGACGGCCTCTGGATCGGCCTCGCCCAGATCCTCGCCCTGGCGCCGGGAACCTCGCGCTCGGGGATCACGATCACGGCCGGCCGCTTCCTCGGCCTCGACCGCGACGCCGCCGCACGCTTCTCCTTCCTCCTCCTGATCCCGATCGTCGCCGGCGCTACCCTCTTCAAAGGGGTCAGCGCCGTGCACGAAGGGCTGCCACCGGGCGTGGGCGGGCCGATGGTGGTGGGGACGATCGCCGCCGCCGTCTCCGGCTACGCGGCCATCGTCTTCCTCCTACGCCTGGTACGCACGACCTCCTACCGACCCTTCGTCATCTACCGCTACGCGGCCGGTGTCGCGATCCTGCTCGTGATCGCCACGGGCCTGCGGCCGGCCACCTTCGGGTGACCTCGGTCACACGGCGGTCCGAGATCAAGAAATTCAATCGGCTTAAACAAGCCATCCGAGGTCCCGGGCACCCGCAATTTGGGTATCCCCGACTTGTGAAAAACCTGTAATCGGCGGTAAATGGCCCTTCGGCGTGCATAGAATTCCTTCGAGTTGGCCCCTGATCCGACCACCCGACTCGCGGTGATCGACACCGATTCCGGTTTCGTCACCGTCCTTTCCAAGCGCGCCGAGGCGGCGGGCTGGCTCCTGCGTACCTCGAGCGGCCCGGTCCCGCCCGACCAGCTGGTCGCGATGAAGCTGAACGCGCTGCTGGTCGACCCCGCGGTGCTCGGCGACGAAGCGTGGCGCTACCTCGACCGGGTCTGCAGCCTGCTGCCGGACCTCGGCGTGGTCGTCTGCACCGGCCGCTCGACCGTCGCCCAGCGCGTGCGTGGCCTGCGGCTCGGCGTCGACGACTGGATCACCAAGCCCGCGCACCCCGAGGAGGCGATCGCGCGGATCGAAGCCGTGACCCGTCGCCACCGCCGCGGTCGTCACGAGACGGAGTCCGCCCCGGTGGCCGCCGGTGAACTCGAGATCCGTCCCGACCGCTTCCAGGCCTTCGTCTCCGGCGAGAGCCTCGACCTCACCCGCCGCGAGTTCGAGCTCCTGCACCTGCTCGCCGGCACCCAGGGCCAGGTACTCGAGCGCGAGACCATCTACCAGCGGGTCTGGGGCTACGCGATGGCCCACGGCGACCGCTCGGTCGACGTCTTCATCCGCAAGCTGCGCCAGAAGCTCGAGAAGCGCTCCCCCGACTGGGAGTACATCCACACCCACTTCGGGGTCGGCTACCGCTTCGACCCCGAGCCCTCCGCGGATGCCGTCCCCGACACTCCGCCTGCCGGACCGACGCCCTCGCAGGCGCCCCTGGACGACCAGAGTTCACAGGTCGTTCACAAAAGCTTCACCGCGGCGTAACCGGTTCGCCGGCGCTCAGCGACATTCTCAGCCTCGATGGAGGTCAGCAGCGCGACGGAGAAAACGGGGCTGGGGAAGCTCGAGGTGCGCCCGGAGGAGCACGCGGCGCTCGTCGACGGCCGTCCGCTGAGCCTGACCGTGCGGGAGCTGCAATTGCTCGTCACGCTCTGGTCGAACCCGCAGCGCATCCTCACCAGGGACGAGCTTCATACCTCGGTCTGGGGGACGCCGCCGCGACGCGACGATCGCTCGGTCGACGTCTACGTCAGTCGCCTGCGGGCCAAGCTCGGCGCGGCGCTGCCCGATCAGAAGCTGATCTACACGCACAACGGGATCGGCTACCGCTTCTCCCCGGACGGCTGAGGTCGGTCTTTTACATCTTTTTTACATCGCCGCTACACGCAGATAACAAGCTGCGGCTGTGGCATTGACACGCTCGGCCCACGGACCGCACCGACGGCGCGGTCGCAATCTCGTCAACAATCGAAGAGGAGACTGATGTCCAGCTCTAAGTGGCTTGCGGTGTTCGCGGCCGCCTGCGTGCTCGTGCTCGGCCTGGCCGCCTGCGGGGGCGGAGGATCCAGCAGCAGCTCGTCCAGCACCAGCGAAGAAAGCAGCGAATCCGAAAGCGGTGGGGGCGCACCCTCGACCGAAGCTTCCGGCGAAATCGCCGGCGCCGGTTCGACCGCTCAGGAAGCGGCCCAGAAAGCCTGGATCGCCGAATTCGAGAACGCCAACAGCGGCGCCACCATCTCCTACGACGGGGTCGGCTCCGGCGGCGGTCGCGAAAAATTCATCTCGGGTGCCACCGCCTATGCCGGTTCTGACACGCCGCTTTCCGAAAGCGAAGGCGAGCTCGCCAAGGCGATCAAACGCTGCGGCCCCGGCGAACTGGTCGAGGTCCCTGACTACATCTCGCCGATCGCGATCGTCTACAACCTCCCGGGCGTCGAAGAACTGAAACTGACCCCGGAAACCCTGGCGAAGATCTTCAACCAGGAAATCGAAAACTGGAACGACCCGGAGATCGCCAAAGAGAACGAAGGCGTCGAACTTCCGGAAACGCGCATCGTCCCGGTCAACCGCTCCGACGAGTCGGGCACGACCGAAAACTTCACCGACTACCTCTCCAAGGCGGCGCCGTCGGTGTGGAAGCACGAAGTGAGCGGCGAATGGCCGGTGAAGGGTGGCGAAGCCGCGTCCGGCACCTCCGGTGTGATCGAAGCGGTCGCCGCCGGCGAAGGCGCGATCGGCTACGCCGACGAGTCCCAGGCGGGCGAACTCGGCAAAGCGCTGATCCAGGTCGGCAGCGACTGGGCCGAACCGTCCCCGGAAGCCGCCGCCAAAGTTCTCGATCTCTCGAAAGAAGATCCGGAACTGGAGAAGGGCCAGAAAAACGTCATCGCCTTCGAAATCAACCGTAAACCGGAAGAAGCCGGTGTCTACCCGATCATCCTGGTCTCCTCGCTGATCGGCTGCACCAAATACAAGTCGGCCGACGAAGCGGCCCTGGTGAAGTCGTTCTTCGAATACGCGATCAGCCCGGAAGGGCAGGAACTGGCGGCTGAAGCAGCCGGCTCCGCGCCCCTCTCTAGCGCCCTCAGTAAAAAAGTCGAAGCCGCCGTCGGCGCCATCGAATAGGCCTCGAACCTTCGACTGAATCGACACACTCGTGGCTCATTTCGACACCACGACGAATGCCGGCCAGATCCTGGCGGCGGCGTCCGGGGGGCGCCGTCGCCGGGGCGACCGGATCTTCAGCAACACCGCGGTGATCGCCGCGGTGACGATCCTGGCGCTGCTCGCCGGGGTCGCGATCTTCCTCGTCTCCGAGGGCCTGCCGGCGCTGACCGCCTCGTCCTCGGAACTGCCGAAAGGCGAAAGCTTCATCAGCTACGCCGCGCCGCTCGCCTTCGGCACCTGCCTGGCGGGCGTCTTGGCGATGATCATCGCGGTACCGCTGGCGGTCGCCGTGGCGCTCTTCATCACCCACATCGCGCCGCCGCGGATCGCCCTCTGGCTCGGCTTCGTGGTCGACCTGTTGGCCGCGATCCCGAGCATCATCTACGGCCTCTGGGGCATCTTCGTGCTCGGGCCCGCCGCCGTCCCGGCGATGAAATGGCTGGAAGAAAAGCTCGGCTTCCTACCGATCTTCGAAGGACCCGCCTCGATCACCGGGCGCACGATGCTGGTGGTCGGCCTGGTCCTCGCGGTGATGATCCTGCCGATCGTCTCCGCCGTCGCCCGCGAGGTCTTCGCACAGACGCCGCGCAAACTGCAGGAAGGCGCCCAGGCACTCGGCGCCACCCGCTGGGAGATGATCAAGACCACCGTCTTGCCGTTCGGCAAATCGTCGGTGATCTCCGGCGCGATGCTCGGCCTCGGCCGCGCCCTCGGCGAGACGATGGCGGTGGCGATCATCCTCTCCGTCTCCGGCGGCGTCACCTTCAACCTGATCAGCCAGGCCAACCCCTCGACGATCGCCGCCAACATCGCCCTCAACTTCCCCGAGTCCTCCGGCCTCGCGATCAACGTGCTGATCGCCACCGGCCTCGTCCTCTTCGTGATCACCCTGGCGACGAACTTCTTCGCCCGCTGGATCATCGCCCGCTCGGAGGTGAGGTAGGTGACGCCCCCACCCGACAACGCGACCGCCGTCGCCGACCGCTCGATCTTCGCCGCCCAGGAAGGCGGCGGCGGG
>JAFDWG010000126.1 GCA_018268605.1 Actinomycetota bacterium | reverse complement strand
GCGTCACCCCGAAGCGCTTGGAGACTCCCTTGACCGAGAGGACTACCTCTTCGGCAGGTCCCGTGCCCGAGCCTCCAGCCAGGCGGATCATCGGCTCTCTCACCGTGGGGCCATCCGCAGGGCGCCGTCGAGGCGGATCACCTCTCCGTTGAGCATCTGGTTGCCGACGACGTGTTCGACCAGCGCGGCATACTCATCCGGATCTCCGAGCCGGGGAGGAAAAGGGACCGTGCCGGCGAGGGATTTCCGCGTCGATTCCGGCAAGCCTTCCATCATCGGCGTGTCGAAGAGACCGGGAGCGATCGTGACCACCCGAACCCCCTTCGAAGCCAGCTCGCGCGCGACCGGCAAGGTGAGCCCCACCACCCCGCCCTTCGAGGCGGCATAGGCGACCTGACCGATCTGCCCATCGAACGCGGCGATCGAGGCGGTGGTGACACAGACACCGCGCTCTCCACCCGCCGTCGGTTGGTTCTTCAGCATCGCCCCGGCCGTGTACTGCAGCACGTTGATGGTGCCGAGCAGATTCACCTCGATCACCTCGGCGAAACCCTCGAGCGGTGTCGGCTCCCCGACGCTGAGCAGCTTCGTCGGCGTGGCGACACCGGCGCAGGTCACGACGACCCTGAGCGGACCGAGCGCGCAGGCGCGCGACACCGCCTCCCCAACCGAGCACTGGTCGACTACATCGACGGTGACCGCGGAACCTCCTACCCTCTTGGCCACGCGCCCTGCCGAATCGGTGGCGCGATCGGCGACGACGACCGTCGCGCCCCCGGCGGCCAGCCGGTGAGCGGTCGCCTCGCCCAATCCCGACGCCCCGCCGAAGACCATCGCGACCGAACCGTCTAACCGCATCCTTTTCCTCCCTCTCCGTCAGGGTCAGCGCGGGGCCGACGAATCGAGGTAGTCGTCCGCGTCCTGCCAGCGGTCCCGGAGCACGTTTCGCTGAACCTTTCCCGAGGGAGTCTTCGGCAACGCGTCCGTGAAAGCCATTCGCCGCGGATAGAGGTGCCGGGCAAGTCGCTCTTTGACGAACGACTGCAACTCATCCGCGAGCGCGGCGTCTGCCTGGGTATCCGGTTTGGCGACGACGATCGCGGTTATCGCCTCGCCGCGCATTTCGTCGGGCGTGCCGATCACAGCCACCTCCGCCACTCCGGGATGGAGCATGAGGGCGCTCTCGACCTCGAAGGGTCCGACTCGGTAACCGGAGGTGGAGATCACGTCATCGGCCCGACTGGCGAAGCGAAGCATGCCTGACGGATCGAGGCTTGCTGAATCTCCGGTCAGGTAGTAACGCGGGCCATGAGGAAAACGACCGGCGGTCGCCTTCGGGTCGTTCCGATAGCCGCGAAACCAGTATTGCGGTGAGGACTCCGTGTCGATCGCCAGATTGCCCGGCCGGCCGACCACCTCCTGACCTCCGTCGTCGACGACGACGGCGCGATATCCGGGAGCAGGCAGGCCCATCGATCCGGCCTCGGGCTCCTGTCGAATCTGAGGGTGGTGGGAGAAGTAGACCGCCATCCCGAGCTCGGTCTGCCCATAGTGATCATGTATCGGGATTCCGAGCTCGCGCTTCGACCACTCGAGGAGCTCGGCGTTGAGTGGCTCGCCGGCGCTCGAGATCACTCGCAGTTGATGGGCACCCCGAAAGTCGTCAGGGATGCCGGCTGCACGGAGGGCACGGAAGACCGTGGGGGCGCCGGCGAGGTTGGTCACGCCAAGCTTCGTGACCGCGGCATAGACCTCCTGCGGGTCGAAGGCACCCGCCCGCCACAGGATCGTCTTGCCCATGAGCATCGGCCCGAGCACGCCGAAGTAAAGACCGTATGCCCAGCCGGGATCCGCCATGTTCCAGTAGACGTCGTCGGCGCGCAGGTCGAGCCCATGCCGCATATACGAGAGAAACGACGCCAGGGCCACGATGGGCACCCCGACCGCCTTGGGGTTACCGGTGGTCCCCGACGTGTAGAGAGCGATCAGGAGATCGCTGCCACTACGCGCGACGGACTCCACCTCATGCCCGCCTTCCACGGCGGCATCGAAGTCGATGTCACGCGATCCATCGGTCTTGCCGCCTCCGGCGACGATCACCTGAGTCGGAGACTCCTCCGATTCGGCGAATTTGCTCCGGTTCGCCGCGTCGGTGATGAGAAACCGGGCCCCGCTGTCATCGAGCCGGTACTTGGCCGCGTCTGGCCCGAAGGCGGTGAAAAGCGGCACGTGCACCGCGCCGAGCCGCCAGAGGGCAGCCATCGAGACCAGCAACTCCGGTGACTTGGCCATCATCACGCCGACGCAGTCCCCCGCACCTACTCCGGCCTCTCGCAGGGCCCCGGCGAGCCTGCTCGAGCGCTCGCCGAGCTCCCGGAACGACATTCGCACCATCGTCCCGTCCCCGGCCTCGTAATGAAGCGCATCGGAACCGGAGTCGACGTGCTGGTCGCAGAGTAGCTCCGCGACCTGCGACGTCCCTCCATAGCGCTCCAGCCATCCTTCGATCTCAACCGTCAGACTGCTCACCTCGTCAACCCTTCCTCTGGCGCCTCGTGCCTACTTGAGGCCCCAGATCTTTTCGTACGTGGCGACGAAGTCGATCGATGGCACGTACGCGTGACCCTTCGGCGGAAGGTTGTGTTCCTTGTCGCACAGCTGTACCCCTATCCCACTGTTCCCCTTCACCGGGTCCCGTCCGGCAAACAGCTGACTCAATACCATCATCGCGTCGTAACCTGACCAGGCGGTCGAGATTCCGGCGCACGCATCCATTCCCGCTTCGTTACGAATCAGTTCGATTCCCGGAACGGAGCCCTCGCCACCCATCACCTTCAGTTCCGGCAGGCGGCCCGAGGCGCGGAGCGCGGCCGCGCCCCCACTCGTGGTCAGGACGCCGTCATAGGGGACGATGAGCGAGTTGGCATCAGGGTATTGATTGAGAGCCTGTTCGATCTTCTGTTGGAGCGCCGGCCCGAGTTCGGTCCCGACGAACTTGATGTCGTCGACGAGTTCGCAGGTAGAACAACGTTCGAACGCGTTTTGAACACCTTTGCCGACCGCCAGGGTCGTGCTGGCGTCGGTCTCTTCGACGTTGATCGTCTTCGCTTCGCCACCCGTTTCGGCGATCGCCCAGGTAGCCTGGCCTTCTCCCATTTCTTCCTCGAATTTGATGTAGTCGACGCCTCTGGCCATCAGGACCGGAGCCGTCTCGAGCGGGGGATCGCAGTCCTTAGATTCGATCCCGACCACTGGGATTTCCGCATTTTTTGCCTGTTCGAGACCGGACTTGATGGGTGCACAGTCGATGTAGAGCAGGACGATTCCGTCTGCCTTCGCCGAAATTGCCTGCTGGATCCCGGTCAGCTCCCGAGCCGATTCGAATTTGCCGTCGAAGATGGTCACGTTCCAGGCCAGTTTTTCGCCGGCTTCTTCCATCGCTTCGGTCGCATGTTGCGTCGTTTCGACGCCCTGACCGACAGAGATGACCCACACGCTTTTACCCGGTTCGGCTTTGACCGGAGGGTGATTCGGGGGTTCGCTGGTCCCGGCGTAGAGTTCTTTGAGTTTTTCTTCGAACGGCTTGACGACCTGACTGGCCGAGGTCGACGTTTCGGAACCATTGCCGCCGCCGCTCGATTCGCCGCCGGTGTCGGTTTCGCTGTTGCTGCTTCCGCAGGCGCTCACCGCCACGCCCAGGCCCATGACCAGCACCAGGATGATCATCAGCTCTTTCCACTTTCCGTACACGTGATCCTCTCCTCTGGGCATTGCGTCGAATTACCTGCGGCCACCCGTGGCCGGTGATCGGCTCTACCGCCGTCACATCCTAAACAGCTGTTCAGGCTCCGCGAAAGTACATGCCGGTGCCGCGGAAGTCAAGACGAGCATCGACTTCCATTGCCCACCGTTCGACCTGCCCCGGTCGCCGGTCGACTTGTCGGCCGATCCCACGACCGTGGGAGCATCTGCGACCCGCTGCCGGGAGGCGACGAAGACCGACCCACCAACCGTCCCCGGCGACCTAGCTGGGCGGGTACCCCAAGCGATCAGGAAGCGCTGCCCAAATCTCGTCGGGTTATTCGTCGGGCCCTTGGCCCGATCTTCGGCCAAACGCTGCCCGACCGACCCGAACATCGCCCAACCCTCAGAAAGACGAAATCCCGCTCTGGAGCGGGATTTCGAGGAAGCGGCTGAAGGGATTCGAACCCTCGACCTTCTGCATGGCAAGCAGACGCTCTAGCCAGCTGAGCTACAGCCGCGTGGACCGGGAACGATACCGCGCCGGGGGCCGGGGCGGCGGCCGGGCCGGGTCTGGGCGTTATGGCCCGGGCGCGGCGGCTTCGGCGACGCGGACGGCGCAGCCTTTCTGGGTGCAGATCTTGGCGCCGAAACGCGGGCCGGTGAGGCGGAGTGGGTCGAGGCCGGGGAAGGTGACGGCGAGGTCGCCGGTCCAGGTGAAGGTGGATTCGGGGGTGCGGAGGAGTTCGGCGCTGCCGGCGAAGGGCGCGGGCGGGGTCGTGGCGATCTCTTCCGGCAGGTGCGGAAGGCCGGGGAATATCAGAGAGCGCTCGGGGGCGGCGACCAGGACCTTGCGACGGACGATGACGCGACCGGCGTTTTCGCGCAGTTCCGCCAGGTAGTCGACCCGGCGGGCGGCAGGTTTCGCGTGACGGAAGAAGCGGGTGGCGCGGAAGAGGAGTAGCCGTTCCGGCGAGGCGAAGAGGCCCGCATTCTTCGGGTAGGTCCCGGCGGCCGCTTCGACGATGGTCCGTTTCTGCTTCGGGTGCCCGGGTTCGGGGAGTTCCCCGGTGAATTCGCAGGTCAGGTGTGCCCACGATTCTCGCGCCGCCGGCACCCGGTGGACGCGGACCTCGGCGAAGCCCCGTTCGGTGCGGAAGTGGGCGCGGCCGACCAGGTAGCCCGATTCGAAGCGTCCATCTGCCCCGGTGCATTCGCTCCCCTTCGGGACCGGTTCCGATTCGACGGCGACGAAGCGCAGGTCGAACGTGCCCCGGCTGCCGAAGTCGGCGACCAGGTGGTCGCCAGGCGTGCGTCCCGTCTTTGTCGCGAAGTCGGTGGTCGAGCCGTGCCCTTTCACGCGGACGAAGAAGTAGCCACCTTCGGTCTCGGAGAAGTTGACCCGGTATCCATGGGTCGCGTGAAGGCGGGCGAAGGTCACCGCCCCGGGGCCGAAGCTGAACTCTTCCCCCGCCGCGGCGCCGGCAGGCACGATGAGCGCGGTCGCGGCCAAGGCAGCCAAGATGAGAAGGGCGGTCCGACGAGCGCGGGCGTTCATCGCGGCCTCCCCACGCTCGTCGATCCTTCCCCACCCTGCCAGTCCGGTTGCTGGTATTCGCACCCGAGCGGCTTCACCAGGTTGCTGACGACACAGAGGGTGCTGGAGAAGCCCGGGCCGGCGAGGGGCACGGAAAGGCCCGGGAACCGCACCGCAAGCGTGCCGGTCCAGCTATGGACCGCGGGCGAGGTGGCGACGTAGTCAGCCTCCCCGCTGAACGGCTCGCTGGGCTTCAACGTCGCCGTCGCCGGGCCTTCGCCGGGGAGGGTGGTGACCAGCGACCCCGGCCGGGATCCGATGACCTGGACGGTCCTCCCCACCGGCATCTGCCCCTGGTATTCGAACGCCCCCGCTTCGACTTCCGCCCCCGGCCCGGAGCCGGACGCGTGCGCAGCCCGTAGCGCGACCACCCGGGCGCCTTCGGACTCGACCGCCTCGAGGCTCGAGACCGTGCCGACGAGAACCGAGATCAGGCTGGCGCCGACGTGCGGCTCGACCTGTTCGCGCAGTGACTCGTGCCCGGGCAGCGGGAACGGATGCTTGACCGGGCAGCTGAGTCGGAAGACCCGGTCGATCGCCCCGGAGGCCGAGCCGGTCGAGACCGCGAAGTAGCCCTCTTCCCCCTGCAACGACACCCTGCCGACCCAGCGACCCGTTTCCACCAGCGGCACCTTCCCGTCGCATTCCTTCAACAGTTCCAACTTCCGCGGCGGCCCCTGCCGGTGGAACCGCAGATCGATCGAGCCGACCGCGCCGAAGTCGGCCCGCACACGGGCGCCCGACAGAGACCCCCGGAGATGGGCGCCGTACTTGGTCTCCTCGGTGCTGAGCCGGGCACTCCGAAAGCGCGAGACGGTGAGGATCGCCACGTCCGGTTCGCCGAAGGCGACGCTGACGCGATAGCCGTGCTGCTTGCCCAGGTCGACACTTCCCGACACCGACGGCGGAATGACCTCGACGTGCCGCGGATGCGCGGTGGGCGCGGCAGATGCCCCCGCGGGGAGCGCGAGCATCACGAGGGCCGCCCCGGTGGCGGCGAGGAGACGACCCCATGCCTTCACTGTTCTCCAGTATTTCAATTATGCCCGGACGGTCGGCGCGCCCCTCCCAAACCGGTCGCAGATGCGCGACGACCCCGAAGCGGCAGTTTCGGGGTCGTCGTCCAGCGGCACCGGCGCCTTGCCACACCGATGCGGGGTTACGCCGGACGGCGGTTGGAGGCACGCCGAGCCGACTCGGGAAGATCCTCGCGGGAGGCCGGGGGCG
>JAFDWG010000125.1 GCA_018268605.1 Actinomycetota bacterium | reverse complement strand
CACGCGGCGCTCGCCGAATTCGTCGAGCAGCCCGTCGGTCACCTTGAAGGCGCCGCGGAAGACGCCGACGTCCTCGCCCATGACGAAGACCGACTCGTCGCGGCGCATCTCCTCCGCCATCGCGTCGCGCAGCGCCTCTCGCATCCGCAGCTCGGCCATCAGCTTTCGCGCTCCTCGCTGTCGTTGGCTTCAGCCGCGGCGTCCTCCAGCTCGGCCGGATCGGGCCCGGTCCGCGACGCCGTATGGTCCTGCGCGTCGCCCTCCACCGCCGGGTTGGGACGCTCACCCTCCTCCTCGACCTCGGCGTAGGCCGCGCCCGCCTCGGCCAGCTCGCGCGCCCGCGCCGGCATGCTCGCCTCGTGCTCGCCCCGGTGGGGCTCCGGGCTGCGCTCGTCGACCGCGTACCAGCCGCCCGGGTAGTCGGTGAGCGCGTAGAGGCTCTCGTACATCGTGTCGAGCGCCGGCTCCGGCGAGGCGTCGGCGAACTCGACCGCCGCGGCGACCGCCGCCTCGGCCGCCTCGCGCGCCTGTCCGACCTCTCGCTCGCCCAGCACGCCCGCCTCGACGCAGCGCCGCGCGAAGCTCTCGATCGGGTCTTTCTCCCGCCACTCCTCGACCTCCTCGCGTTCCCGGTAGACCTCCGGGTCGGCCGCCGAATGGCCGCGGTAGCGGTAGGTGACGACCTCGATCAGCGTCGGCCGGTCTTCCTCGCGCGCCGAGCGCAACCCCTCGGCCACCGCGTCGCGCACCGCGACCACGTCCATGCCGTCGATCCGCGTCCCGGGCACGCCATAGCCCTCGGCCTTCTTCGAGAGGTCGGTCTGCGCCGAGTGGCGCTCGATCGCCGTCCCCATCCCGTAGAGGTTGTTCTCGACCAGGAAGAGGACCGGTAGCTCCCAGAGCGCCGCCAGGTTCATCGTCTCGCCGAAGTTGCCGGTGTTGGAGGCGCCGTCGCCGAACATGCAGACGGTCACCGCGTCTTCGCCCTTGTACTGGGACGCGAGCGCGATGCCCGCCGCGATCGGCAGGTTGCCGCCGACGATCCCGTAACCGCCCATGAACCGCCGTTCGGCGTCGAAGATGTGCATCGAGCCGCCGCGCCCGCCGCTGGTCCCGTCGACCCGGCCGAAGAGCTCGGCCATCACCGCGTTCGGATCGGTCCCGCGGGCGATCGCGTGGCCGTGGGTGCGGTAGGTCCCGATCAGGAAGTCCTCGTCGCGCATCACCGAGGTGGTGCCGACGATGGTCGCCTCCTCGCCGATCGCGAGGTGCAGGAAGCCACCAGCTTTCGCCCGCTGGTACTGGCGTCCGGCCTCCTCCTCGAAGCGCCGGATCAGCGCCATGCGCGCAAGCAGTTCGTAGGAGGTCGCGGCGTCGGGGAGGCTCGGCACAGCCCCAGGCTACCCCGTAGCGGCCGCTGCCTCCACCGCATCCCCGAGCCGGTCGTCCCCCCAGAAGACCTCCTCGCCGACCCGCACGCTGGGGACCCCGAAGACGCCCGCGGCGGCGGCCGCGTCCGTCGCCTTGCGGAGCGCGTCTTTGACGATCGACGTCTTCACCGCCGATTCGAGCGCGCGTGGGTGGAGCTCGCAGGCCGCGGCGGCGATCATCACGTTGTCGGGATCGCTCAGGTCCCTGCCCGCCGCGAACTGCTGGCGGAAGGCGGGGAGGCTGAAGGCGATCGTGCGGCCGGTCTGCTTGGCGAAGGTCGCCACCCGCATCGCCATCAGCATGTCGCCCGGCCACGGATCGGGCCAGACGATCGGCGGGAGCCCGTACGCGGCGGCCCGCCGCTCGACCTCCGCGATCCCTTCCGCCCGTGCCTCGGTCAGCGCCCACGACCCCCGGTCGAAGGTCCGGAACAGCCCGCCGAGAAGGATCGGCTGCCACTCCGGCTGCTCGAGCCCGGCATCGTTGAACAACCCCGAGATCCGTTCCGCCGACAGATAGGCGTACGGACTCCCGAGGTCGTAGTAAAAAATGGCGCGACTCATCTGAGCGTCCGAAAATCAAGCAGGTCGGGGGACGCAGGGAAGTGAGGCGAGGGGAGCGCACTCATGTGCGTGACCCGAGCCGAACGACCGAGGACCCCGAGATGCGCCGATTTGCAGGACGCTCAGGCGTGGATGGCCCAGCCGTCGACGGCGCGAGCGGCGTCGAGGACCGCCTCGGAGACCGTCGGATGTGGATGCACGATGCGGGCCAGCTCCTGGGCGCCGCCCTCGAGGGCCATCGCGGCGACCAGCTCGGCGATCATGTCGCAGGCGCGGTTGCCGACGATGTGGGCGCCGAGGATCTCGCCGTATCTGGCGTCGACCACGAGCTTGACGATCCCGTCTTTGTCGTCGTAGACGGTGCCGGCACCCTCGCCGGAGATTTTCTGTTTGCCGACCTTGACCTCGAAGCCGGCCTCCTTGGCGGCGGCCTCGGTGAGGCCGACGCTGGCGACCTGGGGGTGGGTGAAGGTCGCGCCGACCAGGAGGTCCTGGTTGACCGGCTCGGTCTCGACCCCGGCCGCGGACTCGACCGCGACGACGCCCTCCTCCTCGGCCTTGTGGGCGAGCGCCTTTTTGTTGACGAGGTCGCCGATCGCGAAGACCTTCGGGTTGGTGGTGCGCTGGAACTCGTCGACCTTGATCTTGCGGCCGCCCTCCTCCAGCTGCACGCCCGCGGCCTCCAGGCCGAGACCCTCGGTGTCGGGGCCGCGCCCGCCGGCGACGCAGAGGTAGTCGACCTCGGCCGACTTGTCGCCGTAGGTGAACTTGACGGAGGACTCGCCGACCTCGACGTTCTCCACCGGCGCGCCGGTGGAGATCTCGATGCCCTGTTTCTTGAAGACGCGTTCGACGACTTTCGCGGTGTCCTTGTCCTCGGCCGGGAGGATCTGGTCGAGCATCTCGATCAGGATCACCTCGGTGCCGAGGCGCCGGTAGGCGGAGGCGATCTCGGAGCCCGAGGCGCCCGCGCCGACGACGGCGATCTTCTCCGGACGCTGCGGGAGCGACCAGGCGCCCCAGGTGTCGACCACGCGCCCGCCGAACTCGACGCCGGGGATCGGTAGGGCGACCGAGCCGGTCGCCAGGACGACCGCCTTGGCCTCGTAGGTCTCGCCACCGACCGAGACGTTGCCGTCGGCGGTCAAGGATCCCTCGCCCTCGATCTTGGTGATCTTGCCCTTGTCCCAGAGGAATTCGACGCCTTTGGAGAGCGATTCGGAGACCTTCGCCCGGCGCGCCTGCAGGGCGTCCCAGTCGATCGATAGGTCACCGACGATGCCGAGCTCGGCGCCGTTCTTGGCGTCGTCGTAGAGCTCCGCCGAGCGGAGGATCGTCTTCGCCGGGATGCAGGCGTAGTTGAGGCAGCGACCGCCCGCCTTGTCGCGCTCCACGACGGCGGTCTTCTGGCCGAGTTGGGCGGCCCGGATGGCGGCGACGTAACCGCCCGGGCCACCCCCGATCACGATGACATCAAAGCTCTCTGGCATAGGTCAAACCAGCCTATAGAACCGGATGAGTCGACCTCGCACTGGTATACAAGGTCCCCCCGAACGGGGACGCCTGCGCGGTCGGGAACGGCCGGCGGAAGCGCTACCGGGGAGGCATCCGCTCGGGCATCTGGATCCGGGCCATCGCCTTCACCATCAGCCAGAAGAGCGTCCCGGAGACGGCCAGCAGCCCGACCGTCACCGCGAACTCACCGACCGACGTCGCGATCACCAGCAACCCGTACACCGAGGTGAAGATGAGGAAGACGAGCACGATCTGGAAGCAGACGACCGCCCAGTAGCGGGCGCCCCACATTCCCCAGGCGAGGATGCCCATGATCAGAGCGGGGGCGGCGACGGTGGACACCTTCGGGGTCGAGCCGTTCACCTTCACGCCGGCGGCGTAGGTGATGACGATCGAGATCGCGACGAGGGCGGCGAGGATCGCGGCGACGGTGACGACCGGCGGCCGCTCGCCGGGCTCCAGCGGCTCGAGCGCCTCGCGTGCCGCCTGGTTGCGGACCTCGGCCTTGGCGTAGCCCGCTTCCATGCGCTCCCGCGGCGTCTCGGGACGAGGGGCGGAGCCGTTGGTCGCCGCCGCCGGGTCCTCGGCGCCGGCCGCCGTCCCGGCGCGCGCCTTGCGCTTGCGCGGCGTCTCAGCCACCCGGCGCCACGCCCCGCCGGGACCTCCCGAGCTCGAACGCGCGCCGCAGCGCTTCGGCGGCGACGTCGGGATGCGGCGCGTCGCGGATCGCCCGTACCACGCACATCCGCTCCGCCCCCGCGGCGACGACCTCGCCGGCGTTCAGCGGGCTGATCCCGCCGATCGCGAAGAACGGTTTTCTCGCCACCTGCGCGGCGTGGGCGACGAGCTCCAGGCCGACCGCGGGCCGCCCCGGTTTCGTCGGCGTCTCCCAGACCGGGCCGACGGCGAAGTAGTCGATGTCGCGTTCGTTCGCCGCGGCGATCTGCTCTTCGGAGTGGGTCGACTGGCCGATGATCGCATGCGGCCCGAGCACCGCCCGCGCCTCCTCGACCGAGGCGTCGTCCTGTCCCACGTGGACGCCGTCGGCGTCGCAGGAGCGCGCCAGGTCGGGGTCGTCGTTGACGATGAAGAGCGCCGAGTAGGTGTCGGCGACGCGGCGGAAGGTGTCGGCGGCGCGTTCGATCTCCGCCCGTCCCAGGTTCTTCTCGCGGAGCTGGACGATGTCGACGCCGCCGCCGAGAGCGGCGCGCAGCAGCGGTTCGGGGTCGGCGCCACCGGGGCGCGCGTCGCAGACGAAGTAGAGGCGGGCGGTGCGCAGGCGCTCGCGCCGCAGCGGCCCTTGGCCCTCAGGGGGTGCGAAGCTCATAGGAGGATTATGGCCGGCCCCGGGCTCTCGGTAGGATTCGAGAGCGAACGGGAGCACTTGCAGCTCCCGTGCGGGAGCCCTGGCGGGCTGAGAGGGCGACATCGAGGTCGCCGACCGTCTGACCTGATCCGGGTAATGCCGGCGGAGGCAATGAAGTGAGCGACAAGAGCGGTTTCGATGCGGTGTTCGTCGGCGGCGGGGTCATCGGCCTCGCGAGCGCCTGGCGCGCGGCGCGGCGCGGCGCGCGGGTCTGCGTGCTGGAGCGGGCCGAGCCGCCCGCGGGGGCGACCAACGTCGCCGCCGGGATGCTGGCGCCGGTCGGCGAGCTGACCTTCGGCGAGCGCGAGCTGCTGGAGCTGGCCTTGCAGTCGCACGCGCGCTGGCCGGAGTTCGCCGCCGAGGTCGAGGAGGCCGGGGGAGGGGCGACCGGCTTCGCCCGTTGCGGTGCCCTCCACGTCGCGCTCGACCGCGACGAGGCCGGCGACCTGCGTCGCAAGCACGACCTCCAGCGGGAGCTCGGCCTCGAGGCCGAGTGGCTGACCCCGACCGCGTGCCGGGAGCTCGAGCCCGGCCTCGTCCCCAACTTCGCCGGTGGGGTGTTGGCGGCGGACGAGGGCTCGGTCGACCCGCGGGCGCTGGCGCACGCCCTGGCCGCGGCGCTGCGCGAGGCGGGCGGTGAGCTCCGCACCGGCACCGAGGTCACCGACGGCCTCTGGGACGGCAACCGCCTCATCGGCGTCCGCACCTCTGCACGCTTGTCTCGTAAAGAGAGACAAGCGTGCGAGGTGCGTGCCGACGCGGTGGTCCTCTGCAACGGCGCCTGGTCGGGACAGACCGCCTGGCTGCCGGAGGAGGCGCGGCCGGCGGTCCGGCCGGTCAAGGGGGAGACGGTGGAGCTGCGCCCGCGCGAGGGGGAGGGCGCACCGGCCTCGCGGATCGTCGCCTCCGAGCGCGTCTACCTGGTGCCGCGACCCGACGGCCGGCTGATCGTCGGCGCCACCCAGGAAGAGCGCGGCTTCGACACCGTGGTCACCGCGGGCGGCGTCCACGAGCTGCTGCGCGAGGCCTACCGCGTCCTCCCCGACGTCGCCGAGATGGAGTTCTTCGGGACCGCCGCCGGTCTCCGCCCCGGGACCCCGGACAACCGGCCGCTCGTCGGCCGCGGCGCGGTCGACGGCCTCGTCCTCGCCACCGGGCACTTCCGCAACGGCATCCTGCTCGCGCCGCTGACCGCCGACGCCGTCGCCGAGACCCTCGCCGGCGACCCACTGCCCGACGTCATGGCTTTCGCCGACCCGGGGCGCCCCTCACTTGTGGGAGCGCCCCGATGAGGATCGAGCTGAACGGGGAGACGGTGGAGCTCCCCGTCGGCGCGACGCTCGCCGAGGCCGCGCGCGCCGCCGGCGCCCCCGAGTCGCGGCGCGGCGTCGCGATCGCGCTCGACGGCGAGGTCGTCCCGCACTCGGAGTGGGAGTCGACCCCGCTCGCCGACGGCGCCGCGGTCGAGGTCCTCGCCGCGATCCAGGGCGGGGCGGAGACCTGGACCCTGGGTGACCGCGAGTGGTCCTCGCGCCTGATCGCCGGGACCGGCGGCTTCCGCTCGCTGGAGCAGATGGGGGAGGCCCTGGCGGCCGCGGGCACCGAGATCGTCACCGTCGCCCTGCGCCGCATCGACCCCACCGCGGGCGGCTCGGTGCTCGAGGTGATCGACCGCCTCGGCCTCTTCGTCCTC
>JAFDWG010000124.1 GCA_018268605.1 Actinomycetota bacterium | reverse complement strand
GGTCGCCATCCTGCCGATACGGGCTGCGGGGGTCTTGACGATCGCGCCTGCCTCGGACCCGGTGATCTTCGCCTACGACGGCTCCGACACCGCCGCCTTCGCCATCGAGGCGGCCTCGTCCCAGCTCGGCAGCGACCGCGAGGCGATCGTCGCCTGCGTCTGGCGCCCGGTCGACGTCTGCTTCAAGCCCGTCCCGGGCCGCCGCCTCCGCACCTGCGTCGCCAAGGAAGTCGAGCGGGCCGCGCACGAGACGGCCACCGCAGGAGTCGCCATCGCCCGCCGCCACGGCTTCCGCGCCAGCGCCCGCACGATCGAGGCCGCCCCCACCTTCAAGGGCCTGATCACCCTCGCCGACGAATGGCGCTGCCCCCTGATCGTCCTCGGCTCCAACCGGCGGACCGGCTCGGTCGCCGGCGCCACACTGAAGCACTTCCCCCGCTCGGTCCTCGTGATCCGCAAGCCCGACGACGTCGCCGGCGCCCCCGCCTCCCTGGTCGCCCAGTGGGGCCGGAGCGAGCCGGCCGGCTGACCCGCTCTAGGCTCCTGGACCCTTCGACTCGAGCAGATCGAACGACCAGATCTCGCTGTCGGTGCCGACCGGGCCGCGCTCGCGATGTTGGGCGTGGCCGGCGGCGAAGTCGGCGCTTTTGACCCAGGCCATGAAGTCGTCCTCCGAGCGCCAGCGGGTCACGACCAGGCATACGTCCCGATCGTCGTTGGGGCGGAGGAGGTCGAAGGCCTCGAAGCCCTCGGCGTCCTCGACCTTGCCGGCCCGGGAGGCGAAGCGCTCGGCGAACTCGTCGAATCGCTCGCGGGGCACGGTGATGGCGTTGATCTTGACGACGCTCATGGGCGGATCCTATGGATGCCGCGGCGCGGGCTCCTTCAGGGTCGCCGTCCTTCGGGCGGTGCCCTTGGCGTCGGGCGCGGTCAGGGCCACGGTGAAGGCGGCCTCGAGCGAGCCGCTCGCCTTCAGCAGCGCGGGCCGGGGCCGGAAACTCCAGCGACGGGGTGCCCCCTGCACTTTTCGGGACGGACGGATGCTCGGCCGGCATATGGTGCGCGGGCCGATGCCCTCGATGATCGCGCGCGTCCACACCTGCCTCTCGCTCCTCCTGGCCATGGCGGTCGTCGGCCTGGTGACCGCGGGCGGCGCGCCGGCCGCGAAGCAGCCGGCGACGCTGAAGGTCACCTCGGGCAATCCGTACTACGCGCTGTTGGCCGAACAGGGGAAGCCCTCGGTCTCCTACGGGCAGAAGATCGGGCGCTGCACACTCGCGCCGGACACCTCCTGCCGCCACGCGCATCTGGCGAAGCGGAGCCTGCGGGGGGCGCTGGTGCCGTACGCGAACTTCTCGGGGGCGGACCTGCACGGCAGCAACCTCTCGCTGATCGCCGGCAGCTACGCGGACTTCTCCCATGCCGACCTGGGCCGCACCACGCTCGTCGGCTCCTCGCTCGCCTTCGCGAACTTCAGCCACGCAAACCTCTCCGGGGCGACGATCACGTTCTCCGGGATCACCGACGCCGACCTGCGGGGGGCGAAATTGGTCGGGGCGGAAGGTAACTTCGGCGCGATCACCGGGTCGGACCTGCGCGGCGCCGACCTGGAAGGGATGGACTTCTCCGACTCCGACATCAACGGCACCGACCTGGGCGGGGCGAACATGCGCGGGATGGACCTGACCAACGCGGACCTCAGCGGCTCGCACCTGGGCGGGGCCGACCTGACCGGCGCGACGCTCTGTAACACCCTGATGCCGGACGGCAAGGTCGCCAACCCGGTGGAAGGCCCCTGCCCCGGCCAGGTGAAAGCCGGGGACCCGAAGGCGAAGCCGATCTCGGTGCCGAAGGGGGACCCGCTCTACCCGGCGATCTACGCGCTCGAGTTCGGCCACCAGGTGCAGTCGGGGACGGAAGTGCGGGGCTGCAAGGCCCAGGCGTTCTCGGCCTGCGCGGGCCGCAACTTCCGCGGCGCCGACCTACAGGGCGCCTTCCTCGCCTTCTCCGACGTGCAGAACTCGAACTTCACCAAGGCCAACTTCCAGCTCGGCTCGCTCGCCTTCGCCAAGGCCTCGGGCGCCAACTTCACCGGCGCCCTGCTCGGCGGCACCTCCTTCGCCCAGACCGACCTCCGTGGCGCGAGCCTTCGCGACACCTCGCTCGGCCTCGCCGTCTTCTCCGCCTCGGACCTGAGCGGCGGCGACCTCCGCGGCGCCGACGGCCAGGCGGCCGTCTTCGAGGGAGCCAACCTGAAGGGCGCGAATCTCAGCGGTGCGGAGTTCGCCGACTCCACCCTGACCGGCGCGAACCTGCTGGGCGCCAAGCTCTCCGGCGCCGACTTCACCGACGCCATCCTGATCGGCGCGAAACTCCGCTCCTACCAGCTCGAGGGCGCGCACTTCTGCGACACGCTGATGCCCGACGGCAGCGTGCGGAACCCGCGGAAATCCTGCCCGTAGGGGCACCCGCCGCTACACGGCGACCCAGGAGCCTCTTGACGTCGCTTAAACCTGCGGTGCGACCACATTGCGAACGCGCCGGTGGACCCGGAACATCGCGACGGTGCTCGTCCTCATCGCTCGCCTGATACTCGCGGCGGTCTTCGCCCTCGCCTCGTTCGCCAAGCTCGCCCGCCGGGAGGAGACCGAATCGACGGTGGAGGCGTTCGGTGCGCCGGTCGAGCTTCGCCGCCCGCTCGCCTTCGGCCTTCCCCTGGTCGAGCTGGGAATCGCCGCGGCGCTCCTGCCCCCCGCCACCGCGCCGTTCGCCGGGGTCGCCGCGCTCCTGCTGCTCGGCGTCTTCACCTTCTTCGTCGCCCGCGTCCTCGCCCGGGGCGAGCAGGTCGACTGCAACTGCTTCGGCTCGCTCGGCCCGAGCCGGATCTCGCGCTGGACCCTGGTCCGCAACCTCGTCCTGATGGTGCCCGCGGCGATCGTCGCGGGCACCGGCTGGAGCGATGCCGGGCCCAGCGCCGTCGCCTGGGTGGGCGACGTCGACGGGGTCGCCGCGGTCGGCATCGTCGCGGGGGTGGCGCTCCTCGCCGCCGTCCTCTCCTTCGCCTTCTCCTGGCAGCTGATGCGCCAGAACGGAAGGCTGCTCGAGCGCCTCGACGCGCTCGAGGGTGACGACCGCCGCGAGCGGGGCATCCTCGCCGGGCTCGGGGAGCCGATGCCGCGCTTCGAGCTCCCCGACCTGTCCGGGCGCCCGGTGTCCCTCGACGACCTGCTGACCGAGGATCGCGGCGTCCTCCTCGTCTTCACCGACCCCGGCTGCCACGCCTGCGATCCGCTGCTGCCGGAGATCGGGCGGCGCCAGCGGAGCGCCGGGCCCGGTCCGGTCCCCGTCGTCATCAGCCGCGGCGACGCCGCCGCGAACCGGGCCAAGGTCGCCGAGCACGGGATCGAGAGGATCCTCCTCCAGGAGGGCTTCGACCTTCCCAAGTCGGTCGGGGTCGCCGGCATGCCCGGGGCGATCGCCGTCGACGGCGAAGGTCGGATCGCGAGCAAGCCGACGCTCGGGACCGAGCCGGTCCGGGAGCTGCTCGAATCGAGCGACTCGGTCGACGATCCGATGCCGGAGTTGCGACTGACCAGGGTGGAGGCAGGCCGATGAGGCCGGACTCGGGCGCCTACGAGATCAAGGACCTGATCGAAAAGCCGCGGTCGGTCTTCGCCACCAACTCCGAAGCGTTGGGGGAAGGGCTCGCGCAGAGCGAAGGATTGGACGGCGACGTGCCGGACTCGGCGCTCGAAGCGATCACGACCCTGCGCGAAGCCTACGCCGCGTTGGGTCAACGGATCGAAGCGATCTACACCGACAACTCCAACGCCAAGGACGAAGCGCTGGCGGCCTGTGCCGCGATGGTCATCGGCCTCGAAGAACTGCAGACGGGGATCATCGACGGCTACGGGATCCCGGCGGAAAAGGCGCTCGCCCGGGCGACGAAGAAGATGGAACGCGCCGCCGCCGCGCTCGACAAGGCGGCGGGGAGGCTGGCCTGATGCATTGGTTCGACCGGATCTCGCGACAGGTGGCCGCCCCTGAACGCACCGCCGGCGGGTCCACTCGCCGCGGTCTTCTGAAGAGCGCGGCGATGGCCTCGGTCGCGGTGCCGCTGGTGGGTGTCGGCAGTGGCGCCGCCGCGCCCCGGGTCACCCAGGGCAACGTCTCCCCGGACGGCGTGATCGGGGAAT
Organism: Actinomycetota bacterium; assembly: GCA_018268605.1. GTDB lineage: Bacteria > Actinomycetota > Thermoleophilia > Solirubrobacterales > 70-9 > VAYN01. The sequence goes on along the minus strand of JAFDWG010000124.1, from coordinate 2,439 downwards.
GCGAGAACTGTCTCGCTCGCGTCAACAACGCGGGACGCGAAAAGATCGAAGCCTGCTCGACCCGTGGCACCCGGGCATTGGCGGGGCCGAAGCGGGGCAAGGGCGGCGGCAAGAAGAAGATGAAGCCCTCGGAGGCGGCTCGCCGGACCGCCTGTCAGGCGAAGGCTCGTCAGAAGCTCGCCGAAAACCTCAAAAGCTGCGGCTACTTCTGGTGCGAAGCGCCGGAAACGCCCGCGGTGCCAACCGCGGAAGGCAAGACCCAGTGCCCGCCCGGGACCGGCAAGTGCACGGACCAGATGTGCTGTGCGGGCGACGACCTCTGTTGTCCCTGCGGGCTTGCTCCCGAAGGGATGATCTGTTGCGTCTCGGCGATCGGGTGCAGCTGTTGTTGAGGCCGGAGAGGATCCAGTTCGGTGTCGCCATGCCGCTTGCGCTGATCGCTCCGTCGGCGGGGATGATCTCGCGCAGGCGGGCGATCGCCTTTTCGGTCTCCGGCCCAGGCCCTCTTCGACGGCCTCGGGTATAGAGCTTCCACACGGGCGGCCGCAGCTTCTCGTTGCGCAACGCCTCGGTGACCAGGTCGACCTGGAGCGCCCGGCCTGCGGCGTCGTCGCCGATCAGCTGGGCGAGGCCGCTGGAGAAGTCCTCGATAACGGCCCCCTGCTCATATGCCGAGTCTTCCCGACCAGCGGCTATTTCGGCAGCGTCAGCGGGGCGCCGCCGGCCGCGAGCCGCATCAGGTCGGAGTCGAGGTCGATCGCCAGTTCGGTGCCGCCGGCGCTGCCGTACTCGTGCTGGTAGGCGTCCCAGGACTTCTCCTTCACCCGCTCGGCGAAGCCGCTCTCCATCAGCGTCGCGAGCTCGGTCGCGGCTCGGTCGATCCGCCCCTCGAGCCCGCCGCCGGACCAGTCCTCGGTCGCGGCGAAGACGGAGGTCGGGATGGTGAGGGTGCGCATGTAGGCGAAGAGGGAGCGCATCGCCTCGTCGACGACCAGGGCGTGGCGGGCGGTGCCGGCGGTCGCGGCGAGGGCGACCGGACGGCCGATCAGGAGGTCGTTGTCGAGGACGTCGACGAAGCCCTTGAAGAGGCCGCTGACGCCCGCCTTATATATGGGCGTGGCGGCGACGATGCCGTCGGCGGCGCCGAGGGCCTCGACCGCGGCGGTCAGCTTCGGTCCCAGGTTCTGGGTGACCAGGGCGGCGGCGATCTCGTTGGCCATCGTGCGCAGATCGATCGTCGTCACCGCGACCTCGGAGCCGCTCCCGTTGACGGTCGCGACGGTCCGTGCCGCGAGCCGATCGGCGAGCATCGCGGTCGAGGAGGGGTCGCTCGCGCCGGCGCTCACGACGACCAGGCGCAACTCCTCGCCGGCGCGACGTCTGGCGGCGGCGCTCATGCCGACACATCCGCCAGGGCGGCTTCGCGGTTCGCGGCCAGCTTGCGGCAGAGCCGCATCAGCTCGCGCATCTCGTCGGGCTCGAAGCAGTCGTTCATCGCCCGGGACACGTTCAGCGCGTGCCGGCGGCCGGTCGAGCGCTGCTGCGCCTGCCCCGCCTCGGTGAGGCTGAGGCGGACGCCGCGGCCGTCGCGCTCGTCGGCCTCGCGACGAACGAAGCCGCGCTCGACCATCCGGTCGACCATCCGCGAGAGGGCGGGCTGGCTCAGCAGCACGCGGCGGTTCAGCTCGCTGAGGCGGATCGGCGCCCGGCACTTCGACAGCGTGTAGAGCACGTCGTACTCCGTCCGCGACACCTCGTTCCAGACGTCTTCGCGGTCGAACTGGCGCATCATCTCGGCGTGGGCCGTCAGCAACGACTCCCAGGAGTCGTTGGCGAGCCGGGCGCGGCCCGCCATCAGGCAGCCACCTCCTCCGGCTCGTCCTGGTAGGGCGAGGGCCCCGCCGTGTTGTCGCCGCGGTTGGCCTTCGGCGTCGGCTCGCGGACCGCGCCCTCGCCGTACTTCTCGGCGACGAGCAGCTGGTGCGTCGGCACTTCGGCGCGCGCGCCCGGCGCCCGCCGCGCCTCGAACTCCTTGCGCAGGGTCGGCACCACCTCGCCGCCGAGCAGCTCCAGCTGCTCCAGCACGCTCTTCAGCGGCAGCCCCGCGTGGTCCATCAGGAACAGCTGGCGCTGGTAGTCGCCGAAGAGCTCACGGAAGGAAAGCGTCCTCTCGATCACCTCCTGTGGGCTGCCGACGACCAGCGGGGTGGCCTCGATGTAGTCCTCCATCGAGGCGCCGCCGCCGTAGACCGGTGAGTTGTCGAAGTAGGGCCGGAAGGCGCGCTTCGCGTCCTGGGAGTTGTGGGCGATGAAGGCCTGGCCGCCGAGCCCGACGATCGCCTCGGCCTCGGTCCCATGCCCGTAGTGCTCGTAGCGTTCACGGTAGAAGCCGATCAGCCGCTGGTAGTGCTCGGCGGGCCAGAAGATGTTGTTGGCGAA
>JAFDWG010000123.1 GCA_018268605.1 Actinomycetota bacterium | reverse complement strand
CATAGGCGGCTCAACTCACCGAGCGTCGCCGCGGTGTCGTGCGACACGCACGGAATCCAGGACTTCTCACGCTCTCGCGCACGGAAGCGTGGACTCCGTCACGCCTCCCGTGCGTCTCCCTCGACGGCGTCGCAGTTTCTCCTCGCCTTCCATCCCGGCCGTCTCGGCCACGGCCACAGCCTGCCCGGGCCGTGGCCGGACGGCCGTGCTCGCCGCACGCCCTTGCGTCCCTTGGCCGATCCTCACCGCGGCCGTCTTCCGTCGCTTGAACCCCTAGAACGCCGCCAGCAACGTCCCCGCATTCGCGATCAGGCCCGCGGCGATCATCAGCATCACCGAGGGGACGAGGATCAGGGCGACGACGAGTTGGATCTTCGGGGCTGCGCGGGCGGCGCGCTCTTCGACCTGGCGGCGGCTGTCGCGGCGGAGGGCGCCTGCTTGGCGACGGAGCTGCTCGGCGAGGGGCGAGCCGAAGCGGCGGGAACGTTCGATCGAGGCGACCAGCGTGGCGATCTCCGATCCGGGGACGCGGGTGCGAAGGGCCGCCAGGGCGGCACTGAGGGAGCTGCCACAGGAGAGCTCGGCGACCGCGATCCGCATCTCCTCGGCCAAGGGGCCCTCCCCCGCTCGGGCCAACTGGGCCAGGCCCTCGCCGGGACCACGGCCCGAGGCGACGCTGACGGCAAGCAGGTCGAGCGCGTCGGGGAGCGCCGCGACGAGGCGGCGGCGTCGGCGACGGGCCTCCCGCTCGAGGAGGGCGTCGGGGACGAAGAAGCCCGCTGCCGGGAGCCCGAGCGCCACCGCGATCCCGATCCGTCCGGGCGCCGCGGGAGCCGCGCCGAGGGCGAGGATCGCGCCGAGGCAGGCGCCCGCGAGTTTGCCGAGCAGGAGGGCGGGAAGCGGAAGACGAGCTTCGAGGCCGGAGCGCCGCAGCCGCTCGGGGAGGTTGAGTGCGAGCGCCGCCCGGGCCCAGCGGGCGTCGGCCCGTCGGGACTCCTCGCTGCGGCGGCGGATCGCGTGGCCGACCAGGACCTCGCGGCCGGCCGCCAGGGCAAGCAGGGTCGCCATCGTGAAGCTGAGGCCGACCGGGGTCAATCGACCACCCGCGAGAGCCGGCGGATCGCGACGAAGCCGATCGCCTGCAGGCCAGTGGCCATGGCGAGCAGGACCGCGGACGCGGGCGAGGCCATCAGCTTGGCGAGGAATCCGGGTTGGACGAGCTCGGCAAAGAGCGCGCCGCCGGTCGGCATCGCGACGACGAGGAGGCCGGTGAAGCGTGCCTGGGCGGTTGCCGACCTGGCGTCTTCGGCGACCCGGTCGCGCTCGGCGGCCCCGGTGGCGAAGCGACGCAGGAGCCCGGCCAGGTCGCCGCCCGCCAGCCGCTGGCTGAGGAGCGCCGCGGCGAAGGCATCGACCCGCTCCGAGCGCATCCGCGCCCGCCAGGCGCCCACCGTCTCGGCGGTCGGGGCGCCGAGGTCGAGCTCGGCTCCGAGCCGCGAGAGCTCGGCCGCGGGGGGACCGTCGAGGTAGGCGGCGGCAGCCGGCAGCGAGGCGCGGAGCGAGCGCCCGGCGGCGAGGGAGTCGGCGACCGCGGTCGCGACCTCGGGAAGCGAGCGCTCGACCGCGGCGCGGTAGCGCCGGCGACGGCTTGAGATCGCCCAGCCGGCGAGAGCCGGACCGGCGACCGAGAGCGGCAGCGCCACCTCCAGCCCTCCGAGCAGCCATCCGCCGACGATCGCCGCGAGCGCGCCGAGGGCGGCCAGCCGCCGCCGCTCCCGGGTCGACGGCGCATAGCCCTCCCGCCCCGCCCGCCGCAGCGGCTCGACCGCGAGGCGCAGCCACGCCGCGACGGCGGGAAAGGCAAGCACGGCCTCGCGCGCGGCGAGGGCGAGCAAGCCGCCGGCGAGGGCGCCGACCAGCGCGGCCGGAGCGAGCTCGCCGCCCGCGGCGAGCACCGCGATTGATGCCGCCGGAATGTCGATCACTCCTCCACCTCTTCGATTTCGGTGACCCGCCGGGAGCCGTCGGGCATCCGTCGCAGATGGACCACGAGGTCGATCCCGCGCTGCACCTGCTCGGCGATCGCCTCGTGCGGCAGACCGACCCCGGCCATCAGCGCCAGGGTCTCCAACCTCGCGATCGCGTCGCGCGGCGAGTTCGCGTGGACGGTCGAGAGCGCGCCGTCGTGTCCGGTGTTCAGGGCGGTCAGCAGATCCAAGGCCTCCGCACCCCTGACCTCCCCGATGACGATCCGGTCAGGGCGCATCCGCAGCGCGTTGCGGAGCAGGTCACGGATCGTCACCTCACCACGTCCCTCGACCCCGGCGGGCCGACTCTCAAGGCGGACCACATGGGGCTGCTGGAGCCGGAGCTCGGCGGCGTCCTCGATCGTCACGACCCGCTCGTCGGCGCCGACGAAGCTGGAGAGGGCATTCAGGAGCGTCGTCTTGCCGGAGCCGGTCCCGCCGCTGACGAGAATGCTGCGGCGCTCCCGCACCGCCAGCTCCAGCCGCTTCCTCTGCTCCAGGTCAAGCGTGCCGAGCTCCACCAGGCGGTCCGGTCCGGGCCGCTCGTCGCCGAAGCGGCGAATGGAGATCGCAGGCCCGTCGATCGCCAGGGGCGGGATCACGACGTTGACACGCGAGCCGTCGGCGAGGCGGGCGTCGACCATCGGGCTCAACTCGTCGACGCGCCGACCGAGCGGAGCGAGGATCCGCTCGATCGCGTTACGCAACTCCTCCTCGTCGGCGAAGGCGACCGGCGTCGACTCGATCCTCCCGCCGCGCTCGACGAAGACGCGGTCGGGGCCGTTCACCATCACCTCCGAGACCTCCGGATCGGAGAGCAGGATCTCCAACGGCCCGAGGCCGACACTGTCGCGGACGACCCGCGCGGCGATCTCGGCGCGGTCGACGGCCGCGAGGATCGCCGCCTCCTCGTCGACCAGCTCGCGGACGGTCTGCTCGATGTCCGGGGCCCCGCGTCGGGCCGCCGCCGCCTCGGTCCGACGACGCTCCACCAGGCGTCCGCGAAGGCTCGCCGCGACCTCGGCGATATGTCGCTCGCGCGCGCTCATCGGCCGCCCCGCGGCATCACGGTGACCTGACGGGCAAAGCTCTCGGCGGCGATCAGCCGCAGAGCCTGCGGTCGGGTCAGCCCGAGGGTCGCCTCGACCAGGCCGCCGGCATCGCCTTCCGCCGAGGGCCCGAGCCCGAGCAGCGGCACCCCCGCCGCCGCCACATACGTGCGACCGATGCCGCCGTCCCGCGGTTCGGTGGTGACGACGACGTCGACCCGCGAGCCGACCGGCGAGGCCCCGCCCAGGCCGAGTGCTTCGGCGCCCCCGACGGTGATCTCCACCGGTCGCCGACCGCCGGAGAGCCGCGGTCCTGAATGGTGCGTCCGCGGCGGCCGTAATTGCGCGGCAAGCAGGTAGGCACCGCTCGGGATCGGCGCGGCGGGGACGAGGCCGAGCGCTTCGGCGGGATCTCCCAGCGCTCCGGCCGGGACGAAGCGGCTCGGGACTCGGCGCACCTCGAGGTCCGCCTCGGCGACGGACGGGGACACCGGCTTGCCCGCCGGCAGCTGGGCCGCGGCGACCAAGACCGGGCGGAGCGCCCCGTATCCACGGGCGACGCTCTTGCCGTACCCGTCGGCGATCACCCCCGCCGCGATCGCGGCCACCAGAGCGCCGACGCCGAAGGCGATCGCCCGTGCGCGCCGACTCATCGCCGCCCTCCCGGCCGGGCGGGGCGCGTCGCCAGTGGCAGCTCCAGCACGGCGCTCGTCCCACACTCGCCTTCGTGCAGCGCAAAAGCCCCGCCGTGGCGTGCCGCGGTGCGGCGGACCAGGCGCAGGCCATGGCCGTGCCGGGCCTTGCCGGAGAGGCGACCGAGCGGGCCGCGAGCGCCGCGCCGGCGTCGCGCCTCGCGACCCTTCAGCACCGCCTCGCGCTGTCTGGCCCGCCGGCCCGCCCCGTTCCCCGAGTCGACGACCGCCAGGCAGACCCGGTCGCCCACCAGCTCGGCGACCAGCTCGACCTTGGTGCCGCCGTGCTCGAGCGCATTCGCGATCAGGTTGTCGAGGGCGGCGGCCAGTTCCAGGCGGCTGCCCTCGACGGCAGCCTCGTCGGCGTCCCAGCACACGGTCAGGCCGACTCCGGACATCGCCGCCTGCGCCCGCCAGCGGCGTCGCGCCGCCTCCAGCAGCGGCCGCAGCGCGACAACGGCGTTCGACGCCGCCTCCCGCTCACCGTTGATCTCCCGTTCGAGCGCCGCCAGGGCCGCCGCGGCCATCTCCACCGGCCCGTCCTCGCCCGGCGGCCGGGAGCCGGGCGGCGCCATCAGCGCCAGCGCCTGCAGTGGCCGGCGCAGCTCGTGCAGGCGCTCGTTCAACGCGGTTCTCCGCCGCCGGCCGTCCCGAACGGCGGCGGCGAAGGTCGCGCCCGCCCCACCGAGCGCGGGCCACCAGGCCGTCCGCGCCGGCGACAAGGCGGCGAGATAGGCAGACACATCGTCGATCCACATGCCGCCTCAAGGGCCAGGAGAGCCAAACTCTCCCCCCTCCGCGAAACTCCCCGGCCGCTCAAAGCGAGAAAATCCGCCTGGGCTTCCGTGTGACGGATTAACTTCCCTCGCGGCCACGAATCCGCAGGGCGTTTTGAAATACTTAACGCTCGGACCCGCGCCTTCCCCCCGAACGGCTGGCGCCCGCCCGTCCTCGCTTCAGTCCCGCCCCCCACCCTAAAAAGGAGACCATTCCATTGGCTCAGACTCGAACGACCCCCGAGGGAATCACCCAGCAGTTGGCCAAGGCGCTCGCCCATCCCCTCCGCGTGCGCATCTTGACCTCGCTGAACCGGGGTATCTCCAGCCCCAACCAGCTCGCCCAGGAGCTCGACGAGCCGCTCGGCAACGTCAGCTACCACGTCAAAACGCTGCTCGAATACGACTGCGTCGAACTCGTGAAAACGGAGCCGCGCCGCGGCGCCGTCGAGCATTTCTACCGCGCCACCGAGCGTGCCTTCTTCAGCGACGCCGACTGGGCCAAGATCCCGGCCTCGGCCCGCAAGGGCATCGACGGCGTGATCCTCGAGGCGATCGGCCAGGACGCCACCGCCGCGATGATCGAGGGCACGATCGACTCGCGCACCGACACGCACATCTCCCGCACCCCGCTCAACCTCGACGAGGACGGCTGGAAGCAGATCACCAAGCTGCTGGCGGAGACGCTCGAGTCGGCGATGAAGATCGGCGAGGAGTCCGCGACCCGGCTCGCCGACGACGGCGCGCAGGGCATCAGCACCAGCCTCTCCCTGCTCCATTTCGAAGTCCCGGCCAAAGAGGCCAAGTAGTCCGGGGTCAGCGTCAGGTGGTCGGCGAACCTGGGTGGGCGCCGACCACCGACAGCTCCGCCACCCGGGCGGAGAACAGGCGCCACCGGCGCTCGTTTTCGTGGACCAGCGTCGCCGATTCGGCGAGTAGGTCGGCGGCCCGGTCGATCAGCTCGGACGCCGACAGCAGGTAGCCGGGCGCGACGCGTGCCCCGGCGAGATCCTCCCGCAGGCTCGGCGGTGAGAGGTCGACCTGGGCGAGGAGATCGAGCGCCCTCCTCAAAAGTCGCGCGATCATCGTCTGCATCCCCGCGGCCAGAGAGTCGTTGACGACGATCTGGTGACGCTCCCCCAGCACGTCGGCGAGCGCCGGGTAGGCGACCAGCGCGCCGAGCACCTGCCAGGACTGCTCCATCGCCTCTGCCAGCCAGGCTCCGGTGCCATCGACGCCCTCCGCGAGCGACCGCAGCTCCCCCTTCAGGCGCGCCAGCTCGGCGGGTTCTTCGCCCCCTTCCATGAAGAGGACCCCGTTGGCGGCTACCAGTCCGGGCGCGTTCAGATCGTCGGCACCTGCGTAGGGATTCGGCATCGAGCTCTCCGCCGGCCGCGCCTCGCTCCAGTGCGCCCCCAGGGCCTTAAGCGCCCGCGAGTGAGCCTCCAAGGCCACCGCGTCCCGCAGCGGCGACTGCGCGTAGAACTGCTCGTGCTGGTGGTGGTATCGCGCCAGGTTCGCGATGACCGCCAAAAGCTCGGGCGGTGGACTCTCGGGACCCTGATCGACCATCTCGTCAGGCTGTCCGAGACCAGGCTCGGCGGAATCGGTGGATCTCCACACGCCGGTCTGCGGCGCTTCCGTCATCCCGGTCGACCCAAGCGGTCGGGTGCCTCCGGTGGGATGATCTCCCGATGCAGGGCGGGCAGCTTCGCATCAGTCGTGGCGGAGGTTTCACGGATCGCGCACGTGCCTACAAGGTCCTGGTCAACGGCGAACCGGCAGGCGAGATCCGGGTGCCTGGGCCGTAACCCCCACATCGACCTGGGGCCCGCGTAGAGCCCGGCCCGCAAGATCCTCATGCTCAGACGTCGACGCTCGGCCTACCCGTCCACCAACCGATAGCCGATTCCCCAGCAGTTGATCACGTACTTGTGGTCCTCGGGGTCGAGTTTGCGGCGGAGGCGGGAGGCGTGGGAGTCGAGGGTGCGAGTGCGGCCGGCGGGGGCCTTGAAGCCCCAGACGTCACGGAGCAGTTCGTCCTTGCTGAAGACGCGGGTGGGGTCGGAGGCGAGGACGCGCACCAGGGTGAACTCTTTCTTCGCCAGGTGGACCTCGCGGTCGCCCACTTTGACCTGGCGGC
>JAFDWG010000122.1 GCA_018268605.1 Actinomycetota bacterium | reverse complement strand
CGGCGTGATCCGTTCGGTGACCTACCGCCCGGGAGAGCTCGCGCCTGATGCACCGCAGCGACGGGTCGATGCGATGCGCGAGGCGGGGTTGAGGTTCCAGTGACGCGCAGCATGCCGGCATGAGCGTCTCCGCGATCAGGTGACCTGGCCGCTGCTCCTCGTCGTCGGCGTCGCCGTGGGAACGTTCGGGACGCTGGTGGGAGCCGGTGGCGGCTTCATCTTGACGCCCCTGCTTCTGATCTTGTACCCGAACTTCTCCCCGGCGACGGTGACCTCGATCAGTCTCTTCGTCGTCTTCTTCAACGCCCTCTCGGGGTCGCTCGCCTACGGTCGGCTCGGTCGGATCGACTACGACGCCGGCATCCGCTTCGCCCTGGCCGCGATCCCTGGCTCGGTCCTCGGCGCGCTGGCGGTCCATCTCGTCCCGGTCCGGGTCTTCGACGCGATCATGGCCGCGGCCCTCGCGGCCACCGCCGGCTTCGTGACCCGGCTCCGTCCGCACGCCGAGCGTCCGCGACCGCGCGGGAACACGGTGGAGCGACAGATGGTGGATCGCGATGGCAACTCTTACCGTTACTGGGTCCCGCTTCGGCGCGGCTCCGCCTACAGCGCCCTGGTCGGCTTCGCCTCCAGCTTCCTGGGGATCGGCGGCGGCGTCATCCACGTGCCGATCCTGGTCGGCACGCTGGGGTTTCCGACGCACATCGCTGCGGCGACCTCACATTTCGTCCTCACCTTCGCCACCGGGGCCGCTACTGTCACCCACCTGCTCGGCGGAACCTTCAGCTCGGGATCAGGGCTCGCGATCGCGGTCCCGCTCGCGATCGGCGTCGTCCCGGGTGCTCAACTGGGTGCCTGGATCGCCCGCAAGATGGCAGGCCCTTCGATCCGACGGCTGCTAGGCGGCGCCTTGCTCATCCTCGCCGTGAGACTGCTCGTCTCGGTCGCCGTATGACGCTCAGCTGCTGAACTCGGTGCCGGTGCTCGCCGCGGCCGAGCGCAGCTTGTCGGCGTCGGTCCCCGGCGCCTCCCCAAGGGGCGGGAAGATCTTCTGCTCGGCAACGGCGCCGCCGAGCTCGGCCAGGCGCTCCGGGCCTGCGGGCCCGTAGATCGTCGCCCAGCGGGCGAAGTCGGAGGCGACCGCGAGGCCGTGGGAGGTGCCGGGCGGAATCGCGGCGAAGTCGCCGCCGATCAGCTCGGTCTCGGCGCCGTCGATCCGCAGCTTCAGCCGCCCGTCGAGGCAGTAGATGCCCTCGGTCGCGGCGAGGTGACGGTGGTCCGGGGTCTCAGCGCCGCCGGGCCCCTCGGTCACCGTCATCGCGACCTTGCCGTCGGACTCGGCCCCGGTCACCAGCTGGAAGGTGACCTGGCCGAAGAGCAGGTGCCGCGGCCCCTCGCCGGCGCGGAGGAAATAGGGGGTGACCTGGCCGGGCAGCGTTTCGTCAGCGGCGTCACTTCGTGGCTCCGCGTAGGCGCCGTCGCGGACAAAGGTCATCTTGAACCGCTCCTGCGCGGCGCCGAGTTTCTCGAACGGCGGCGGGCCGGCGTCGACCGCCGGGTAGAGCGGCTGATCGTAGGGGCTGCCGCAGAAGTCGAAGAAGCGATCCCAGCCCCCGGGCGTGATCGGGCCCATGAACATGCTGTCGTGGGCGAGCGTCGCGTAGGCGTGCAGGGTGCCTGCCGGGACGATGGCGATGTCGCCGGGGGCAAGGACGCGGCTCTCCTCGTCGGCCCAGACCTGGATCTTGCCGCGCACGCAGAAGAAGTACTCATCCTCGACCTCGTGGAAATGAAGCGGGATCGGCTGGCTCGCGGGGCCGGAGAGCGTGGTCGCCGACATCACCCCCGCGGTCTCCTCCGCCCCGGTCAGGACCCTGCCGACCTGGCCCAGCAGCAGATGGGCCCGGCCGCTGCCGGCGGGCACCAGATAGGGAACGGGCTCCCCGGGGAGCTCCCCCGCGACCACGCGGACATCGCTTTCGACCGCCATCAACCTCTCCTTCCCAGAGAACGTAAGCTGCATACAAAACTATCAATTGTGGGCAGCAGAAGACGAAGAACCTGAGCTCAGACCTGAGCCTCGGGGAGTTCCACCACGAGCCCGTCGAGATCTTCGTCGACTCGTATCTGGCAGGACAGGCGGCTGCCGGCTCGGCGCGGACAGACCGTCTCACCGAGCATCTCGTCCTCGACCGGAGAGCGCGGGGGCAACCGGTCCGCCCAGGGCTCGTCGACGTAGACATGGCAGGTCGCGCACATCATGTTCCCGCCGCACTCGGCGACGATCCCGTCGATCCCGTTGGCGATCGCGGCCTCCATCAGGCTCTGCCCGGACGCCGCCGTCGCCGTCGTCTCCGAGCCGTCGGCATCGATGAAACTGACCCGTGGCACAGATCCCACCTACGACCCGACCACAGCGACCGGGAGCGACTCGAATCCCCGCAGCGTGTTGTTCAGCTGCCGAACGGGTTCGCCGGCGAGCTCGATCCGCTCGACCTGCCTGGCGAGCGCCTGCAGAACCACTTCTCCCTCGAGCCGGGCCATCATCTGTCCGACGCAGGCGTGGATACCCGAGCCGAAGCCGACGTGCCCTCGCGCCTCGCGGCAGATGTCGAATCGGTCCGCGTCCGTCCATCGCCGCGGATCTCGATTCGCCGAGGCGAGGAAGAGCAGGACCTTGACCCCCCCGGGAACCTCGACACCGTCGAGTTCCGTCGACCGCGTCGTCGTGCGGAAGAAGGTCTGCACCGGTGATTCGAACCTCACCGTCTCCTCGAAGGCATGGCGGGCCCGGTCGGGGTCGCCACGCAGGATCTCCCACTGGTCGGGATACGATGCCAGGCAATAGAGGGCGTTGCCCAGGGCGTGCACGGTGGTGTCCACGCCTGCCGAGAGAAATGAGCGGACGAGCAGCGACGCCTCGGCAGCTTCGTAGCCTTCGGCCGCGGCCACCTCATGAATGCGGGCACCGAGGCCGTCGTCTTTCAGCGCCTCCCGTTCGCAGTGCCGCGCGATCCATTCCTTGACCGGCTCACCGCCCGCCATCGCCCTCTCGAACAGCACGTTTCTCGGGCCGAACCCGTTGAAGGCCATGGAACCGTAGGGGAGCAGGTTCTCCCGGCCCTGCTCTGGTAGACCGACGGCATCCGGGAAGACCTTCAGAGGAAAAGCCGCGGCCAGGTCGCGGACACCGTCGAATTCCTGCCGCTCGACCAGTGCCTCCACCAAGCCCTCGGCCTGGGCGGCGAACGTCTCCCTGAGCCCCCGGACCACGGCCAGGCTGAGGACCTGGGTGATCACGTGGCGGGCTTTCGTGTGGGCCGGCGGGTCGGCCTCGAGCAGCAGGCTGGGCGGCCGCCAGGGCTCTTCGCGACGAAAATCCGCAAGGCCGACTCCGGCACTCGAGCAGAAGGTCTCCGGATCGCCGAGCGCGGCCTGGACGTCGTCATGGCGGGCCACCGCTAGGACGTCGTGGCGCGTCAGGTGTACGACGGTCCCGAGCTCACGCAGACATGCATGGAACTCGTACGGCTCGGCGAGGACATCGAGGGCAAAGGGGTCCGTACGGTCCTCGGGATACGGATGCTCCTCGAGCATGAGCATTACGCACCTCTCTCCCACCGGGACCGCATGGGCGCATCGTCGCGCCCGAAGCTCCACCCGTAAACCCGATATCGCTTTTGATTACCATCGGAAATGCTTATGGAGCCGCTGAACCTCAGGCATCTCGAATTCTTCGTCGCCGCGGCCGGGAGCGGCACGATGACCGGCGGCGCCGGAAATCTCGGGGTCTCCCAGTCCGCGATCTCCCTCGGCGTGAGCCAGCTGGAGGGCGCGCTCGGTACCCAGTTGTTCGTCCGCAGATCGTCCCGAGGTCTCGCCCTCACCGAGGCGGGCGCGCGCTTCCTGCCCGCCGCTCGGGACCTCCTGGCCCATGCCGAGGACGTCGCCGCCTCCGGGACCGCCGAAGGAAGCGAGGTGGTGGGCCGGCTTGCGGTCGGCTGCTTCAGGACCGCGGCTCCGTTCCTGCTGCCGGGCTTGCTCGAGTCGTTCCGAGGTCGATTCCCTTCGATCGAGCTGGACTTCTTCGAGGGGCCGATGCCCGAGATCGATCGGGCTCTACGCGACGGTCGCTGCGAGCTCGCGCTCGTCTACGACCTCGACATCCCCTCCGATATCGAGCTCGAACCGCTCTACGAGGCCATCCCCTACGCCCTGGTCGGCGCCGACCATCGGCTCGCGGCCGCCGATGAAGTCGACCTCGCCGACCTCGCCGCCGAGGACATGATGCTGCTCGACGTGCCACCGAGCGCCGAATACCTGCTCAGCGTCTTCAGCGCGGCCGGGCTCGAGCCGGTGATCCGCCATCGGACCAGCAGCTATGAGCTGGTTCGATCGCTCGTCGGGCGAGGGCTCGGCTACGCCCTCCTGATCAGCCGGCCACCTGGCGACCTGAGCTATGAGGGCCGCCCGATCACGGCCCTTCGGCTCAGCGGGGATCCCCCGTCGATAAGGGTCTGCATCGCCCGCCTGAGCTCGGTGCGCCCGACCCGCAGGGCGCGCGAGTTCGCGACCCACTGCCGTGCCGTCCTGTCGAGACCTCAGGTCGGACCCTGATCCGGACGAACCACCTGCGAGCCGCCGACGATGGCCTCCTCCCCGTCCGCGGCGAATCTGACCCATGCCTTGTTCGTGCCGTCGTAGTCCGGTCCCAAGAGCAACAGCTCGGCCGGTTCGCCGCCCACCGTGCAGGCAACGCCATCGGGCGTCTCCTTGCCGAGCAGGGCGCTGACGAAGATGTTGGTTTCGAGCTCCTCCCCGATCGTGGTCGGCTGGCGGTGTCCCGGGTGCACGCGCGTCGTCGGCGGAAGCGCCAGCAGGCGTTCGAGCGAGCGGCGGAGGTCGGCGAGGCCGGTCGCCTGGGGCGCGCGCGTGCCCCCGACCGTCCCGCGGAACAGGACATCGGCGGTAAAGATGTCGGCCTCGTCGACCAAGAAGGAGAGGTGCCCGTGGGCATGCCCCGGCGTGTGTAGACATTCGATCGAGAGGCCGCCGAAGTCCACGACCTCCCCGTCCGCCAGGGGCTTGGCGGCGACGCCCGGGAGCTCACCCGCGGTGAGCGGATGGGCGTAGATCTCAGCCCCGAGATCGCGGTAGCCGTCGAGCACGACGTGGTCGACGTGGTGGTGCGTCAGCAGGATTGCGGGGACCCGGAGTCCGCGCCGGTCGACGGCCTCGAGCAGCGGTGCCGCGACTCCGTTGCCGTCGATCAGCACGCCGGTGCCTTCGCCGTCGTCGATCAGATAGGCGTTCGAGAGCCAGCCCTCGCTCTCGGTCCGTTCGAGATTCATCCTCGGCGCCGCCTCAGACGTACTCGACGACCGTGCGGATGCCGTCCTGCTCGTGCATCAGGTCGAACCCGGTGTTGATCTCGTCGAGCGTCGTGCGATGGGAGATCAGCGCATCGACGTCGATCCCGCCCTTCAGGTAGCGATCGACCAGCTGGGGGACCTGCTCACGGCCTTTGACGCCGCCGAAGGAGGCGCCCATCACGGTGCGACCGGTGATCAGGTAGCGGGGAACGACGTCGAGGGTCTCGCCGCGGCCGGCGACCCCGGTCACGCAGACCGTTCCCCAGCCGATCCGGGCCGACTCGACCGCCTGGCGCATGACGTTGACGTTGCCGGTCGCCTCGAAGGTGAAGTCGGCGCCGAAGCCGCCGGTCTCCTCGAGCACACGGTCGACCACGCCTTCCCCACCGACCCAGAGGTCGGTGGCACCGTGGTGCTCGGCGTGCTTGAGGCGGTCCTCGGAGAGGTCGACGGCGATGATCCGCTCGGCGCCCATCAGGCGGGCGCCGGCCACGGCGCCGAGGCCGACCAGGCCCAGGCCGAAGACGACCGCGGTCGAGCCCTCGAAGACCTTGGCGCGGAACATCGCCGCGCCAAGACCGGTGGAGAGGCCGCACGCAAAGAGGGCGTTGGCCGCGTGGGGGGACTCTGGATCGACCTTCGCCAGGGCGATCTCCGGCATCACCGTCGCCTCGGCGAAGGTCGAGCAGCCCATGAAGTGGCGCAGTGGCTCGCCATCGCGGGAGAGGCGGGTCGTCCCGTCGGGCAGGTAGCCGAGATTCTGCTGCTCGCGGATCGCCAGGCAGATGTTGGTCCGCCCCGAGCGGCAGTTGACGCACTCGCCGCACTGCGGCGAGAACAGGGTCACCACGTGGTCCCCTGGCACCACCGACGTGACGCCCTCGCCGATCTCCTCGACCACGCCCGCGCCCTCGTGGCCGAGCACGCACGGCGCGTAGCCGGACGGGTCGACCCCCGAGGCGGAATACATGTCGGTGTGACACACGCCGCAGGCGTGCAGACGCACCAGGACCTCGCCGGCCTCGGGGCCGGCGAGGTCGACGTCCTGGACGGCGAGCGGTGCCCCGAACTCCTCCAGGACGGCGGCGCGGATCTTCACGCGGGCGGGTTTTCGTCGAACTGCGGCGCGTCGTCGCCGATGACCTCCCACGGCGCCTTGAAGGCGACCTGGAGGTGGAATTCGGGATTCATGTCGAGCTCCCGCATGAGGCCCGCGGCGACGTAGAATTTGCCGCCCAGGTCGTCGTACAGAGCCGAGCCGCAGTTGCTGCAGAACTGTCGTGGGGCGAACTCGCTCTCGTAGTGCTTGACCAGGTCCGCGCCCTTGGTGACGTTGA
>JAFDWG010000121.1 GCA_018268605.1 Actinomycetota bacterium | reverse complement strand
ACGATCGCCACGGCATCGCCCTCGAAGACGTCGAGACCGGCGCGGATCGCGTTGCCGAAGCCGCGGTCGTAGTGAGACTTATGGACCCGCACACGCGGGTTCTGCGCGCCGATGGCCGCGATGACGGCTTCGGTGGAGTCTTCGGAATCGTCGTTGACGACGACGATCTCGTAATCGATCTCCGCCTCCTCCAGGGTGGTGACGAGGCCTTCTACCGTAGCGCCGACCGACCCCTCCTCGTTCTGGGCCGGCATCACCACCGAGAATCTCATGCGGGGGCCGCCGTCCAGCGCTCGAGGTTCTGCTCGTACATCTCCTGCAAGATCTCGTCGATCCCGTAACGCAGTCCGAAGTCTGGGTAGTCGGCTTCGAATGGAGCCAGGTCGGAGATCCACCAGCGATGGTCGCCGATCCGCGGCGCCTCGCCCATCTCCCAGGAGAGCGTCTTCCCGGAGACCCGCTCACAGACCTCGATCGCCTCGAGCATCGAGCAGTTCGAGAAGCGGCCGCCGCCGATGTTGTAGACGGCATGGGGCTTCGGGTTCTTCCGGTACGCATCGAACGCAGCGATCAGGTCGGCGCTGTGGATGTTGTCGCGAACCTGTTTGCCCTCATATCCGAAGATCGTGTAATGCGTGCCGGTGACGGTGCACTTCATCAGGTATGCGAGGAACCCATGCAGCTTGGCGCCGGCGTGCTGCGGCCCGGTCAGACAGCCCCCACGGAAGCACACCGTCGGCATGTCGAAGTAGTAGCCGTACTCCTGGACCAGCAGGTCGGCTGCCGCCTTCGAGACTCCGAAGAGCGAATGGGTGGAGCCGTCGATCGACATGGAGGTGTCGATGCCCTTGTAGTAGGGGTGGTCATCGGGGAGTTCGAGCCGCTTTTCGAGCGACTGCAGCGGCAGCCGGTTCGGCGTGTCCCCGTAAACCTTGTTCGTCGAGGTGAAGATGAAGGGGGCGTCGATAGCGTGGGCGCGTGCCGCCTCCAACATGTTCAGCGTACCGTTCGCATTGACTCCGAAGTCGGTCTGCGGCTCTGACGCGGCCCAGTCGTGGGACGGCTGGGCCGCCGTGTGGATCACCAGCTCGGTCTGGCCGGCATGGTCGCGGAAGATCCGCTCCACCTCGGCGGCGTCACGGATGTCGACGTTCTCCCACTTGAAGTTCTCGTGCTCCTCGACGAGGCGCTGGGTGACGTGGGAGGTCGAGGACTCGGGTCCGAAGAAGCGGGCCCGCATATCATTCTCGATCCCGACCACGTCGAAGCCCTGGCCGATGAAGTGGTCGACGGCCTCGGAGCCGATCAGGCCCCCGGCCCCCGTGATGATCGCTACGGGCACAGTCTTACTCCTTCCCCCCCGCGGGGGCCTTGATTTCAAGCGCTTTGGCGATCCGCTCCGGATCCGTGTCGATCCAGTCCTTTATGTCGCGAAGGACATCTTCGGCGCTCCGTTGTGGGCGCCACTCATCGAGCTCGAACAGCCTTGCGCAGTCGGAAAGATATATAGGGACGTCGCCCTGCCTGGTCTCGGCCACGGGCGTGATCTCGACCTCGTTGCCGGTGAGCTTCTGGCAGATCGCCGTCGTCTCCAGCAACGAGAGGCTGCACTCGCGGCCGCCGCCCGCGTTCACGGTCTGGCCGTCCCACTTCTCCTGGTCGAGCAGCTGTCGCTCGACCAAATCGACCAGGTCGAGGGCATGAAGGAGGTCGCGGACCTGTTTTCCATGCCCTCCGAACCCGATATAGGAGAGCGGGTTGCGGAAGTAGTGGGCGAGCATCCAATGGGTGAATACCCCCTGGTCCACCTTTCCCATCTGCCACGGACCGGCAATCACGCCGAAGCGGTCGATCACCGCGGGGACGCCGAGTGAGGCTCGGTACTCCTCGACGAGCAGCTCGGCGGCGAGCTTCGTCGCACCGTAAAGCGTCCGCGCGCCCTCCAAGGGGAACTCCTCGGAGATCCCTGCCGGCGACACTCCGCGGACGTCCTGCTGGGAGGCGAGCTCGAAGCGCGTCTCCCCCTCGTCCAACCGTAGGTCGACCTGCGGCTCCACCGGATACACGCGGCTGGTTGAGAGGAAGACGAAGAAGGCCGAGTCGCGCCGCGCCAACTCGAGGCAGTTGTAGGCGCCGGTGAGGTTCGTATGGACCAGGTATCCGGTGTCTCCGTCGACGCCGCTCATGACCGAGGGCTCAGCCGAGCACTCGACGATCGCGTCGAGACTGGTCACCTTCGCCAGGTCCCCGGGCTCACGCACGTCGCCTTCGACGAACTCCACTCCAGCATCGGCGAGTCGCGGTAGATTCAGCTTTGAACCTCGCCGATAAAGGTTGTCGAGCGCGACGATCTCCCACTCGGGATGACGAGCGGCCAAGGACACTGCGAGGTTCGAGCCGACGAACCCCGCTCCACCGGTGATCAGGACGCGTCGCGCCATATGGCTTGACGCTATCGAAAGCGGCGGCGCGGCCCGCCCTACGTCACTTTCCCAGCCGTAGGGTCGGAACCTGCCAGATCGCCTCGAACACGATCCGGCGGCTCATCTTCGAGGTCCCTGCGCGGCGGTCGCGGAACAAGATCGGCACCTCCTTTACCGTCAGACCCGCCTGCACGACCCGGTAGGTGGTCTCGATCTGAAAGGCATATCCGTGGGCCGGGACGGTGTCGAGATGGACCGCTTCCAGCGCCTCACGGCGCCAGCACTTGAACCCGCCCGTCAGGTCGCGGAGGTGAAGGCCCAGGATCAGACGTGCGTAGGTGCTGCCACCCCGGCTGATGAAGCGCCGCGTGAGACCCCAGTCGGTGACCCCGCCCCCCTTCACGTACCGCGAGCCGATCACGAGGTCGGCGTCGGCGGAGGCCGCGATCAGCCTGGGGATGTCGGCCGGATCGTGCGAGAAGTCGCTGTCCATCTGACAGACGAGGCTCGCGCCGCTCTCCAGCGCCCGACGGAAACCGTCGATGTAGGCGACCCCGAGCCCCTCCTTGTGCGGACGATGGAGCACCTCGACGGCCCCCTCGCTCTGCGCGGCGATGCGGTCGGCGATGCGCCCGGTGCCGTCCGGCGAGTTGTCATCGACGATCAGGATCCGCCCGCCGGACGGGAGGACGGCACGGACAGCAGCGACGAAGTCCTCGATGTTGTCGGCCTCGTTGTAAGTCGGCAGGACCAACCACATGGCCCCCGCCACCGTTGATGACTTGGTCACCTTCATCTTGTTCACAGCCATGTCTACGGTCATTGGATACTGGATTGCATCTGAAGGTTCTTAGGGATAGATGAAGATCGCACGGACGCCACCGAAATCTGACGAAGTCCACGTCTGGCGTGTCCGGGTCCCGGAGAAAGGCTCCCGGGACGCGGCACGAGCAGCCCTCGACGCGCTTCTCGCCGACTATCTACCCGGGACGGCACCTCCGGAGCTCGCCCGCGACCGCAACGGGAAGCCGCGGCTCGCCCGCGACCGAGGCCGCCTCTCGTTCAACCTGTCCCACTCGGGCGGCCTGGCGCTGATCGCGATCGCATCGGGCGAGGTCGACATCGGCATAGACGTGGAGAGACTACGTCCGCGGCGCGACCTCGTCCGCCTGGCCGAACGATGGTTGCCTCGATCCGACGCCGAGGCTCTGGGCACCGCCCCGGAGTCGGAGCGCGAAGCGATCTTTTACTCCGCCTGGACCCGACATGAGGCCCGGGTCAAGTGCGTCGGCTCAGGGCTCGCCGGCCCACCGCCGGGACCGACGATCGTCGCCCACCAGCTTCAGATCGACGAGGGCTACGCTGCCGCGGTGGCGTTCGAGGGGAAGCTTCGAATCGTGCTCAGGGATGCGTGCGCCCGTGGGTGATCGCGACGAAGGCTCGCCATGCGGGCTTCGCGACGAAACGGGTCCCGGACTTGAACAATCCGACCGAGTCGCAGAACGTGCACGATTCGGGGAGGTCCTTCCAGGAGAACCAATAGACCTGTTTGAGGTCGAGCCTGGTGCGGTTCTGCAGCAGGTAGGCGTAGGCGTTGCGAAGTTCTTCGACCTGGCCCTGCACGCCATGCTCAAAGGCGTTGATGTGGAAGTCGTTCTGCGAGCCCCAGCCCATCTCGGTGATGTACAGCGGCACCCGGTCATGGTTTTCGACCGTCACGTCGTGCATTTCCTCGACCAGTTCTTCCAACTGTTCGGAGTCGATCGCGTACGGGTGGAGCGCGACCCCATCGAAGTAGCGCTTGATCCCCGGCACCGCGTAGATCCGCTGGAGGAACTGGGACGCCGCCATCCCGCGTTTTGCACCCGCGTTGGGCCTGCCGAAGAGGCCCGTCAGGATCACCTTCGCGCCGGGCTCGGCGCGTTTGATCACCGGCGTCGAGAGTTTCAGCAACTTCGCGTAGGAGATCGGGTCCACCGGGTAGGCGAAGTAGAAGAAGTTGGCCTCGTTCCAGACCTGCCAGGTCTTGATGGGCATCGGCTTGGGAATCGGCTTTAGCCGCGCGCCGGGAAGTTCGTAGACAGGCCCCTGCTGCTCTTTGACCTGTTCTTCGTGGATCTTCTTCGGTGAGTGTTCGATCCAGAATTGGCCACCTGGCCGGTAGCGTTCGACCGCCGCGCGGAGGAACTTGACGTAGGCCTTGCGCTGGGTCGCGTTGCCGATCGGCAGCGCCGTTTCCTTCTTCGCGAGCCACTTTGGCGTGGCGATGACGAACGGCAGCACAGAGAGGCCTTGGCGAGCCGCTTCTTCGACGATCGGGTCGAAGGCACCCCAGTTGTACGGGCCATTGCGGGTCGGCTGCACCGCGGGCCAGATCAGTGGGGCGCGGATCGCTTCGATTCCCCCGGCGGCCATGTACTTGGCGTCCTTTTCGGTGACCGGCGTCTGGGGCACGATCCCGAAGAAGCCTTTCGGCGCGCGCGGGAAGAAGCCGGGCCGCGTCGGCGGCTGGGCGGTCGCCGCCGCGGCGGCAGGCGTCGTCGACTGCCCCGCCAGGAGCAGGGTGCCGCCGACGATGGCGAGCAGCAGAAGTGCGGACGAGAGCAGACGCCTCAAAGGAGTTGGAGAGAGTAGCGGGATGGCGCGATCTTCACGGGTCGGAGCAGTCTTGAACACGGAGTTGCGTGAGATGTAGCGGTTCTGTCACTGGTTCGTGTCACCGGTCAGTGCGCCTGGAAGGTGCGGCGATAGGCGGTCGGGGTGGTCGCGGTGGCGCGGCGGAAGTGGTCGCGCAGGGAGGCGGCGTTGCCGAAGCCGGCCTCGGTCGCGATCGCCTCGACGGGCAGGTCGGACTCCTCGAGGAGGCGACGGGCCTCGAGGACACGGCGGGCGAGCAGCCATTGAAGCGGGGTAGTCCCGGTCTCCTCGCGGAAGCGGCGGGCGAAGGTGCGCGGGCTGACGTTGGCGTGGCGAGCCATCGCCTCGACGGTCAGCGGCTCGGCGAGTCGCTCGCGGGCCCAGTCGCGGGTCGCCTCCAGGGAGTCATCGGCGCTCGCGCGATCGTCCTCCGGCGCGCGGAAGAACTGGGCCTGGCCGCCGTCTCGGTGAGGCGCGGCGACCATCTGCCGGGCGACGCGGTCGGCGCAGGCGGCGCCGTGGTCGCGCCGGATGACGTGGAGGGAGAGGTCGATCCCGGCGCTGAGGCCGGCCGAGGTGAGGACCTGGCCTTCATCGACGAAGAGGACCTCGGGATCGACCTCGACCTTCGGGTAGAGGGACGCCAGCTCGCCCGCCCAGGCCCAGTGGGTGGCGGCGCGACGGCCGTCGAGCACCCCCGCCGCGGCGAGGGCGAACGCCCCGGTGCAGACCGACATCACCCGGGCGCCGCGTCGTGCCGCCGCGCGTAAGGCCTTGGTCGCGGCCGGCGGCGGCGGCTCGTGGATCGCGTAGTAGCCGGGGACGACGACGGTGTCGGCCCGGCGCAAGGCGCCCAGGCCCGCCTCCACCCCGATCTTGAAGCCGGTGGTGGTGGTCACGGGCCCACCGTCGATGGAGCAGGTCGAGAAGCCGTAGTGGGGGGCGTAGTCGGCGTCATGGGCGAGGCGGAACGCCTGCGCCGGAGCGGTCAGGTCGAAGGCGACCGTGCCGGGAAGGCACAGCGCGACGACCCGGTGGGAGCCCTGGCGGATCTGCGGAGCGCCGGTGCGCGGCATACCGGTCATGATGGCAGGAATCATGCGGACATTGTCTTTCCTGCCACTGGCGCATCCCCACGCCGGCCGCCACCATGACTCTCATGACTCAGACGACGGCAGTCTCGATCCTGATCTTCGACGGCCTCACCGCGCTCGACGCGATCGGCCCCTACGACGTGCTGCGCCACGTGCCGGGGTGGGAGGTGACCTTCGTCGGCAAGGAGGCAGGCGAGGTGCAGACCGAAGACGGCGGGCTGCGCCTGATCGCCGACTTCGGCCTCGATGAGGCGCCCGCGGCCGACATCCTCCTCGTCCCCGGCGGCTCCGGCACCCGGCCGCTCACCACCGACGCCGCGGTGCTCGACTGGGTCCGGGCGACCGACGAGCGCACCCGCCGGACGACCTCGGTGTGCACCGGCGCTTTGGTGCTGGGCGCCGCGGGCCTCCTCGAGGGTCGACGGGCGACGACCTACTGGCAGAACCTCGAGGACCTGCGCGCCTTCGGCGCCGAGCCCGTCACCAGCCGCTGGGTCGAGGACGGCAAGTACCTCACCGCCGCCGGCGTCTCGGCCGGCATCGACATGGCCCTACACCTGATCGCCGAGGAGGTTGCCCCGGAGATGTCCCAGGCGGTCCAGCTCGGC
>JAFDWG010000120.1 GCA_018268605.1 Actinomycetota bacterium | reverse complement strand
GTCTTGATGTGCGCCTGGCCGTACGAGATGTTCTTTTTGACGCGACGACCTTTGCGCCCTTTGGAGCCTTTTTTCTCCGCCACTCTTCTCTCCTACCTGGGTTTCTTCTTGCCCGCGATGCTCAGCCGCTTCGGGCCCTTGCGGCCGCGCGCGTTGGTCTTCGTGCGCTGGCCCCGGACCGGCAGGCCGCGACGATGACGCAGACCGCGGTAGGAGCCGATCTCCATCAGCCGTTTGACGTTCTGCGAGCGCTCGCGTCGGAGGTCACCCTCGACGTCGCGATTCTCGACCGCGTCGCGCAGCTTGATGGTCTCGTCCTCGGTCAGGTCTTTGCCCTGGATGCCGGGGTCGATCCCCGTCTCCTCGAGGATCTTGAGAGCGGTCGAATGACCGATCCCGAAGATGTAGGTGAGTCCGATCTCGATCCGCTTGTTGTCGGGGATGTTGACCCCGGCGATACGTGCCATCTGCTTAGCCCTGACGCTGCTTGTGTCGCGGGTTTGAGCAGATGACGAGGACCGCACCATTTCTGCGGATGACCTTGCACTTCTCGCACATCGGCTTGACGGACGCTCGAACCTTCATTGCTCCGGTTTCCTCTCGAATACAGGATCCCCACACGTCCCATGAGTCGGACGGCAGGGTACGACGCGGCCCACTGGGCCGACGTAGAAAGATAGCAGGGACGGAAATTCGGGCGCGATGACCCCGCAGGAGCCGCCGTGGCAGGATCTGCCCCATGCCGAAGCGACCAGCACAGGATACCTACACCGCAGTCGATGCCTTCGTCGAGGCGACCCTCTTCGCCCAGCCCGACGCGGCCCTCGAGGGCGCCCTGGCCGCCACCACCGCGGCGGGCATGCCGGAGATCCAGGTCTCGGCCCCGCAGGGACGCCTGCTGGAGATCCTCTGTCGGACCGTCGACGCCAGGCGTATCCTCGAGTTCGGCACCCTCGCCGCCTACTCGACGATCGCGATGGCCCGCACCCTGCCCCCTGATGGCCTCCTCACCACCCTCGAGTTCGACCCCGACCGCGCCGAGGTCGCCTGGGCCAACATCGAGGCGGCCGGCCTCGCCGACATGGTCGACCTGCGCATCGGCGCCGCACTCGAGACCCTCCCCCTCCTCGCCTCCGAAGGCGCCGGCAACTTCGACTTCGTCTTCATCGACGCCGACAAGATCAACACCCCCGCCTACTTTGCCTGGGCGCTCGACCACACCCGTCCCGGCGGCCTGATCTTCGCCGACAACGTGATCCGCGGTGGCTCGATCGTCGATCTGGACGGGGACGAGGCGAGCGCGGCGCAGAGGGAATTCCACGAGTACCTGGCGGAGGAGGATCGGGTGACGGCGACGACGATCCAGACGGTGGGGTCGAAGGGTCACGACGGGTTCGTGTTGGCGTTCGTGAACGGCTGACGACGAAGACTTGGCGGAGCGGCGAGCGGGGACACCCTCGCCCGAAGACCGTTGCGCAGCTGGATTGGCCGCGGGCTTCGGAGCCGGGGTCCCGAAGCCTTCGTTCGAGGGTGTCCCCGCTCGCCTGTCCCAGTTCACGCGAGCTCCCATCTTTGAGCAACGCTCTCAAGCAGCTATTTAAAGCTGACAAGGGACGGAAGCTCTCCACCACTCCTCGCGCTCCTTCGACGCTCGCAAGGTTCGGGAGCGCCGCCGAATTGGCGAAGGCCGCCCGAGGTTTTGTCGTATCGGTGCTACCTAGGCAACCGCTCAGTCAGCGTCACGACCTGCTGGAACGTCGGCCGGTTCTGGAACGGGAACGCGCCCAGTTCGATGCCCGCCGTTTCGGTCGGCCGGTTGGCGTCGAAGCAGGACGGCTGCGGGTTTGAGGCGCAGGCTCCGTTGCCGCCGCCGTACATCGTCGACGGCTTGATCTTCAGCGCTTCCTTCAGGCTCGATTCGAGGATCGACTTGCACTTCTTCTTATCCCCGCCACCGCAGTACTTGCGGCTCCAAGGCGCTTCCGGCTTCGGGCCGAAGACGTCGCGCAGGTCCTTGGAGACATAGCCCCACCAACCGTCGTCGAAGCTCGGTTCGGTCGGCGAGCCGCCGGTGTAGCTGCCCGTTTCGAGCATTTCGGTGAGCTTTTCGTAGGCGTTGAAGCCGAGGGCCGGTTTGAACTCGCGCTGCAGCAGAATCGGCCACCAGGCGTCCATCAGCTCGATCGCCGGCGTTTCTTCGTCTTCCCCGTTGCGGTCGAGGTCGCGACGGTGGGCGCCGTGGGCACGCCACGTCTTCAGCTCCGCCAGCGCGTTCTTCACCTTCGCCGACTTCGGCGTCCCGATCGCCTTGAAGAGCAGCGGCAGGACCTTGTCGGCGCGCAGGTCCTCGGTCGCCGGTTCCTCCATCGCCTGGACGAGCTGGGAGATCGTCATCTTCTTGCCGCCCTTGATGTCGTTGCGGATGTGGTCGGCGATCATCTGCTGGCGCTGGACCGGCCCGTAGTCGTACTTGTCGTCGGCCGCCGCCCATTCCGGTGCCTGCTTGTTGTTCCAGGACACCATGAAGGAGGGGTCTTCAGCCTGCGGGTGCTTCGAGAACGGCAGCCATTCGGCCTGGTGTGTCTTCGGGTTGAACCCTTTCCAGTCGTACTGGCCGGTGCCGAGAACCGGGAAGTCCGGCGAGGTCCCCTTTGCCCGCTGCGGCAGCGCCCCGGATAACGCGTAGGCGATGTGTTCGGAGTCGACGTATCCCCAGTTGAAGAGGAAGTTGATGTTGGAGACGGCCTTTTTGAAGCCTTGGACCCCGGTGACCTTCCCCGGTTCGTTCAGTTCGCCGAAGCCGATCACCGATTCGGCCTCGTGGAAGTAGGTGCTGCGGGCGTGCACGAAGGCAACTTTCCGCCCGTCCGCCAAGCCGCGCGCGTAGACGATCCCGTGCACGGTCCGGTAGGCGGTCATCGTCTGCGAACCGGCCGCGGTCTGGTCGATCGTGTTCGGCGTCCAGCTCTCCTTTTTCACGAGCTTTTCCATCGGCCGGCACTTGCCGCGGTACATGTAGTGGAACTTGTCCTTGCAGAGGACCTCGGCGAAGGTGTCGACGTTGTCGGAGGTCGCCGTCGTCGCGCTCCAGGCGTAGTCGGAGCCGTGCCCGAGCTCGACGTAGAGATTGATCCCCGGGAAGGAGGCGCCGCGAGCGTCGATCCCCGGACCGTGCAGGTCCTCCTCCATCAGGATCTGCGGCACGTAGTAGCCGACCTGCGGACCCATCACCGCGATCGGGTGGCCGGTCGCCGAGCTCTGTTTCGATACCAGCTCCCAGTTCGATGCGTGCCCGGCTTCTTCAAGCCCGCGGGTGAGGCGGCCACCGACCGTGTTCAGGCCGGAGCCCGTCCCGGCCGCGGCCTTGCTGCCGTAGGCGACCGGCGGTTCGTAGACCGAGCCCGGCTTCGGCAGCGCCAGGCCCTTCTTGGCGAAGGCGCTTTCGGTCTCGTACGGGAAGGGCTTGTTGATGGTCGTCGGCGCTTCCGGGTCGTTCTTGGAGCGGAATCCGAGCCAAGCCTTGCGCCCGGCCTTCTTGCCCATCTGTTCGACCATCGCCTCCATCGTCAGCGCCGATTTCAGCTCGTTGCCGCCGCCCTTGCCGAAGATGCCGCCGATCAGCGAGGCGATCGCGATCACGTCGGTCGGTTTCCACGGTTCCATCGGTTTGTTGATGAAGCTGTACTCGGCCGGCTCATAGGTTTTCGGTTCGAGGTTGGCCTTGGCGATGTAGGCGTTGATGCCTTCGACGTAGGCGTCGAGGTCGGCGACCGCCTGCTTGCCCGCCGCGCCGCGTTCGGTTTCCATCGCCTTGATCTGCCCTTCCAGATCGGCTTCGGTGTAGGGCGCGAAGCCCCACTGGCTCGCGTCGGCTTCGGCGTTCGAGCCACCGAGGAAGGAGGCGAGTTCGGCACGGCCGGTGTGGCGCAGCACGTCCATCAGGAAGAGCCGGTCGTTTGCCCCCGCGTAGCCGGCCCCGAACATCGTGTCGGCGCGGGTTTCGCCGTAGATGTGCGGCACGCCGTAGGCCTTGTCGCGGATGATCGTCACGCCCGGTTTCGGTTCGGTCGTCGATTCGACTTCGTTCGGCAGCACGCCGAAGGTCGCGTCCTTGAAGTAGTTCGCGACCGTCCCGTCGGTCAGCGTCGGCGCCCCGTAGAGGAGGCCTTCGTAGAGCGGCTGCTGGTCGTCGAAGTGCGGCGGAATCGTTTTCGACGCTTTGAAGCCGAGCACCTGGGGAAGCGTGTCGAGCCCGTTCTCACCCGGAGGCAGCACGTTGCGGAATCCGCCCGCGTCGTTCGTCCCATACGGCTGGACCGCGGCGGCCGAGGCCGAGTTCGCGACAGCGACCGCGCCGACCAGCAGACAGGCAAGTGATAGGACAACGCGCAGCAAACGGCGACCGACCAAAGCAATCCTCCTCCAAAACGTTCCCTGGCAGCCTCCCGAGCCGCTGGCGCAGCATATGCCTCAGGGCGGACCGGAGCAATGGCTTACCGCAGGGCGCTCCTGGCCTCCCCGCCCGGGCTTTCCGATCCTTCGCCTACTCAGACTCGTGCCAGGGCGTCAGAACCCTGGGACCGTCCGGCGTCACGGCGACCGTGAACTCGAAGTGGGCCGCCAGGCTGTCGTCCTCGGAGAAGACCGACCAGCCGTCATCGCCCATGCGGACCAGGGGGCCGCCGCCGTTGACCATCGGCTCGATCGCAAGGACCGTGCCGATCTCCAGTTCGGGGCCGCGGCCCGCCTCGCCGAAGTTCGGCACCTGTGGCTCCTCGTGCATCTCCCGGCCGATCCCGTGACCGACCAGGGTGCGGATCACCGAGAGGCCGTTCGACTCGACCGAGCGCTGGATCGCGTTGGAGACGTCGCCCAGGTGGTTGCCGGCGACCATCTGCTCGACCCCGTCGAAGAGCGAGTTGCGGGTGACTTCGAGCAGGTTCTTGGCCTCGGTCGAGATCGGCCCGATCGGCACCGTCACCGCGGCGTCGGCGACCCAGCCTTCGTAGGTGACCCCGATGTCGATCGAGAGGATGTCGCCGCGCTTGCATTCGTAGCCGTCCGGGATCCCGTGGACGACCATCGAATTGGGCGAGGCGCAGATCGATCCGGGGAACCCCCGATAGCCTTTGAACGAGGGAGTGGCGCCCTGCGAGCGGATGAACTTCTCGGCCGCTTCGTCGAGTTCGAGCGTGGTGACCCCCGGCCGCGCCTTCGCTTTCAGCACGTTCATGGTGCGGACGAGGATGTCGCCGGAGGCGGCCATCTGGTCCACCTGCTCAGGAGTCTTGCGGATGATCATTCCGTACACGTTAGACAGGGTAGACGGCGGCGAAGCTCAGACCGCGCCGTCACTCTCCAGCTTCATCGTCGCCAGGGTGCGACGCAGCTCTTCGGTCACCTCGTCGGGCTCGCGCTCGCCCTCGACCCGGCGCAGCACGCCGCGGTCGTCGTAGTAGGAGACCAGCGGCTCGGTCTTCTCGTGATAGGTGGCGAGCCGCTTGCGGATCACGTCCGGCTTGTCGTCGTCACGGACGAGCAGCGGCGAGCCGTCGATGTCGCAGACGCCCTCGACCTTCGGCGGGTTGAAGTCGACATGGAAGACGTGGCCGTTGGCCTCGCAGGTGCGGCGGCCGCCGAGCCGTTTGACGACCTCGTCGTCGGAGACGTCGATCAGGAGCACCGCGCCTACCGACCGTCCCATCTCCTCGAGCTTCGCATCGAGCGCCTCCGCCTGCGGGGTCGTCCGCGGGAAGCCGTCGAGGATGAAGCCGTCGCGCGCCTCCTCGGAGTCGATCCGCTCCGCGATCAGGCCGACGATCACCTCGTCGGGGACGAGATCGCCCCGGTCCATGTACTCCTTGGCGCTCTTGCCGAGCTCCGTTTCGTCGCGGACCGCGCCGCGCAGGATGTCGCCCGTCGCGTAGTACGGCAGGCGCAGGTCTTCATTGAGGCGCTCGCCCTGCGTCCCCTTACCGGAGCCGGGAGGGCCGAGCAGGACAAGGTTCAGCTCAGGCATCCGCGAAGCCTATGTGAAATGAGTTGGGTGGCGGGCGGTCGACAGACGGCCGTTGCGCTGGGCGCTCCGGCAGTCCCATGGCGGCCTGGGCGTCTCATCGCGGTCCTGGCTGGCTGTGACCGCGATGAGACGCCAGGACGTGAGGGTTCCGTCGAGATTCGATCGGACAGGGATCTGCGCTGTTCGTTATCCGTCCCAACGACGGTTTTCGAACACCGCAGGCATTGCGGTGTTCGAAACTTGGCGTATGGCCAAGTAAGGAACACCGCAGATTCCTGACCGTTCGGGGGCCCGGCGTACGACCCGGTCCGACGGGCTTCCCCTCATAACCCGGCCTTCTCGGCCACAGCCAGCCCGGGCCGTGGCCGAGAAGGCCGCTCTCGCCGACACCGCCTTGCGTCCCTTTCCCTCGCGGGCGCCAGCTTCAGGCGCCCCGGGCCTATTTCAGGAAGCCCTCGTAGTTGCGCATCATCAGCTGCGCCTCGAGTTGCTTGACCGTGTCCAGGGCGACGCCGATGACGATCAGGATCGAGGTGCCGCCAAAGTAGAAGTTGGCGGAGGTCTGGCTGATCAGGATCGTCGGTAGGGCGGCGACGGCGCCGAGGTAGAGGGCGCCAGGGAAGGTCAGGCGGGAGAGGATGCGGTCGAGGTATTCGGCCGTGGGTCGACCTGGGCGCACGCCGGGGATGAAGCCGCCGTAGCGTTTGAGGTTGTCGGCCTGGTCCACCGGGTTGAAGGTGACCGCGGTGTAGAAGTAGGTGAAGATGATGATGAAGAGGATCTCGCCGATCACGTAGGGCACCGAATTGGG
>JAFDWG010000011.1 GCA_018268605.1 Actinomycetota bacterium | reverse complement strand
GGACATCAGCTCGCCGAGGAGCCCGCCGACCGATCGCTCCCGCGGCTCGGCGTGCGACTGCTCGCGCAGCTCGAGGACGACGTCGCGCGGCGAGAGCGGGCGCCCGGTGGCCAGCGCCGGGCAGGCCTCGTGGCACTTGCCGCAGCGCGTGCAGGCGTCCAGCTGGAGCAGGTGCAGGGCGGAGAAGTCGGCGATCGCGCCGTACCCGGCGGGCTCCTCGGCGCGACTGTCGGGGATCGGACGCAGCCGCCTGCCGGCGAGCGGGTCGCGGAGGATCAGGCCGGCGAAGCTGGACAGCATGTGGCCGGCCTTGGTGTAGGGGATCGCGGCGACGACGATGATCGCCAGCAGGCCGTGAAACCACCAGAGCCCGTGCCGCCAGGCCGCGAGGGTTCCCTGGCCGGCGCCTTCGAACGCCTTGGCCGCCACCCAGCCGCCGAACTGGAACGCTTCGTAGCCTGGATGTTCCATCGCGATCCTGACGCCCTCGAGCATGAAGCCCGTGAGCGCGATCACCAGAAGACTGCCGACGAACACCCAGTCGCCGGTGCGGTAGGTGTGGCGGATCGGTTCCTCGGTCCCGGGCGGTCGGTCGGGACGGGTGTAGTCGAGCTTGCGCGGACGCAGGAACGCGCGCCGCACCATCATCGCCAACAGGCCCGCGATCAGCGCGGTGCCGAGCAGGTTGAGGAGTGCCTTGACGCCGAGGTAGAAGTTGCCGACGTAGAACGGCTTGCCGAAGATCGGCTCGACCACGTCGTGGGAGAGGGCGACGATCACCGTCCCGAACGCGAGCACGACCCAGCCGTAGAAGATGCCCCGGTGCGCCCAGCCCGCATAGGCGTCGCGGCGGGCCACCGTCCGCTGCGAGTAGAGGGTCACGGTCCCCTTCCAGATCCGGCCCGGCAGCTCGCGGACCGGTGGAAGGCCGTCGCGATTGCCACGCCGATACCGGACCAACGGCCGCAGCACGCCGTAGAGGAACGCCAGCACCGATACTGCCGCTAGCGCGTACCACAGGACCTCGAGGCCCGCGGGCATGTCCCACAGGATCGGCCGCGACTTCTCGGCGGCGACCGGCACGAACATCACTCGTCGAACTGTCGGCGCAGCTCGTCGGCGACCTCATACAGGTCGGCGACCGCCCCGTAGTGGGCGACCGAGAAGATCGGCGCATCGGCGTCGCTGTTCACCGCGATGATCGTCTTCGCCTTCGACATGCCCGCCAGGTGCTGGACGGCGCCGGAGATCCCGAGCGCGAGGTAGACCTTCGGGGTGACGGTGGTCCCCGACTGCCCGACCTGGCGGTCGCGGGAGATCCAGCCGGCATCGACGAGCGGCCGGGAGGCGCTCAACGTCGCTCCCATCCGGCCCGCGAGCTCCTCGAACTCCGCGACCTGCTCCTCTTCCTCGACCCCGCGGCCGATCGCGAGCAGGAAATCGGCGGCGGTGATGTCGACGTCGCCGGCAGGCGGGTCGCGGAGCTCGATCCGCTCGGTCCGGGCGCGGTCGGCGATCTCCAGCGCGACGGCCTCGACGGCGGCCGACCCGGCGCCCTCGGCGGGCTCGAAGGCTCCCTCGCGAAGCAGGACGACGACCGTGTCCTTGCCGGGGAACTCCAGCTCGGCGACGAGCCGGTCGCCGTAGGCTCCACGGCGTGCCCGGATCCCGTCCGGACCACAGGAGACCGCGGTGGCGTCGCTCGCGAAGCCGTGGCTTCCCCGCGCCGCGACCGCCGGCATGAAGCCGAGCGACGCGAAGGTGTGGCCCGCGAGCACGATCCGTGGACGGCGCTGCTCGATCAGCGTCTCGAGAGCGGCCTGGGCCACGTGCGCCTCGAAGCGCTCGGGCACCGCGCCGATCGTCAACACCTCGTCGACGCCGGCCAGGTTGACCGCGTCGACGTGCGCGTCTGCTTCGACATCGATCAGGGCGACGGTCAATGATCCCGCCCCTTCCTCCTTCAGCTTGACGCCGGCGGCGATCAGCTCCGCGGTCCCGGGACGCAGCCCCTGGCGCGTCACCTCGCCCGCCACGAGCACCCCGTCGCTCATGAGGCCATCCTTTCCCTGACGATCTCGACGATCTGCCCGGCGACCTGCTCGGCGCCACCCTGCAACAAGGTCGCGCCGGCCCCCCGCGCGGGCGCCGCGAGCGAGACGAGGCGCGAGCCGGCAGCGGTTTCGAGCGCTACCTCGTCGACTCCGAGCGCACCCGGGTCCACCACCTCGAGCGGCTTCTGCCGGGCCTGCTTGATCGCCCTCAGGTTTGCGTATCGCGGTTCGTTGGCTCCGGTCTGGACGGTCAGCAGCGCGGGTAGCTCCAACCGGAGGACCTCCGCCGCGCCACCTTCGAGCTCACGCTCGACGGTCAGCGAGCCGCCTTCGACCTCGATGCTTCTGACCACCGCTACCCGCGGCCAGTCGAGCAGTCCGGCCAGGGCGACGCCGGTCGCCGCGTTCGCCGCGTCGGAAGACTGCACTCCCGCAAGGACCAGGTCGGGACGCTCGCGCTCGACCAGGGCCGCGAGGACGTGGGCGACCGCGAGTGGGTCGGCATCCTCCAGCACCGGATCCCAGATCCGCACGGCGCGGTCGGCCCCCTTCGCCAGCGCCGCCCGCAGGGCATCCTCGGCGTCCTCGTCGCCGACCGTCGCGACGACGACCTCGCCACCCGCCGCCTCCACCAACCGGAGGCCGGCCTCGACCGAGAACTCGTCCCACTCGTTGATCTGCCAGTCAAGGGAATCGCGGTCGAGGACGCCGTCCTCGAGCTCGAAGTCCCCCTCCAGGACCGCGGCCTGCTTCACCGGCACAAGTACCTTCATCTCGACCTCCTCCTTCGTTCGGCCCGCGCCTAGGCCCGCACCTGGGGCATGCTGATCGCGATGGTCGGGCTGTCGAGCTTGAAGTCGTCCTCGCTCGCATCCAGCAGCCGCCGCTCGCGGATGTAGGGCAGCGGGTACTCGGGGTTGGGGCTGTCGATCTCCCGCGCCAGCCGATGGCCCTCGAAGACCGCGTCGGCGATCGTCGAGGGCACGGCGCAATCGCCGACCCGGTAGACGGCCTCGATCCCCTCGCGCTCCAGCGCGGCGGGGTCGGCCCGCAGCTCCTGGAACAGGGACTCATGCGGCACCCGCTGGGTGACCAGCACGACGCCGTCGCACTCGACCACCCGCTCGGAGTCGTCCCAGACGTCGACCAGGGTCGCCGCGCCGGCGTCGACCCGCCCGAGGGTCGTGTAGTTGTGGATCGTGACGCCGAGCCGGCGCAGCAGGCGGACCAGCCGCGGCTGCTCGAGCGTCTTCTCGGTGTAGGGAGCGGTCTCCGCCAGCGGCGTCACGAAGGTGACCTCGCGATCTTCTTTGGCGAAGCGCTCGGCGAGCGTGGCGGCGAGGAAGTAGCCGTCGGTGTCGAAGACCACCACGCGCTTGCCCGGATCCTTGCCCGCGAACACCTGATCCGGGGTGAGGACATGGTCCTGCGACTCCGCATCCGCGCCCGGGATCGGTTGGTTCTCGACGTCGTGGACGCCGGTAGTGCTCCAGTAGGAGCCGGTCGCGACGATGACGATCTCGGCGCCGTACTCGAGGACCTGCTCCTTGGTCAGGCGCTCGCCGGTGATCAGCTCGACGTTCTTCAGCTTGTCGAGCTGGATCTGGCGGTAGTTGATCACCCGGCCCCACTCGCCGAGGCGCGGCAGCGCCGAGATGTCCTTCACGTGACCGCCGATCTCGGCGTCCGCCTCGACCAGATGCACGTGGTTCATGCCGCGCTCCCCGAGGATCCGCGCGCACTCCATCCCGGCGGGGCCGGCGCCGATCACCAGCACGTCCTTGTCCGCGTTGGCGGCGGTGGTGAACTTCTCCGGGTGCCAACCGCGGCGATACTCCTCGCCGATCGTCGCGTTCTGCGTGCAGACGATCGGCAGCGCGCCGACCTCGAACTTCGAGATGCACATGTTGCAGCCGATGCACTCGCGGATGTCGTCGAGCCGTCCTTCGTCGATCTTCTGCGGCAGGTAGGGATCGGAGATCGTCGGCCGGGCGGCCGCGATCACGTCGCACTGGCCGCTCTCGATCATCTCGACCATCGTCCCCGGGTCGGTGAGCCGGCCGACGTTGGCGAGCAGCTTCTTGGTGTGCCCGCGCGCCTCCATCATGATGTCGCGCGCCCAGTTGGTCGGGTGGGTCCGCGAGGGGCCCGCCTGCTCGCCCCACTCGAGCGGGCCGATCACCAGGTCCCACATGTCGATCAGGTCGTCGGCGAGCTCCATGAAGCCGCCACCGTCACCGTCGACGCGGATCCCGAGGTCGCCCATGCCGTAGGGGTGATCGAGCGTGTCGACGCCGAGCCGCACGGTGATCGCCATATCGTCGCCGACCGCTTCGCGGACCTGCTCGTAGGTCTCGAGGGCGAAGCGGGCGCGGTTCTCGAGCCCACCGCCGTACTCGTCGGTGCGGTTGTTCAGCGCCGGCAGCAGGAACTGGTGGGTGATGTCGATCGCCGTGCTGCAGAGGAGGCAGACGATGTCGAAGCCGGCGTCCCGCGCGAGCCGCGCGGCGCGCACGTAGTACTGCTGCACTTCGCGGATCTCTTCCTTCGACATCGCGCGGCCAGCAACCGGCACGCCGAGGTAGGCGCGGGCGTGCGAGGCCGCCTTGCGGACGCCCAGCATCCGGCTCTCCCCACCGCAGGCGAACGGACCGCCGTACCAGAGCTGCACCGAGGCCAGCGCTCCGTTCTCGTGGGCCCTTTCGGTCATCAGCCGGTAATTGCGCACGTCGCCCTGATCCCAGAGCCGGCCCGCGATCCGCGGCATGTCCTCGCTCTCCGGCGCGATCGCCGTGTACTCGGTACCGACCACGGCCCAGCCACCTTCCGCCTTGACGGCGCGGTGCTCGGCCTGAAAGCCGGGACGCTCGGCGCCACCGCCCATGCAGTGCGATGCCTGCCAGAGGCGGTTGCGAGCGCGCTTCGGACCGATCTGGACCGGTTCGAAGAGGATGTCGTGACGGGGGTCGCGTGGCATTTTGCTTCTCCGATGTCTCTGTCTTTGTGCTGGGTCGCTGTACCTAGAACGGGTTCCGGGCGGCCGTCAGCCAGCCGCCGTCGAACACCACTGCTGATCCGTGCATGAAGTCGGCTCCGCTGCCCGCCAGGAACACGGCCAGACGGGCGATCTCCGCGGGCTGACACCAACGTCCGGCAGGCGTGCGGGCGATCTCGGGGTCCATCTCGACGGCCTGCTCGCCGCCGTCCGCGCCGGTCATCCCGGTCAGTGTCGCGCCCGGGCAGATCGCGTTCACGCGGATGCCTTTGGAGCCGTAATCGAAGGTCAGCTGGCGGGTCAGCCCCAACACGCCGTGCTTGGAGGAGGTGTAGGCGGTGCCGCCGCCCGCCGCGCTGAACGCCGATACCGACGCCGTGTTGATGATCACGCCGGCCCCCCTCGAGAGCATGTCGGGGATCACCGCGCGCGACATCAGGAACGGGCCGGTCTGGTTGACGCCGATGACCCGGTCCCACTCCTCGACCGACACTTCGTGGGCCGGTAGGTAGCTGTCGAGGATCCCGGCGTTGTTGCAGAGCACGTCGACCCGCCCCGCCCAGCCGAGCACCTCCTCGACTCCCAGCCGGACCGATTCGGGATCGGAGACGTCGACCCCTACCGCCAGCGCCCGGGCTCCGGCGTCGAGGCCCGCGACGGTCGCCTCGGCGGCCTCGCGATCGATGTCGAGAGCCGCCACCCGGGCGCCCTCGGCGCAGAACTCCTCGACCATGGCGCGTCCCATTCCGGAACCCGCACCGGTCACGACCACGACGCTGTCGAGCACTAACCTGGCCACACCTACGTCCTCTCCATCCCTCCGCCGGCCTCCCTGGCCGGCGAATTTTTTGTGTACGTATGTACTTAACGATCAATACAGACAGTTGGCCCCGTTGTCAAGAGCGAGAGCGAGATAAGGCGGGCACAGGGCCCGCGAGGGTCAGCCGCGCCCGCGCGCGGCGAGCCGATCTTGCGTTCCGGGCGCGTCGAGGACGGAGCGGACGACCCGCTCGACATCGTCGCTGTCCACCCGCCCGCCTGAGATCAGCACCCGCATCAGCAGCGAGTCGTAGAGAGTCGAAAGAACCTCGGCGGTGCGCGGGTCGGTGAACCGTTCGAGCACCGTGGTCATCACGCGGGACCACCGATAGCAGAGCTCCTGCGCCACCGGAGAGGTCGCGCCCCAGAGGTAGAGCCGGTACCAGATCAGCTCCCGCTCGCGGTCGGAGCTGTCCTCCATGATCCGGTCGGTGATCGCGCGGGCGAGGTCGCCCGAGGCGTTCACCGCTTCGGCCCATCTGGTCAGCTTCTCGCTGTCCTCCTGGATCGCCTGTTCGAGCGCCGCGACGATGATGTCGTCGAGAGAGCGGAAGTAGTAGGTGGTCGACCCCAGGGGGACGTCCGCCTCCTCGGCGATCGCCCGGTGGGTGAGCGCATTGACTCCGTCGCGCGCGATCAGTCGCTTGGCCGCATCGACGATCCGTTGGGGCCGCTCGGGATCGTTCCGTCCACGCGGACGGCGCGCCCCGCCGTCCGCGTCGGCAGCCCGCATCGGTCCTCGACTGGAGGGGTCGCTCCCGCTCACCGTGACCAGAAGGCTGACACAAAGCCTGTCTTGGCCTCCCTCAACCCTTTGCGGCCTTCTCGGTCATGAGCCGCCCTCCAGCGCGATGATCGGCTCCGGCAGCGTCTCCAGGGCGTAGAGATTCGCGGTCATCCCGCAGTCGACGACGATGTTGGTCCCGGTCATCGCGGAGGCCTCGTCCGAGGCCAAGAAGGCGACGGCCGCCGCGATCTCCTCCGGCTCGACCAACCGTCCCATCGGCACCCGCTCGAACGAATTGAGCATGTAGTCCATGATGTTCTTCGGCGTGATCTTGTGGACCATGTCGGTGTTGACGAAGCCCGGGGCGACGCAGTTGACGCGGATCCCGTGGGGTGCCAGCTCGACCGCCATCGTCCGCGCGAGGCTGACCACCGCCGCCTTCGTGGCGGTGTAGGCGGAATAGGGCCCGTCGGCGCCGAGCGCGTCGATCGAGGAGATGTGGACGATCGCGCCTTTTTTCCGCTTCGACATCTCGCGCGCCACCCGCTGGGAGATCAGGAAGGTGCCGAGGACGTTGATGTCGAAGGTCTGGCGGAAGGTATCGGCCGTGTTCTCGAAGAACGGCGGCTCGTCGAACACGGCCGCGTTGTTGACGAGGAAATCGATCTGCGACCACCTCTCCATCGCCGCCGAGACGAGGCGATCGACGTCGTCGCTCGAGGAGATGTCGGCGGCAAGCGACCAGGCCCTGCCCCCCGCCGCCTCGACCGCGGCCACCGATTCCTCCAGCGGCTCCGCGGAGCGGCCGACGATCAGGACCTCGGCGCCGTCGTCGGCGAACCGTCGCGCGATCGATTCCCCGATCCCCCGACCCGCCCCGGTCACGATCGCGGTCCTGCCCGCGAACCTTCCTTCGGTCGAGCTCACGGTGACTCCTTTCGGGTTGAGGGTCCTGCCTCCTGATGACCGTCGACCGCGGGGCAGGACGCCGCAGGTCGCACCCGAAGCCTAGGTCCCTCAGGACGCGCCGGACTGTCCCGACCCAGGCACAGGGTCTCCCGATCCTGGGACAGTCCCACGGCGCTTCGACGTGTTCGAATGAGGGGGCATCCGCGACAACGAGGCGAGCGCAGGCGCCCGGAAAGGGACAACCGATGGACATCAACCCAGAGATCACCCGCCGCAAACTGCTCCAGACCGGAGCGGCGGGCGCGGCCGCATTGACCGCCGCGGAGGTTCTGGCGGCATGCGGTGGCAGCTCGTCCTCCTCCTCCTCAGGAGCCGGATCCCCGGGCGGCGCCCCGGCCTTCGGCATGGCCAGTGCGGGCGGCGGAACGCCGGTCCGCGGTGGCACTTTCACCGTCGGGATGATCTCCGGCGGTCCGGCAGAGACCCTGGCGCCGGCGCTGATCAGTGCCTACGCCGACACCTTCCGGGGCTTCCAGCTCTACGA
Source organism: Actinomycetota bacterium (assembly GCA_018268605.1). GTDB lineage: Bacteria > Actinomycetota > Thermoleophilia > Solirubrobacterales > 70-9 > VAYN01. The sequence continues at coordinate 15,039 of JAFDWG010000011.1, read as the reverse complement.
CCTGCTCTTCGTCCTCGACGAAAACGTGAAGATCAAAGGCGGCCTGGCGGTCAGCGGCGAGCCTAACAAGGACTACACGCAGTGGACCCTGAAGCTCCGCGAAGGCGTCGTCTGGCATGACGGCAAACCGTTCAACGCCGACGACGTCGTCTACTCGTTCCAGGAATGGGCGAGCCCGGAAAACTTCGGCCATTACCTGATGGCGGGCCTGGTGAACTTCAAGGGGGTGAAGAAGACCGGACCGCTCGAGGTGGTGGTCCCGATGACCCAACCCGTGGCCGATTTCCCGTCGCTGACCGCGACCTACAACAACTTCGTGGTCCAGGCCGGCTCTACCGTCGACTCGTTCAAGACGAATCCGATCGGAACCGGTCCGTTCAAGTACGTCTCGTTCACTCCTGGTAAGCAGAGCGTCTTCGCGGCGAACAAGAACTACTGGGAAGAAGGCAAGCCCTACGTCGACGAAATGATCGTCGACTCCAGCTTCACCGACGAAAACTCTCGCCTCAACGCCCTGCTCGCGGGGAAGATCAACGTGATGCCTCTGTTGTCATTCAACGTGGCCCGCGCACAAGCCGGCAACAGTCAGGTGAAAGTCCTCGCCGCCCCCGGCCTCGGCAGCTACCAGTTCGCGATGGCCGTCGATACCCCGCCGTTCAACGACGTGAAGGTCCGGCAGGCGCTGAGCCTTGTCGCCGATCGCCAGGCGCTGATCGACGGTGCCCTGAGCGGCCTCGGTGAAATCGGCAACAACCTGTTCGGCGGCTTCGAGAAGAGCCACGTTCCCTATTTCGCCACCAACCTGAAGGCGGAATACGACCCCGAAAAGGCAAAGGCGCTGCTCAAGGCGGCAGGGCAAGAAGGACTCAGCTTCGAAATGCCGATCGCCGAAGGCGGTCCCGGATACGTCGAAGCGGCGACGCTCTTCGCCCAGCAGGCGAAGGCCGCGGGGATCAACATCACCCTCCAGAACATCCCGGTGTCCCAGTATTTCGCGGTGATCCCGGGCGGTTACCTGAGCCGACCGATCCAGGTCTCGGCGTCCTTTCCCTACGCATCGCTGGCGGCGTGGTACCGCGCCTTCCTGGTCACCGGCAGCCCGACCGGCGAGACCCATTGGGGCTCGCCCGCCCACGACAAGGAAATCAACCAGGCGATCGCCGCCCCCTCGGGCAAAGCTGAAGAGGCGTGGCTGAAGGTGCAGGAAACGCAGTTCGAAGAAGGCGGCGAGCTGATCTTCGCCTACCCCTACTGGGTGGATGGAGTCGCCGCCAACGTGTACGGGTTGAAGGAGGCTCCGAACCTCTACCTGAACAACGCGCGCATGCTGGACGGCTGGATCGGCAAGTAGCGCCGACGCCAACTCTTCCTCCCCGGCCGCGCTCCCCCCAGCCCGGCCCGATCCGCCCGATCCGGTGATCCTCCGCCGGATCGGGCGCTTGGGCCGGGAGAGATCAGCGGCCCTGAAAGACCGGGTCCCGCTTCTCCAGGAACGCCGAGCAGGCCTCGACCGCGTCGGAGGTCGTGCACAGCACGCCGATCGTCTGCTTCTCGAGGTTGAACACCGTCTCCAGGTCGGCGTCGAGCGACTGCTGCAGCATGCGCTTGTGGGCGATCACCGAGAGCGGCGAGTTCTTGGTGATTTCGGCTACCAGCTTCTCCGCCTCCTCGTCATGCGTGCCGCCGGCCACCAACCGGTTGACCATCCCCATCTGGAACGCCTCGTCGGCCTTGATGAAGCGTCCCGTCAGGAACAGCTCGCGGGCGCGGTTGGCGCCGATGCTCTGCGCCAGCAGCTTGGTCACCCCACCGGTGACGCTCATCCCGGCGCGTGCCTCGGGGAAGCCGAACGTGGCGTCCTCAGAGGCGACGATCAGGTCCGAGTCGAGCACCACCTCGAATCCGGCACCGAGCGCGTAGCCGCCGACGCTCGCGACCACGATCTTGTCGGTCTGGCGCATCAGCCGGGCCACCTGCTGCAGCCCGTTCGTCGTCGTCTCGATGATCCCGTTGATGGTCAGGGTCCTGGCCTCGAGATCCTCGAACTCCTTGACCATCTCGCGCAGGTCGGCGCCGGAGCTGAAGTCGTCGCTGACACTGCTGATCACGATCGCATTCAGGTCGGCGTCGCCGTTCGCCTCGATCAGGGCGTCGCGGAGGGCGTTGGTGGTCTCGAGGTTGAGCGCGTTGCGCACCTCGGGCCGATTGAACCGGATCCAGCCGGTGCTGCCGCTCTTCTCGTAGAGGACGGGGGGCATGGGGTCTCCTTACTGGCCTTGTGGGCCGATCACGCCTGCATCAAGGTCAGGTGCAGGGCTTGGTTGGACGGGTCCTTCGCCTCCCGGACGGCCTCGTCGAACTCGGCAAGGGGGTGGCTCGTCAACGGGTACGGCGACAGGTCCAGCGCTCCGTCCCCGGCCAGCTCGACCGCCTTCGCGAACGCCGCCTGGGTCTTGCCGAAGCAGGGCTTGATGTCGATCTCACGCTGGATCACTTCGGAGTAGTAGTCCGGGAACTCGAGCGTCAGCCCCTGCAGCGCACCGATCAGCAACGCGACCCCGCGCGGCCGGGTGCTGAGGATCGCCTGCTGGACGGTGGCCTGGATGCCGACGATCTCCACCGCCACGTCGACACCCTCACCGTCGGTCAGCTCGCGGATCACCTCGACCGGATCCTGCTCGGTCGAATCGACGAGATCGGTCGCACCGCAACGGCCGGCAAAGTCGATCGCGGCCGGCTCACGGTCGATGGCGACGATCCGGGAGGCGCCGAGCGCCTTGGCGACCCCGACCGCACCGGAGCCGACCAGGCCGCAGCCGTAGATCGCCGTGGTGAAGCCTGGCGTCGTCCCGGCCCGCCCGTATGCGTGCACCAGCAGGGCGGCGTTCGGCAACAAGGTGGCGCGGTCGAAGGCGATCCCGTCGGGCAGGGCGAACACCGCCCACTGTGGAGCCTTGACCAGCTCCGCCTGGCCACCGGGCCATCCCGAGTCGATCCCCAGCATCCCCGAGGCGACGCAAAGGTTGTCGAGGCCCCGGCGACAGTACTCGCACTCGCCGCAGTTGACGAAGCCATTGATGACGACGCGGTCGCCTGGGGCGAATTTCGTCACCTCGTCGCCCACCGTCTCCACCACGCCGGCGGCGCGGTACCCGGGCGTATGGGGGAAGATGAAGCGGTCTGCGTCGCGGACCGGGCCGTTCCCGGCCATGATCTTCAGCACGTCGCCGCCAAGCTGGCAGCACTCCACCCTCACCACCACGTCGGGCGCGTTCGGCTGCGGCGGGGGCACATCCTCGATCCGCGGCTCGGCACCGAATCCGGAATAGGTCACCGCCCGCATCTCACGCCTCTCCGTCGGCAGCCCCGTGGGCGTGGTACCGGCGCACGTAGTGCTCCGGTCCGGCGTCGAAGCGGGACAAGAGCTGTTCGGCGTCGTACGGGATCGAGGTCTTCTCGTAGTCCTCGCCGGCGAACCCTTTGATCGCGTCGATCGACTCCCACTCGGTGATCACCAGGAATTCGACCTCGTCGGGGCCGTCCCGGCGCATCATCTGCGCGCCGAGAAACCCGTCGAGATTCGCCATCCCGGGCAGGACCTCGTCGGTCACCAAGGCGTCGTAGGTGGCGGCGTCCTCCGGCCGCGTCCAGCCATGCCAGACGCGGCCGATGCTCGACCCCTGCTCATTCATCGGGCTCGTACCAGATGACGCGTTGCTCGTCGAACCGCGCGACGCGACCCTCCGGCACCGGCATGGTCGTCATCGGATGCTCGAGGACCGCCGGACCCTTCACCCGGTTCCCGGACTCGATCGAGTCCATGTCCAGGATCGGCGTCTCGACCCAGCTGCCGTTCCAGTAGACGTCCCGATGTCCCTTGAGGGCGCTCTTCGAGGGCTCGGGGCCGGCCATCGGGTACTTGCGGACGACCGGACGGACCTTGGGGACCGCAGCGTCGAGGAAGACGCCGGTCACCAGGTAGCCCGCCTCCGAGTGGCGGGCCCCCGCCGGATAGGTCTTGGCGTAGGTCTCCTCGAACGCGGCGCAAACCGCGTCGACGTCGCCGACGCTGTCGATCCGCGGCCGGTCGACGTAGGCGTTCCAGCTCGAGAACAGCTGGCCGACGTAACGGGCGGAGATGCCACGCCGGATCACGACCTGATCCTGACTGAACCCCTCGGCCTCGAGCTCCTCCAGGGCCTGTCGCTCGAGCTGCTCCCAGGCGGCGTTCATCGGCGCCGCGACGGCCACTTTCTCCTCGTCGTCGAGCTCCGGCAGGAACGAGCAGTTGACGGCTTTCTCGTAGCGGTGGAAATAGTCGGCGAGCGCCGCCCCGAAGGCCGAGAAGGCCGCCGCCCACGGCACCGTCGCCAGGCCACCGAACTTGACGTGTCCCTCCATGCCCCAGAGGTGGAGCGGACCGGCTCCGCCGTAGACGAGGATCGTGTACTTGAGCGGGTCGTAGCCCTTGGCCGCGACCGTGTCGCTGATCAGGTCCTGGAGCATCGCGTGCTGCAGGTCGAGCACCCCGGCACAGGCGTCGAAGACGTCCATCCCGAGTGGCTTGGCCAACCGTTCCTCGAGGGCCTCGATCGCCCGTTCGCGGTCGAGATCGATTTTGCCGCCGAGGAAGTTGTTCGGCGACAGCAGACCGAGCGCGACGTTGGCATCGGTGATCGTGATCTCCGGGTAGTCGAGGCAGATGCCGACGTGGTAGCCGGCGCTCTTCGGCCCCAGCTGGATCCGTTTCACTTTCGGGTCGACGTGGATGACCGTCCCCGCCCCGGCGCCGATCGACTGCAGGTCCAGCATCGGCATATTGAGACGGTGGCCCTGGAAGTTCGGCTCCGAGGTCAGCGACAGTTCGCGGTCGACGAGCAGGCCGCACTCGAACGTGGTGCCGCCGAGATCGACGCAGACCAGGTTCTCGCGGTCCATCACCTCGGCCATCGCCTTGCCCCCGAGGAGCCCGCCGATCGGGCCCGAGACGAAGGTCTCGAACAGCCGCGGATAGCGGATGTCGACAGCGGCCCCGTAGCCGACCAGCGTGTGCAGGCCCGGGTTCAGGCCCTCCCCGTGGGCAGCCTTCTCGACCCGCTCGAGACCCTGGCGGACGATCTGGCCCGCCGCGCACTCGACCAGGAGGCTCTTCGTCCGCGCGTGATCCTTGGTGCGCGGACAGATGTCGACCGAGCAGATCACCTTCATGTCCGCCCCCGCCGCGTCGATCACCTCGCGGGCTATCTCGGCGGCGCGATGCTCGTGGTCCGGATTGGCAGGTGAGTTGAGGAAGCAGATGCCGATGACCTCGACTTCGCTCTCCAGCAGCTCCTCGACCGCGGTCCGCACCCCGTCCTCGTCGAGCGGGATCACGACCCTGCCGGCCTCGTAGTGGACCCCCGGCGGCAGGTAGCTGCCGGAGGCGACGCGCTCGGTGATCGCCTTGATGTCCTCGGGATCGACCATCGGCCGCGGGTGCTCGTGCAGCTGGTACTTCCAGAGGTCCTCCGGGTGGTGCTCGAGCCAAGTGAAGCCACGGTCGAGGATCGGCGTCTCGCGCTGGCCGATCGAGACCAGGAGGCCGACCTTTTTGCCGTCCCCGGTGGTCACCGCGTTTGCCCCGGCGGTCCCCGTGTAGAGAGCGGAGGCGGTCGCGGCGTGCACGTCGGAGCTGTCCAGGTCCCAGACGGCGCAGGCGTCCTTGACCGACTCGAGATAGCTGATCGACTCGTCCTCGAGACTGCTCAGGGACTTGCCGAGCGCCCATTCACCGTTACCGTCGACGAGGAAGGTGTCGGTCATCGTCCCCCCCGCGTCGAGCGCCAGCTGGTACTGGCGTCCGTTCGTTCCGTTCTCCGCCATCAGGCGTTCACCTCCTCGATCCACTCGGCCGCCCGCTCGGGGGTCCGATCTTGGAACCAATCCTCCGCCGCGTCCTCCAGCTGCCGACCGTTAGCCGCGTGCACGGCGTCGATGTCGGGCAGCACCTCGAAGACGAACGGGTAACCGGGCGGGACCACCTCGACCGCGAGCTGCGCCTGGCAACCCGGGCAGTAGAACTCGCGCACCTCGACGTATTCGGGATCCGGACCGTGGACGGTGAAGACCTCTTTGATCTCCTCCTCGGTGCGCCGGCAGTAGAGGAGTGCTTCCATCTTCCAGTTCACCCGGTAGTCGCCGAGCTCGTGGCCGCAGTCGCACTTGACGACCCGGTCGCCGGGACCTTTCGAGACGACGTACAGATGGTCTGAGATCCGCGCCAGGATCTCCTCGTCCCAATCGACCTTCTCCTGCAGCACTTCCAGGTACTTGACGAACCGGTCCTCGTCCTTGGTGGTCATCCTGATCATCTCGTGGATGACATCCAGCGGCAACTCGCCCTCGACCAGTCGCCGGATGTTCTCCTTCGACGTCAGCTGCTCGTTCTCCGACATGTCTCTTCTCCTGTCCCTTGGGTCGTTCGCGTCTTTGCCGCGGCCTACAGCTCGGTGTCGGCGGGCAGCCGCCAGAAGCCGAAGAACACGTCGTGCCACCCCTCGTAGGACGTCGTGTCCTGGAACATCTCGTGGATCTCCTCGGCGGGGTGCTTGCCTTCGAGCAGCCAGGACCGCTCCTCTTCCCAGACCTCACGGGCAGGCTTGGCGCGACCCTTGCGGCTCGCCCGGATCTCATCCCGCGTCCGCGCCGTCGCGTCCTCGTCGGCGTGCCAGACGCCTTCGGCGTCCTCGCTGAGGACGACGCCGTAGATCGACTTCGCGATCTCCGCCGAGATCCAGCGCTTCTGCACGTCGTTCAGGACGAGGTCGATCTTGCGATCGATCGGGTCACCCCAGGCGCTGCCGGCGTGGTGTCCACGGCAGATCAGGTCGCCATGCTTGACCTCGGTCGGGGGAGTCTCGTGGCCGCCGAACTCGGAGATCCGGCCGACCGTCAACGAACCATCCTCGATCATCCGCCGTGCCTCGACGAAGTCGGCCGGCAGATGGGCCGACTTCTCGGCCAACTCGGCCGCGTTGGTGTCGTGGAAGAACATCGTTTTGCTGTTGATGTGCGGGTAGCCACCGCAGACCCCGACCGAGACCGCCTGCATCTTGCTGCCGGCGAAGCCGCAGTCGTTGATCGTCAGGTAGGCCCCCGGATCGCAGACCATCTGCGTCAGCGCCACGCCGATGGCGCCGCGATGGCGACCGTGGGCGCAGAAGTCGGGGATCAGGCTGCGGGAGATGACAAGCAGCGGCGGCTCGACGTACTCCCACTCCTCCACCTCGCCCCAATCGGCCTCCGGGTTGCCGGCGCCGAGCGTCATCGGCTCGCCGTCGCGCCACGGTGAGGGCCCGCGAGGCTCGGCACCCTCGTAGGTGAAGTCGCCGATCGCCCACGGGTTGCCCTGCTCGCCCATGCCCTCACCGCCGAACAGCTCCCAGTCGTGCTCGAGCAGGTAGGACTCCTCGAGGAAGCCGCGCAGGAAGGCGGAGAAGCCCCAGGTGCGGGCGTCGAGGACGCCGTGCATCGCGCCGACCGCGTTGCCGAAGGCGGCGGAGACATCCTCACGGGTCGGGTTGACCAACGAGCCCGGAGGACGCTCGTGCTCGATCACGTGGAACATCGAGGTGTTGACCAGAGGCGTCCGCCCGATGAATCCGATCGAGCTGAAGGTCACCCCCATCTTGAACGGGCCCTCGAAGGCGTTCTGCCAGTGGTAGTCCTGGCTGCTGGTACCGCTCAGGTCGACGTTGCACCGACCCTCCGGGGTGATCGTCATCGTGTGGATGTGATGGGTGATCCAGTTTTTCGCCGACTGCGGGTAGAGCGAAGCCATCAGCTCGCGGTACTGGATCGGCCGGAAGAACATCGTCCGGTAGGTGCCCGGCATCATCCAGTCCTGGAAGCGACCGGCGATCGCGCGGCGCTCGCGCTCGAGCACCTCGCGGGCGGCCCGGGTGAAGTATTCGACGCCGAAGTCGTCGATGATCTGCAGGACGCGCTCGCGCAGCATCACCGCTCCGGTCAACCGCATCTTCTCGTCGAGGATGTTGAGCGACCCGGTTCGGGTACGGCTGTCCATCATCTGCAGGAACGGCTTGTGGTGGACGTACACATCACCGACCCGCTCGCCGATTTTCATCGGTCCATAGGTGAAGCCGTCGCAGTAGGTGGTCGGCGAGTACATCGAGACACCACCCGCACAGATCGAGTGTCCGCTGTCGGCGACGTGATTGGCGCCCGCCACCCAGCAGACCAGCTCGCCCTCGTGGAAGACCGGCAGGTAGGTGTACATGTCGGTCGGATGCGGGCAGCCGGCACGCGAGTCGTTGCAGCCCCAGATATCGCCGTCGCGGATCCCGGGATTGTCTTCGCACCCTCGCTCGATCATCGTCCGGGCGATCACCGGGAAGCTGCCGATGTGGCCGGCGAGCCCGGCCGAGGCGGCGACGACCTCGCCCTCGGGGAGGGCGAGCATGTCGACGAGCTCGGCCATGCCCACCGCGGCCGGGGAGCCGGAGACATATTTCGAGGTCTCGCGGGCGGAGTTCACGGCGGCGAAGAGCTGCCACTGGAACTTGTCGAACTTGATCGGATCCTCCTCCATCAACTCGAGGCGCTCCAGGCCGTAGAGATGACCGGTCCGCTCGAGCGCCGCGTCGAACTCTTCGATCCGCCGCCCCAGACCGATGTCCGCCCCCTTCAGGGAGGGAGCGGCGCTCGTCGAAGCCGCGCTCCCGTTCGACTCCTGCACGGTCGCGTTCACTTCGGTGGTGGTGCTCATGCCGTCCTCCTGTCGGGGTACGTCAACTGTTCGGTCAACTCCGCGATGTCGTCGACCGTCTCCAGGGAGAAGATCGTCGCCATCGTGTCCTCAACTACCGCCTCCGACAGAGGTCCTGTCGCGAAGCGTCGGTAAAGCTCTTCGTGTTCGGGCTTGGAAAGCGGCTGGTCCGGCGAGCCCCTCGCCAGCAGCAGCTCCCGTTCGATCTCGCGACCGTCCCGGGTCTTCACCGTCACCTTGGTCGGCTCGGCGAGGGAGACGTTGAACGGAATCGACTCGTCGATCGTCACGTGGACCTTCTGCCGGGCGCGCTCGATCTCCGGATCGTCGGCGGCCTCGGGCAGAAGATCGGCGAGGCCGACCGAGCCACGCAACATGGCGACGCCGAGCGCGTGCTGGAAGCTGAACTGCATGTCACCGACGGTGCGCGGATGGGGACGGTCGCAGCTGGCGTCGCCGGGACCGGTGTACACCTCGACGTCCTCGATGTCGTCCGCGGTGAGACCCTCGGTGGCGCAGATCTCGGCCATCGCGTCGGTCTGCCGGTGAACGAGGAAGCAGAGCGGATGCTTCTTGATCCAGATCTCCTCGAAGAGCCAATGCTCGCCGAGACCGGCGACGGCATCGTCGAGCTCCATGCCTTTGGGGATCAACCCGGAGAAGCCGGTCAGGTCGGGGTTCGAGCTCATACCGGCGCGCGCCATCTCGGTTCCCATCAACGCCTGGTAGGCGTGCAGCGCGGACTCGAAGAAATGGGCGTCGGTGCCCATGCTCACCTCGGCCATGCCCGCCGAGGAAAGGCCGAACCCCATCGCCGACTCGGTCAGCTCGGCATCAAGGCCATAGGCATGGGCCGCCGCTGCCGCGGTCCCCATGGCGGCGGTTGGCGGCAACACCATGCCGACCGGGGTCGAGTCGAACGGCAGGCAGGTGCGGTAGGAGACCTCGAGGCCCGCGGCGACCGCCTCGATCACCGCCTTGCCGGAGAGGTGGAGCCGCTCCCCCATCGTCAGCACCAGCGGGATCACCGAGATGTCCCAGGACACGCCCCCGGGACTATGGGCCACGTCCTCGAGCTCACTGCAGTGGCCGGAGAAGACGTTCATCAGGGTCGCGTCCCAGAGCGAGGTGCGATAGCCCTGACCGACGACCCCGGCCTCGCCCGGGAGGCTGCGATCGCGAACCAGCGAGCCGAGCTTCTGGGCCGATGGCGTATGGGAGCCGCCGACCTCACCGGCGACGATCTTCAGGATCAGCGCCTTGGCGAACTCCACCGCGCTGGCCGGCAGGTCGTCGTAGGAAACCCCGGCGGAGAACCGCGCGAGCCGGCTCGCCACAGAAGCTGCCTGCGAGCTGTCACGCCCGTCTACGCTGGTTCCCGTCATCGAGTTACCTCCTCACGGGCGGTGGTCTCCGAGTCCCAGGCCTGCGCCGACCCGACCTCGCGAAGCTCCGCCTTCTTGATCTTTCCGGTGTCGGTCTTCGGCAACTCGTCGAGGACCCTGATGTACCGCGGAACCATGAAACGCGGCGCGTTCTCCGCCAGAAACGAGTGGAGTACGGGTGCCTGCAGGGAGGCACCGGCCGCCGCCACGACGCAAACCAGGACGTCTTCCTCACTGTGGTCGGACGGGACCCCGACCGCGGCGCTCTCGAGCACGTCCGGGTGGGCATTCACCTCCCGCTCGACCTCGAAGGAGGAGATGTTCTCCCCCCGACGCCTGATCGCGTCGCTCATCCGGTCGACGAAGTAGAAGTTCCCGTCCTCGTCGCGGTAGGCCATGTCGCCTGTGTGCAGCCAGCAATTCCGGTAGGCCTCCGCGGTCGCGTCGCCGTTGCCGAGGTAGCCCCTCATGGTCAGCCACGGTTCGGGTGGTCGCACCACGATCTCGCCCGGCTCACCCGGCTCGAGGAGCTCGTCGTCGGCATCGACGATCTCCACCTGCCATCCCTCCCGCGCCCTTCCGCACTGGCTCGGATCGGCGATCTCGAATCCGGAGTAGATCGGGACGTTCGCCTCGGTCGAGCCATAGGCGGTGGCGACCTGCACGCCGAACCGCCGCCTGAACTCGCGCAGCTCCGGGATCAGCGGACAGACGAGCATCCGCTCCAAGGGATTATCGGCGTCCTCCTCGGAGGTGGGCTGCTGGTGGAGGAAGTTCGCCATCGCCCCGAGCAGGAAGCTGACCGAGGCATCGAAGCTCCTCGTGTCCTTCCAGAACTCGGTGACGCTGAACCGGGTCTTGACGACCGCGGCGCCACCGCTCATCAAGGCGGCGTACACGACACCCCATTGGCCGGCGATGTGAAAGAGCGGCAGCGGCGCGTAGTAGACGTCGTCCTCGCGGAGCTGGAGTGCCGTGCGCACGGAGTTGGCGTACTCGTAAGAGTGGGCATGGGTGACGAGGACGCCCTTCGAAGGGCCGGTCGTCCCCGAGGTGAACATCAGCGCGACCGGGTCGTGATAAGCCGGATCGGTGCCGAGCTCGGAGTCGTCGGTGTCGTACGCATCGGCGACGGCGACGACGTCCAGTCGATTCGAAAGGTCGACACCGTCGGCCGGCGATCCGTTCACCACCAGCCGGCGCACCTCCGCCAGATCGTCGAGGGCGGCGAAGCGGTCGAGCATCGACGGATCCGCGATCAACGTCTCGGCCCCCGAGGTCCGGGCCAGGTGCGCGAGCAGCCGGCCCTTGTACTGGGTGTTGACCGGCACCTCGATCGCGCCGAGCTTCGCCAGGGCCAGCCAGGCGATGACGTAGACGTCGCTGTTCTCGAGCATCAGCAGGACCCGGTCCCCGGCATCGACCCCCATGCCCCGGAGCCCGCGCGCAAGTCGATTGCTCGCCGCGTCGATCTCCGAACGGGTCCAGTCGCGGTCGGCGGTCCGCAGGAGGATGCGATCGCCCGCACGGACCACCTGATCGCGCAGCACACGCACAACCGTGCGATCTGGCCCGACGTATGCTCCTGCGACGGTTGGAACCACCCGTGCTTCCTTTCCCAAACCCAAAAATCCCCGTAGGCGAAGTGCTTGCTTTGCCTAATTCGAGAGTTAGTATAGCGATCAAGTAACCGGGAGGCAAGGTTTTTTGAGGTCTTTTAATGAACGTTCAAGGTAAACCGGAGAAAGCCCGTAACAACGGCCCCGGGCGCCGTCCCCCGACGATGCAGGACGTCGCCGACCGGGCCGGCGTGTCGATCCAGACGGTCTCCAACCTCGTCAACGGCCGTGAGCATCTGATGGCGAAGGCCACCCGCGAGCGGGTGGCCCAGGCGATGGCGGTGCTCGAATACCGACCGAACATGCGGGCCCGCGGACTGCGTGCCGCGCGGACGAATGAAATCGGCTTCCTCGTCGTCGACGACGAGGCGAAGTTCCTCGCCGACCCGACCAATGGGACCGCGATGGCGGGCGCCGGCGAGATCATCGGACAGCGTGGCTACGGCCTGCTGATCCAGTCCGCCAAGCTCGGCGACATCGATGACGGCCTGTTCTCGCCGCTGCTCGAGAGCAGGGCCGACGGCGGCATCCTCTACCTCTCCGGCGGGCGAGAGGACCGCGAGGTGTACATCCGCCGCATCGTCGAGCTCGGTCGTCCCTTCGTCCTCTTCGGCGAGGAGCGCGACGACGATCTCCCCGCCGTGATCGCCGACAACGAGAGCGGTGCGCATGAGCTGGCCACCCATCTGATCGAGAAAGGTCACCGACGGATCGCCTTCATCGCCGGGCGCGCCGCCTGGCCGATGATCGAACAGCGCCACGCCGGGTACCGGCGGGCCCTTCAGGAGGCCGGCATCGAGCCGGCCCAGGAGCTGCAGCTGTTCCGCGGTCGCTGGGATCCGATCGACGGCGCCACCATGGCAAGCAGCCTGCTCGCGTTGCGTGACCCCCCGACCGCGATCATGGCCGCGAACGATCTGCTGGCGCTGGGAATCTTCCAGGCCGCCCGCGGGCGCGGGATGCAGATCCCGGACGACCTCGCCGTCACCGGCTTCAACGACTTCGACTTCGCCGCCTTCCTCGAGCCGAGCCTCACCACGGTCTCGCTTCCCGTCTACGAGATGGGCGAGGCCGCGGCGACGATCGTGATCGACCAGATCGAGAGCGTCGACGGCGAAGCCATCCGCCGCTTCCCGGTCGAGGTCCTGATCCGCGACTCCGCCTAGAGGTCGTACCCGAGTCGGCTGTACTTTTCGAGTCGGCGGTAGAGGGTCGAGCGGCCGATGCGGAGGATCTCTGCGGCGCGCATGCGGTTGCCGCCTGCCTCGCGGAGCGCCTGCTGGATCTCGGTGACCTCCGCGGCCTGCAGCGGCGGCAGCGTGGTCCGCATCAGCGCCTGGCGGTGCTCCGCCGTCAGGTCATCGGGGGTGATCTCGGCGGTCGAGCAGCGGGGCGCCGCCCCGGTGACGATCTCCCGCAGTTGGGCCACGTTGCCCGGAAGATCCGTCTCCGTAAGCGTCTTCAACAGGCGCGAGGAGATCTGTCCGGGCCCGTCGACCGCGGCGAGGAAGGTCGAGACGAGTGCGGGGATGTCGTCGCGTCGCGCGCGCAGGCTGGGCATCTCGATCTGCATGCTCCCCGCGGTCAGAAGCAGTGCCGCGGCCGATTCGGGCAGGCGGCCGGCGGTGATCACGAGGCGCGCGGGGCGCCGACCGTGGGTCAGGGCAGCGACCTCCGTCCACACCGCCTGCGGAGCCAGGTCCGCCCGCAGGATGACCGCCGCCCCGCCCCGTTCGAGCACCGAGGCGAGCTCGACGACCTTGCCCGGTTCCACCAGATCCCGGGCCGCGACCAAGTGTGGGCCTTCCTGCCAGGCCGTCGCGATCGCGATCGCCATCATCCGCTTTCCGGTCCCGGCCGCGCCGACGATCAGGGTAGGTGCTTCCCGCTCGACCGCGCGGAGGCCGTGCTCGATAGCCCGGGCGAAGGCGGGGCTCTCACCGACCATGTCCGCGAATGGCCCCGCCTCGCCGCGAGGCGTGGGCGTCCGGCGGACGGTGGATCCGGTGCCGGCGGGGCGAAGGGTGAGCACGCTGCCGACCACCTCCGCCCCCCACGAGACCGGGTCGATGCAGACGTCGACCGATGTGCCGTCATCGAGCGAAAGCTCGCGACGCAGGGCGCAGCCGGCACGGCGCGCCTCCTGTGCGTAGGCGGCAAGGACGGGCTGGGCACGCGGGTCGAGCATCTCGAGCGCACCGGTGCTGGAGATCGAGGTGCGCCCGTCGATCGCCAGGACCGCACCTGACCCGCGCTTACGCAGCTGCCGAAGGTAGGCGGTCAGAAGGGCCTGCTCGCGCGCCGCCAACCGGGCCGCGAGGACATCCGCGACCTCCGCCGCGGCCCGCTCGACCAAGGCGCTCAGCCCCTCGGGGATGGTGCCGCCGTCGGTCGCCAGGGGAAGGACGAGACCGAGCACCGCTCGCAACGAGCCGCGGAGCGGGTCCCTGACCAATGCCGAGCACGACCAGGATCGGTCCAGTCGGGAAGAGAGATGCTCGCACCCGATGACGATCAGACCGCGCTCCTCCTCGATCGCGGTACCGATGCAATTGGTTCCGGCGACGTCCTCGGCAAGCGAGGTCCCGGCGGGGGCGAAGAATTCTTCGGCTCGGTGGCGCGCCTGCCGCGCGCCCCGCAGCGAGGTCACGGTCCCGAAGCGATCTGCCATCACCACGCAACCGCCCCGGTCGTGTGCGGCCCGCAACAACCTGCGGATCGCCGGCTCGGCGCTGTCGAGCACCCACTCCTCGACCTCTGGCTCACGTGGCACCGGCGCGTAGTCCAGGCTCGTGTTCCAGGCGGACGATCGACGCCACGAGCGTGCGATGATCGGCCGCAAGGCGGAAAGCTCGGTTCCATCGGGGTCGGTGAGGAAGGCGTCGCGGAGCTCGATCGCCGCCGCGGTTTCGTCAGGTGCGGGAGCAGGCGGCGCCCCGGCCGACCTCATCGGTTCCTCCAACACGGCCACCGTCTGAGCCTCCATCATCTCCTCCGAGCGGATGCGTACATCTGTACATGTACGGACGTCCACATCACCGTTATACACCCGCGGAGGCGCTTGTCAACCAAATCCCGCTTACGGGACATTTTCCAGGCGACTGCCGGCGATAACGTCGGGCCGGCCACATCGACAGCGGAGTAAGGGTCGGCCGGACGGGACAGGAGGTCGAGGAGTGTCAGCTGCGCTTGTCCTGGGAGCCGCCTCCGCCCTGGGCTGGGGCATCTCGTCCCTGACGTTGGCGCAGGCGGGGAGGATCGCCGGGAC
>JAFDWG010000119.1 GCA_018268605.1 Actinomycetota bacterium | reverse complement strand
TTCCCGCTCAAACCGACGCCGCCGAACTTCCGCAAAGAGGGCACCTACACGCTCTCGGTGTCGAAACTGGGGCGCTTCCTCGCCGAAAAAGCCGAAGAGGCGGGCGTCTACATCCTCACCGAAACCGCCGCGACCAAACTGCTGGTCGAGGACCGGATCGTCAAGGGCGTGCGCTCCGGCGACCGCGGCCGGGGCCGTGAGAATCAGGAGCTGGCGAACTTCGAGCCGGGCTCGGACGTGATCGCCAAGGCGACCGTCCTCGCCGAGGGCACGATCGGCCACCTCACCTACGCCGCCCTCGACCACTTCGACCTCCACGGGGCCGACCCGCAGGCCTGGGAGCTCGGGGTGAAGGAGATCTGGGAGGTCCCCAAGCCCCTCGACAAGGTCATCCACACGATGGGCTGGCCGCTCCGTTGGGGCGGCAAGTACAAGGAGGCCGGCGGCAGCTTCATCTACCCGATGGGCGAGGACAAGGTCTGCTTCGGCCTCGTCGTCGGGCTCGACACCACCGACGCCACCTTCTCGGTCCACGACGCGCTGCAGCAGTGGAAGACCCACCCGTTCATCAAGAAGATCCTCGAGGGCGGCAAACGGGTCGGCTGGGGCGCCAAGACGATCCCGTCGGGCGGTTACTGGGCGATGCCGAGTCGGCTTTCGGTGCCGGGCATGGTGATGGCCGGTGACTGCGCGGGCATGGTCAACATCGCCGAGCTGGCCGGGGTCCACTACGCGATGCACGCCGGGATGTTCGCGGCGGAAGCGATCGTCGACTCGCTGAAGAAAGACATCGACTCGGTCAACTTCGAGGCCTACGACGACATGATCAGCGGCTCGGAGATCGAGAAGGACCTGAAAGAAACGCGCAACATGAAACAGCCGCTGACCCGCGGCATGGTCTTCGGCGGCGCGATGGCCTCGATGATGGTGGCGACCAAAGGGAACTTCCCCGGCGGCCACTGGAAGGTCGAGGACAACGCCGACGTGCCGGTCGAACTCGGCAAGGCGTCGAGGAACTACCCGAAACCGGACGGTGAGCTGACCTTCGACAAGCTCGGCTCGGTGTTCCTCTCGGGCAACGCGACCCGCGACGACGCCCCCAACCACGTCCGCATCCAGACCCACGTGCCGCGCGAGGTCGCCCAGACCTGGGTCTCGATGTGCCCGGCCCAGGTCTACGAGATCCCCGACGACCAGCTGGAGAACGGCGCGGCCGAGGTCGACGTCCACGTCACCGCCTCCAACTGCGTCCAGTGCGGCGCGATCACCGCCAAGGGCGGCCGCCTCACCCTGCCTGAGGGTGGGGATGGCCCGCTTTACCAAGAGACGTAGTTCTTACGAGCGCCAGGCGGAGGGATCATGTGCCCCTCCGCCTGAAGCCGTTGCGCAGCTGGATTGGCCGCGAGCCTCGAACTCGTGGTCCCGAAGCTTCATTCGGAGGGGCACATGATCCCTCGGAAAGTGCGCGCAGGCTATCTGGCAAGGGCTCTAACCCTCGGCGAAGGCTCGCGTCCGTAGCTGAAAACAAAGCGAGCCTCCATCGGAGCTTCTGAGCTAGCTCGCAGGCCACCCGGGCATCCCCTCAGCAGAAGCTTCGGGACCACGGCGAGGACCCTCGCGGCCGACCCAGCTGCGCAACGGCTTCTGATGAGGGGATGCCCGGGTGGCCGTCCCCGCCAACCCCACCGAAGCTCCGACTAACCTCGCGGCGTGCTCGCTCTGGGGATCATCTGCGCCATCGGGGCGTCGGCGCTCTACAACACGTCGATCGCGCTGCAGGCGTTGGAGGCACGCGAGGTGGGGCACGAGCACGCGCTTCGCGTCTCGCTGATCGGCAGGCTGGTCCGGAACCCGCGCTGGTTGGCGGCGACGCTGATCGGGCTCCTCGGCTGGCCGCTGGAGATCGTCGCGCTCCTGTCGGCGCCGCTCACCGTCGTCCAGCCGTGCCTCGCCAGCGGCTTGGTGCTGTTGCTCATCCTCGGCGTGACGAAGCTGGGGGAGACTCCGGGGCGGCGCGAGTACGCCTCGGTCGCGGCGATCGTGGTCGGCGTCGGCGGGATCGCCTGGGCGGCGCCCGAACGGACGACCTCGAACGCCGGAACGGTGCCGATCGCGATCGCCCTCGGGCTCGTCGCGATCCCGATCATCGCTCCTTACGTGCTGCGCGGCCGGCGCAACGCCGCGGGGACGCTGGCGGTCGTCGCGGCGGGCTTCGGCTACGCCTGGACGGCGATCGCCTCGAAGCTCCTCACCGACGAACTCTCGGCCGGCTCGCTCGTGGTGGCGGCCGTGTGGCTCGGCACCGCCGCGGCCTCGGAGGGGCTGGCGCTGCTCAGCGAGATGAGCGCGCTCGGGCGCATGCCGGCGACGCGCGTCGCGCCGGTGATGTTCGCGGTCCAGGTCGTGGTGCCGGTGATCCTCGCCCCGTTGATCTTCGAAGAGTCGTGGTCGGGCACGCCGAGTGGTGGTGTGGCCCTGGTCGTCGCGATCCTCCTAGTGCTCGCCGGGGTCGTCTCCCTGGCCGGGTCGAAGGCGGTGGGCGCCGTGATCGAGTCCGCTCATGCCGAGGACCCGGAACCGTCTCAAGGCGGGCCCTGAATCTGACGATTAAGGATTGCCTCCGCTTTCGCTGGTAGCCTTGCGCCGTTTTCGGCAATGGATCGACAACTCATTTCCGCCGAAACAACTGTTCCAGACTCCGTTTTTCCCAGCCCACACGAGAAGGAGCCCACCGTAGGCGCCGCCGAGAAATCCCTGCCTGACGTGACGAAGTTCGCGATCGGTTTCGACCACCGCGATCGTCCCCGCCTCTTCGAGCTCTGGACCGAGATCCTCGACTCCGAGCAGTGGTCCGAGGGCGCCAAGCTGGCCGCCTTCGAGGAGCGGTGGGCCGAGTGGAACAAGCTTCCGAGCGTCGGGCTGTCGAGCTGGGCCGGTGGCGCGCTGGCCGCGCTCGAGTTCGCCGGCGTCAAAGGCGGGACGGTGCTGTGCCCGTCGAACACCTTCATGGCGACGCCGCTCGCCGCCGTCGGCGCGGGTGCCAACGTGGAGTTCGTGGACTGCCGCAAAGACGACCTCTGCATGTCCTTCGAGGACTTCGAGCGCCAGGCCGAGAAGCACAAGCCGCGCGCCGCGATCCTCGTCCACGTCGGCGGCCACCTCTCATTTGACTCCAAGGTGATCGCCGCATACTGCCGTGACCATGGGATCTTCCTGCTCGAGGACTGCGCTCATGCCCACGGCGCCGATTGGGACGGGGCGCGCCCGGGCAGCTTCGGCGACGCCGGCGTCTACTCGCTCTACGCGACCAAGACGGTGTCCAGCGGCGAGGGCGGCGTGCTCGTCTCCGACAACGAGGAGCTGCTCGAGTACGCGCGCAAGTTCCGCAACTACGGCAAGTTCGACCACCAGGTCGACGGGCTCAACTTCCGGATGAACGAGTTCACCGCCGCGGTCGCGCTGGTCCAGGCCGAACGGATGGAGGAGATCGTCGACTGGAAGAACGACTACGCGCGAGAGCACCTCGACCCCGTCCACCCGGCCCGCCTGCAGGTCCCCGAGGGGATGACCTCGGGCCTCTACAAGTACATCGTCTTCGAGGAGATCGAGAAGAGCACCGGCAAGGTCTACGACCAGCCTTGCCATCGCATCATGGGTCGCTCCGACGAGCTGCCGAACACCGACTGGGTGGCCGAGAATCATTGGTGCGTGCCGCTCTACTATCGCCCGGCGAGCCGCGAGGCGGCACTCGCCGGGGAGGAGGGGTAAAGCGATGAGGGTCCTGGTTACCGGGGGCGGGGGCTTCATCGGCTCCCACGTCGTCGACAAGCTGATGGCGAAGGGGATGACGCCGCGGATCTTCGATCTCAGCGCCTCGCCGTACCACTCTCCGCTCGAGGTGGAGACCTTCACCGGGTCGATCACCGACCCGGGCAACCTCGACCTGGCGATGCGCGACTGCGACGCGGTCATCCACCTCGCCGCGGTCGCCGACGTCGGCCACGTCCTCGCCGATCCGGTGTTGGCCGAGGAGGTCAACACCCGCGGCACCCTGCAGGTGCTGGAGGCCGCGTGCCGGGCGAAAGTCGGCCGCGTCGCCTACGGCTCGACCACCTGGGTCTACAGCGACTGCCCCGAGCAGGAGGTCGACGAGGAAACCGCGATCCCGGCGCCGCGCCACCTCTACACCTCGACCAAGCTCGCTGGTGAGACCTACTGCGCCAGCTACTCGGAGCTCTACGACCTCGAGTACACCGTCCTGCGCTTCGGCATCCCCTACGGCCCGCGCGCCCGCGCCGCCGGCGTCGTCGCCAAATTCACCGACCTCTCCTTCGAAGGCAAGGCGCTGACGATCGCCGGCGACGGCTCGACCACCCGCAGCTTCATCTACGTCGAGGACCTCGCCGACGGGATCGTCGCCTCGCTCGCCCCGCAGGCGGCGGGCCGCACCTACAACCTCTCCGGCGACGAGATCACGACGATCCTCGAGATCGCCGAGGCGGTCCAGGAAAACGTCGACACCTGCGAGATCACCCACACGCCGCCGCGCCCCGGCGACTTCCCGGGCAAGACGATCTCCAACGTGCGTGCGCTCGAGGAGCTCGGTTGGAAAGCCGAAACCCCGTTCAAAGAGGGCGTCCGCCGGTACGTCGAGTGGGTCAAGTGCACGACCCGCCCGCCGGACCCGATCCCCGGCACCAAGCCGTCCCTCAACGGGAACGACCACGCCGCCGGTGCGCTGCTCGCGGGTGCCTCGAAGCCCGGCGAGGCACGCGAGCCGCGCGTCCTCGTGCTCACCGCCGACATCGGCGAGGGCCACGACCTGCCTGCCCGGATGATCAAGGCGGACCTCGAAAAGGAGGTCCCCGGCGTCGAGGTGACGATCGACAACGGCCTCGAGGCGATGGGCAAGATGATGTCGGCGGTAGTTCGCGGCGGCTCGCGCTTCACCTTCCGACACGCCCAGTGGCTCTTCGACATCCAGTACTGGCTGATCGCGAAGTTCGCCCCGACCCGTTGGCTGGCGATGCAGCTGATGTACCTGACGGGCGCCCGCGGCCTGCTGAAGCAGGTCGCCGAGCACGAACCGGACGCGATCATCTCGACCTACCCCGGTGTGACCGTGGTGCTGGGGATGTTGCGCGAAAAGCGCCGCCTCGACATTCCGGTCCAGTCGGCGATCACCGACCTCGCGGGCCTGCGCTACTGGGCGCATCCGGGCGTCGACCTCCACTACGTCACCCATCCGGAGTCGATCGAGGAAGTCGAGCGCCTGGTCGGGCCGGGAACGGTGGAGTGGGCGCGGCCGCCGATCTCCCCCGAGTTCCTCGCCCCACGTACCCGCCGCGATGCCCGCGAAGCACTCGGCGTCGACGCGCACGCGCGGATCGTGCTCGTCTCTGGCGGCGGCTGGGGCGTGGGCGACCTGGAGCGGGCGATCGAACTGGCCCTCGCCGACGGCGAGACCGAGGTGGTCTGCATCGCCGGGCGCAACGAGCTCGCGCAGAAGCGGATCGAAGCGCGCTTCGATGGCAACGAGCGGGTCAGCGTGCTCGGCTTCACCGACCAGATGAGTGACTGGATGGCCGCCGCCGACGCGATGATCCACGCGACCGCCGGGCTCACCGTGCTCGAGGCACACATCCGCGGCTGCCCGGTGATCTCCTACGGCTTCCAGGCCGGTCACCTCCGCGCCAACAACCTGGCCTTCGAACGGTTCGGGATCGCCGAGGTGGCGCGCTCGGACCACGAACTCGAATCGACCCTCCGCCACGTTGCCGGCGAACGGCAGTCGCCCGACTCCTCGTTCGCGTCGCTGCCCTCGATCGCCTCCCGCGCCCTCGCGGTGCGGCCGCGCGTCCGCCAAGAGGCGGTCTGGCGGCTGCGTACCGCCCGCGCCGTGGCCGTCGCCTGCCTGGCGATCATCGCAGTGGTATTGGTCATCTCAGCTGTCCATCGGGAGAGTCCGCTGAAGCCGCTGAGGCCGGTCACCAGCCGCATCCATATCGGCACCGACCCGGACGAATCGCAGGTCACGCAGGCGGCGCAGAAGCTCGGCCCGGCCGAATCCTCGCGTGAAGTGGCGAACGAAGCCGCCAAGGCCGAAGCCACTCCTTGAGCAAGCGGCGCGGCGCGCAGGGGCCGGCAGTCGACGTCCCCTCGGCGAAGGTCGCGGCCGGGGCGGGGGCGCTCGCTCTCGCCGTCGCGGTCCCGCACGCCGGCCCGGCGCTCGCGCCGATCGTCCCCGCCGTCGGGCAGCGGCTTCCGGTCGTCCTGCGCGACGAGGGCAATCCCGGCGTCGCGCTCACCTTCGACGACGGGCCGCACCCGCAAGGCACCCCGGCGGTGCTGGAGATCCTCCGCGAGGCGGGTCAGGAAGCGACCTTCTTCCTCGCCGGTGAGCAGGTCGAGCGGCGACCGGCGTTGGCGGCCGAGATCGTCGCCGCCGGCCATCGGGTGGCGCTCCATTGCCACCGCCACCGCAACCAGCTGCGGCTGACCCCGCGGGCGATCCTCGACGATGCTGAACGCGCGCGGACGACGATCGAGGAGGCGACCGGCCAGGCGATCGCCGACTATCGCCCTCCGTACGGGATCTTCAGCGGTGCCGGCCTCGCGGCGATCCGCTCACGTGGTTGGCGACCGGTGCTGTGGTCGAAGTGGGGACGGGACTGGACGCGCCGGGCGACCGCGGAGTCGATCACGAGCAAGGCGACCGACGGGATCCGACCCGGGGACATCGTCCTTTTGCACGACGCGGACTTCTATAGCGCGCGTAACTCTTGGGAGCGCACCGCGTCAGCCCTGCCGAGAATCCTCGACGAGCTCACGACGCGAGGGCTGAAGTCGAGCGT
>JAFDWG010000118.1 GCA_018268605.1 Actinomycetota bacterium | reverse complement strand
CGCCCCTTCGACGCCCACCGACTGCGCCGCTCGCTACAGGAGCTGCGCCTCTTTCACACGCAGTTCCCGGGCGCGACGATCACGCCTGGGCACGATCCGGACTTCTACTCCCGGCTCGCTCCTCGCTTCGAGTAGCGAGCCCTTCGTAGAGCTCGCGCACCCGGGCGAAGATCTGATCGGCTACCTCATGCTGGCGCTCGCGGCTCGGTTCGGCCTCGACCGGAAAGGTCAGCGGCTCGCCGTAGGCGACCGTCACCTTGGGAAAGCGAAGCTTCTTCCAGCCACGCACGCCGGCGGAGCCGTGGATCGCCGTCGGGATGATCGGCGCGCCGCTCTCCAGCGCGATCCGCCCGATCCCCGGTTTCGCCGTGCCGAGCTCCTTCGAGCGCGAGCGCCCGCCCTCGGCGTAGATCAGCAGCAGCTCACCCTGGCGGAGGATCTCGTAGGCGGTTTCGAAGGCCTTCTCGTCGCGATGGCCCCGGCGCACCGGGAAGGCCCCGCCGACCTTGAGGATGTAGGTGAGGAACGGCGGGCCGAAGAGCTGGGACTTGGCCATGAAGCGGACCTTGCGCCAGAGGTAGACGCCGACGAAGAAGTGGTCGGCCTGGCTGAAGTGGTTAGGCGCGAGGACCGCGGCACCGCGTCGCGGCACGTTCTTGCGGCCCTCGGCGGTGACCCGGTAGAGCAGGATCGTCGGCAGGGTGACCACGAGGCGGGCCACCGTGTAGGTCCACCCCGCGCCCTTGCGCGCCGACTCGTGGAACTGGTCGAAATACTCCGCGGGGCGTTCGTCGCGGTAGACCTGTGGCTTCATCTCGGGCATCGGCAAGGTGCGGGCGCCAAGGCCCGCGTCGATTTCTACTCGACCGGCGCGGCGGAGTTACGGATGAGGGGACGAACGGCGGGGACGGAGGCGACTGGCGAAGACGAGGGCGAAATCGCGGAGCTGGACGGCGCGGTGGACGAAGCCGCGCGCGTCGCGACCGGTCGCGCGGTGGGAGAGGTCGATCTCGTACTCGCCCACCCGGGCGCCGGCCCGGACCGCGTCGACCGTCATCCCGATCTCCATCCCGAATCCACGGGCGAACGGCAAGACGGCCCGTAGCGTCTCGACGCGTATCACCCGCTGGCCGGAGATCGGGGCGCGCGCCTCGAAGCCGCAGAGCCGCCGCTCGGCCCAGCGGGCGAAGCCGAGCGCCAGCCCGAAGCCGCCGCCGACCCGCCGCGCGAAGACCGCTACCGCGAGGTCGCACTCCCCCGCCTCGACCGCCCGGACCAGCGGCCCCAGCTTCGCCGCGCTCTCCCCCAGGTCCCCGTCGCAGAGCAGCACCAGGCGCGGGAGCCGGTCGGCGGAGAGCGCGGCCTCGCAGGCGGCCGTCACGTTCCCGCCCTTGCCGTGGGACCGGCCCCGGCGCACCACCTGCGCGCCTGCCGTCATCGCCCGCTCGGCCGTGCCGTCGCGAGACGCGTCGTCGCCGACCCAGATCGCCGCCCCCGGGAACGCGCCGCGCAATGCCGCCACCGTCGCCGCGATCCGCTCCGCCTCTTCGTGCGCCGCCACCACCACGGCCAGCTCGTCAGATGCCATCAGGCCCCTTCATCATCTACCCACATCATCGCCTCGCCTGCGGCTATTGTCCCCGCCGATGCCGAACGTCGAGGCGCATATCACCGGCAACGTCTGGAAAATCGAGGTCGCGGTCGGCGACTCGATCAGCGAGGGCGACACCGTCGTCATCCTCGAGTCGATGAAGATGGAGATCCCGGTCGAGGCCGAGGACGACGGCACGGTCAAAGAGATCCGCTGCGAGGAGGGCCAGAGCGTGAGCGAAGGCGACGTCCTCGTCGTCCTCGAGTAGGGACGCGGCAGATGGAGCGCTCGGCCGGGGGGCCCGAGAGCGACACGGGGTCCGCAGGGCGCGCCGCCGTGTCGGAGCGCCTGGCCGGAGGCAAGCTGCTGCTGGACCGCCCCGCCGACGCGGTCGCACGGCTGCGGATCGCGAACCCCGAGCGGCGAAACGCCCTCGACCACGAGATCCTCGGGGCGATCGCCGAGACCCTGCCGCGGCTCGACGACGGGATCGCCACCCGCTGCGTCCTGATCACCGGCACACCGCCGCTCTTCTCGGCCGGCTACGACATCGCAGGCTTCACCGAGGAGGCCTTCGAGGACGAGACCGAGGCCCTGGTCGCCCACCCCTTCCAGGCGGCGATGGAAGCGATCGTCGCCCACCCTTGGCCGACCGTCGCCGCGATCAACGGGCTCTGCCTCGGCGGCGGCCTCGAGATGGCCGTCAGCTGCGACCTGCGGATCGCCGCGGCCGGCGCCAAGCTCGGCATGCCGCCGGCGAAGATCGGCCTGATCTACGGCCACACCGGCCTGCGCCGCTTCCTCGAGACGATCGGCCTCCCCCGCACCCGCGAGATGTTATTCACCGGCCGCAACCTCGACGCCACCCGGGCCGAGGCAATCGGCCTGGTCAACGAGGTGGTCCCCGACGACGAGATCGACGCGGCGGCCGTCGCGCTCGCCGCCGAGATCGCCGCCGCCGCGCCGCTCTCGGTCCGCGGCAACAAGCGGGTGATCGACGTGCTCGTCGCCAACCCGGTGCTGAGCGAAGCCCAGGAGGAGGAGTTGGTCGAGTTGCGCCGCTCCTGCTTCGGCTCGGCCGACTTCCGCGAGGGCATCCGCGCCTTCGCCGAGAAGCGGCGCCCCGCCTGGACAGGGAAATGAGCAAGGCGCGGCGCGAGCAGCTCGCGGCCGCCGACCCGGTGATGGCCGAGCTGATCGACCGCCTCGGGCCGCTCAGCTACGCGACGCGCCTGCGCCGTCGCAAGGAGGAGCGTCCCGCCGACGCCTTCGGTGCGCTCCTGCGTCCCCTCGTCGGCCAGCAGATATCGACCAAAGCGGCGCGGGCGATCTACCTGCGGATGCTCGACCTGTTCGACGGGCCACCGACCCCGGAGGCCATGTTGGCGCTGAGCGAGGAGGACCTGCGCGGCATCGGCTTCTCCCGGCGCAAGGTCGAGTACGCCCACGACCTCGCCCGCCACGTGCTGGACGGATCGCTCGAGCTCGACCGCCTCTCGGAGCTGGGCGACGAGGAGGTGATCGCCGAGATCGTCGCGGTCCGCGGCTTCGGCCCCTGGACGGCGGAGATCTTCCTGATCATGCACCTCTGCCGGCCCGACGTGGTCGTCCCCGCGGACCTCGGGATCCAGCGAGCGATCATGCTGGAGTACGGCCTCGACGCGATGCCGACGCCGAAGGAGGTGGAGGCCCGCGCCGAGCCCTGGCGTCCCAACCGGAGCCTCGCGTGCCTCTACCTCTGGGAGTCTCTGCACGCCGTTCCCGGCTAGGCCGGCCCCAGATGGAGCCGAATAGAACGTGCGAGTTTGTACGGATGTGAGGCCATCGACCCGTTCATAGCCTCCTCACGTCCACCCACTGAGAAGGAGGCGGTTCATGGCCGACAAGCCGGTGTTCCTCTACGCAGCGATCTACGACGACATCCCGGACGCGGAGGCCGACTACGAGGCGGTCGGGGACCTTCACGCCGCCGGCCTGATCGGCACCTTCGACGCGGCGGTGATCGAGAAGAGCGAAGGAGAGGTCCACGTCCACAAGACCGAGAAGCCCACCCAGCACGGCGCCTGGACCGGGATCGCCGTCGGCGCGGTGGCGGGGATCCTCTTCCCGCCCTCGATCATCGGCAGCGCCATCGTCGGCGGGGCGGCGGGCGGCGTGATCGGCCACCTCTGGCGCGGCATGTCGCGCTCCGATCTCAAGGATCTCGGCGAGGAACTGGACGAGGGCGCGGCCGCCTTGGTCGTGGTCGGCGAGTCGAGGATCGGCGAGCAGATCGAAAAGGCGGTGACCCGGGCGCGGAAGACGGTGGAAAAGGAAATCGACGCCGAAGCCGAGGACCTGAAGCGGGAACTACGCGCGGCCGAGCAGTCCGCGTCCTGACCCTCGGGAAGTCCAGCCGGCGGGGGCGTCCCGGGCCTCCGCCACCCAGGCAAGCCTTCTCCCAGGACGAACGATCCGGCCTCCGTGGCCGAATATAGGGAGATGCGCCTGCGTTTTTGGATCGGAATCTTTGCGGTGGTGGTCGTCGGTGCGGGCGCCGTCGTCGGCTCGATCCTCGCCTACAAGCACGACGAACGGGAATTCCACGCCCGCCAGCAGGAAGAGGCCGGGCGGGCCGCCCGCCAGGCCCAGTCGGTGGGCGCGCTCTCGGTCGGCGAGCTCGCCGCCGCGGGGGCGTTCATCAAGGCCGACGGGAACGTCTCCAAACACGAGTTCGCGATCATCGGCCACTCGCTGGTCAACGAAAACGTGCTCCGCACGGCCGCTTTCATCGACGTCGTCCATCAGGACGAACGCGCCCGGTGGGAACGCGAACAGGGCATCCCGATCATCGAAAAAGGCCCCGGCGGCAAGCTCGTCCGGGCCGATCAGCGCCCGGTCTACTACCCGCTGACGTATGCCGCGTCCAACGACCCGGCGGCCGCCGCGCGGGCGATCGGCTTCGACGTCGGGACCGACCCTGCTCGCGCGCCGTATCTGATGCGCGCCACCGACAGCGGTCGCGCGACCGCCACGGGCGTGATTCCGCTGCTACTGGGCGGCGTCGGCATCAACGTCTACAAAGCCGTATACCGGGACGGGGCACCCACCGAGACCACGTCCCAGCGGCGCCACGCGCTGATCGGCTTCGCCGCCGGCAGCTTTCTGATGAAAGACCTCGCCGCGGCGGCGATCACGACGCTGCCCGACGATGTCGAAGCCCAGCTCGACGTCGCCCACAAGACCGTGATCGGGCCGAAGCAGGACCTCGAAGACCCGGCCCAGGCGAAGATCCGGATCGCCGACCGCACCTGGGTGCTGGTCGTCCATGACCCGGAGCGCCCCGACGTGAGCATCCCGATCCTCTTCGGTGCGGCGGGTCTGGGGATGGCCGCGGTGCTCGGCTCGCTGATCTGGGTCTGGAGCCGTGAGGAGCGTATGCGCAAGCTCCAGCGCGAGGCCGACGAAGACTCGCTCAGTGGGCTGCGGACGAGGCGCCGCTTCGAGGAGGAGGTGCGCGCCGCGATGGCTCGCTCGCGCCGCGACGGCACGACCGGGGCGCTTCTGATGCTCGACCTCGACGACTTCAAGTCGGTCAACGATTCTCACGGCCATCCGGCCGGCGACAAGCTCATCGAGGAGGTGGCCGAAGTGCTGCGCGCGCGTGCCCGCGAAGGCGACGTGCTGGGACGACTGGGCGGCGACGAGTTCGCGATCGCCCTGCCGGGCTGCCGTCCCGACGAGGCGAACGTGGTCGCCGAGGCGATCGTCACCGCGATCCGCGAGCACCAGCCGGCCGGGCCCGACGTCGACCCGGTGACCGTCAGCGTCGGCGTCGCCATCTTCGGCGGTGACCAGGTGATGAGCTACGCGACCCTGGTCTCCGAGGCCGACACCGCGATGTACGCGGCCAAGGACGGGGGCGGCGACAGCTACCGCGTCTTCCAGCCCGACTCGATCCGGGTCGGGGCATCCGGCGGCGACTAGCGCGTTTCGGCGCGGAGGCTCAGGACGCGCTGGACGGCGCGCTCGAACGGCTGCTGCTTCAAGCCGCCTTTGGCGAGCTGCTTGACCAGCGCTTCGTGGCCGGCGAGGGCACTCGGCAGGTCGTCGAAGAGCAGTAGGTCGTCGCCCGCGGCGGCACCGTCGACCGCCGCTTCCCGCCCGCCGCCGAATTCGGCGACGGCGGCGCTGCCGAGGCTGTCGGTGATCGTCACACCGTCGAAGCCGAGCCGACGGCGCAGCTCGCCCGTCACGATCCGGCGGTTGAAAGCCGCGGGTCGGTCGCCGAAGGCAGGGTAGATCGCGGTCGAGAGCATCACCAAGCGGCCCCCGGCGGCGATGAAGGCGCGGTAGGGGGACTCGTCCACATCGCGGATCTCCTTCTTGGAGAGGCCGATCCGCTGTCCTTCGAAGTCGGTGTTTTCGGTCGCGGCACCGAGGCCGGGGAAGTGCTTCGCCGTCGCGGCGACGCCGCTGTCCTGCAGGGCGGTCGCGAAGGGCACCGCGGTGGCGCCGACCTGGGCGCGGGTGCTGCCGAAGTCGCGTTCGGTCTCGGCGATCACACCGCCAGGACGGGCGACGTCGAGGACCGGCGCGAGGTCGACGTTGACGCCGAGGCTGCGGAGGTTCTTCGCGGTCGCGCGCCCTTCGCGCCGCGCGAAGCCCGCCCCTTCGGCGCCCATCGTCGCCGCCGAGGCCTCCGGAGCGCCGCTCACCCGCTTCACCTGCCCACCCTCCTGGTCGGTCATCACCAACAGCGGGAACCGGCGCAGCCTCGGGGGCCGAGGAATCGCCTGCATCGCCTCGATCAGTTCGCGGCCCGTCGCCCGGCTCGGGAAATCGGCTTCGAAGAGGACGACGCCCGCGACCTTGCCCGAGTGGATCGCACCGCGCAGCTCCGCCGTCAGCCCGGTTCCCCCGAGGCCGACCACGATCCGCTCCCCCGCCAGTTGGGCGGGGGTCAGCCGTCCGGCGAGCGTCGGTTCCTCGGGCTTCGATCCGACCGTCGTCGTCCGGTCCGGCGCTCGATGGGCGGAACGATCGGCCGGATCCTCGGACCCGCCGGACCCGCTTCCCATCACCGCTCCCGCAGCGAAGCCGAGAGTCGCCAGCGCGAGCAGCGTCGCCAGCGCGACCCGCCTCCGGCGCGCTTTCGCTCTCTCCATCGCACCGATGCTAGCCGCCGCTCCTTTTGTCGCTTCCTCCAGCCGAAACGGTCCCGGACCGCAGATATCCTCGTTCCGTCATAGCCTTTCTCGGTCGCACCTCTGAAAGGACAGCCATGCCCCCACTGATCTCCCCCCAAGAAGCCCTCGAGCTCGGCCGCCTCACCG
>JAFDWG010000117.1 GCA_018268605.1 Actinomycetota bacterium | reverse complement strand
CATCTTCGGCGCCGCCGAACCGACCACGATGGCCCGCGCCCTCCGCGCCGCGGTCGAATCCGGGCACCTCGCCCGCGCCGCCGGCCGCATCCCCCAGCGCACCTACGCCGAGGCCTCGACCGCCTACGAGGGCATCCCCGACCTTTCCTGACACCCGGGTTTTCGAATCCGGTTCGAAACTACACGCCGGCGGCCGGTCATCCGGGAATCGGCTTCACCCAGTTCATCGTCAAGCACACCGACGGCCTCCTCGCGACCAGTTCCCGGTCGGCAAGCCGAAGGACAACTCGCGCACCCGATCGAGGAGGCCAACGGCCTGACCCGCCGCCGTCCGCCCCTGGTCGAGGCAAGCCCCTAGAATGCCCTCTGGCCGCGACTTTCCGCCTTGCAGAGGGGCGGGCCGGTCGTCTGCCCCTGTAGCTCAGTTGGTTAGAGCGGCGGCCTTTTAAGCCGCGCGGCGCGGGTTCGAGTCCCGCCGGGGGCATCAGCATCCCTTCTCTCGTCGCGATGTCGTGCGTCGCGCGACCTCTCCTGGTCGCGTGTCCACATTGGCATTCCTGCCTCAAGGTTCCTCCGGCCCTGCCGATGGGTGGTCAGCATCGACTCTGAACGGGAGGACCCCGATGAAGTTACGCCGCCCGCGGCTCACGTACGCCAATGTAGTTGCGTCCTTCGCTCTCTTCATCGCGCTCGGTGGAGCGAGTTATGCCGCCACGAGCTTGCCGAAAGGCAGCGTCGGGACCGACCAGATCCAGGCTGAAGCGGTCCGTACCGGCAAGGTCGCCGACGACGCGGTCACGGCGGTGAAGCTGTCGCAGGGTGTGCGCGAACGGCTGACGCCAGTGGGCGGCACGCCCGCGGTGCCGACGACCACGGTCGTGCCGGACAGCGTCAAGCACGCGGAAACCGCCGACCGGGCACTTACGGCCGGGAGCGCCGAAACCGCGACCGTTGCCGATCGCGCGAAGACCGCCGATACCGCCGGTTCCGCCGAAACCGCCAAGATCGCGATGTTCTCGAAATCCGCCGATACCGCGACCATCGCCGATACCGCGAAATCCGCCGACACGGCCAAATCAGCCGAATCCGCCGACACGGCCAAATCTGCCGAATCGGCCGACGCCGCGAAAGACGCCCAAGAACTCGGCGGACAGCCCGCGAGTCACTACCTCACCGCGACCTCGGTCCTCCAGTCGGGACAGACCGAGGCGGGCGACTACATCGCCGCCGCCGGAAACGGTGAAGCCGGCACGGTCCTGGTGCAGTTCTGGCCGCACCTGCCCGAATCGCTGCACGAAGGCCACATCAAAGTCCTCGGCGAAGGCGCCCCCGGGACGGCCGAATGCCCGGGGCCAGGCCAGGCGGCCCCGAGCTATATGTGCGTCTACCAGTCCTTCAACGAAGGCATGAGCTTCGAATCCTTCATCTCGACCATGCCCGGGTCCATCTACGCCGGCCCGGTGAGCGGCGTGATGACCTGGCGCAGCAACCAGTTCAACGGCCTCCTGCGCGGCAACTGGGCCTACACCGCGCCTTAGGGGAGGGACTCCCGGAGGAGGTCCGAGTAGCTTCGGCTCACGAGGTCCTCCTCCCGGATGTCGAGCTCCCGACGCAGGGCGTCGAGCGCTGAGGTGAACCGGGCGGGGTCCTCGCCATCGGCGGCGACGCCCTCGAACTCGATGAAGTCACCCAACTCCTCGACTCGATCGAGATGGATGCGGACTCCTTTGTAGACGAAGAGGCGGCGGGCTTTGGCGACGACGACGGTGACGCCGAGGACGCTCGCGAGGGCGGTGCGTATCGCCTCGGAATCCGGGACCTCGACCAGGCGGTACCTGCTCTCCTTGTTCCCGGTGATGTCGGGGCGCTCGTAGGCGATCAGGGTCGCGGGCGCGTCGGGTTCCTCACGGAGCTTCAACCGTCCCCGCCGCACCGCGAAGTAGGTGTCGCGCTGCTTCAGCGTTCCCCGGTCCTCCGCGGCGAGCCGACGGCACACAGCGAGGGATCGCGCCGGCTCGCGATCCCTCGCCTTCAGCTCCAGGTTCCGGCGCGGGCCGCTCACCCCTCCGGACGGTACGCGAGGTGGACGACGCCATTGTCGTAGGCCTCGCAGGCCGCCAGGGAGAGCTTGCCCGGCGTCGCGCCGTCAGGGAAGAGTCGCGGCCCGGTGCCGCGGGTGAGCGGGTAGACGAACAGCTCCAGCTGGTCGACCAGGCCGTCCGCCAGCATCGCCCTGACGAGCGTGGCGCTGCCGCTGACGTAGAGGTCGCCGTCGACCTCGTCCTTCAGGCCGCGGATCGTCTCGGGGTCGTAACCGCCGATGACCCGTGAGTTCTGCCAGGTCGCCTCGGTGAGGGTGGAGGAGACGACGTACTTGGCGGTCTCGTTGAAGAACGGGGCGCCCGGATCGTCCTCGGCCGTGCGGGTCGACCAGGCGGGCTCGAACATCTCGTAGGTCCTGCGTCCGAGGAGGATCCCCTTCGCGCGTCCGGTCGTGGCGCCGATCGCCGCTTCCATCCCCGGTTCGAAGCCGTACTCGAAGGTCCAGACCGGTGCGTCGATCACTCCGTCGAGACTCATGAACTCATGTACGTGGATCTGTCCCACGTTCCACCCCCTTGCTGGTTGGTTGTCTTGTATGTGGGACCGGTGCGATGCGGAGAACTCATCGCTCGCGGGTAGGAGAGGCCGATGAGCGAATCGAACCACAGCAGAACGGCACTCGTCACCGGCGGCGCGCGCGGGCTCGGCGTCGAGGTCTGCCGCCAGCTGGCACAGGCCGGCATGACCGTCTGGTTGACCGCGCGGGACGAGGACCGGGCGGCGGCGGTCGCCGCCGAGCTGGCGGACGATGGCGACGTGAGGGCGGCGCGCCTCGACATCAATGACCCCGACGACATCGCGGCGCTCGCCGCGCGGACCCCGTGCCTCGACGTGCTCGTCAACAACGCGGCGATCGACTACGACACCGACCAGCGGGCGCTCAGTGCCGACCTCGAGCGCGTCCGCCGCGACCTCGACACGAACCTCTTCGGCGCCTGGCGGTTGGCGCAGGCCTTCACGCGGCACCTGCGGGCGAGCCAGCACGGGCGCCTGGTCAACGTCTCCAGCGGCGCCGGCTCGATCACCGACATGACCAGCGGCAGCACCCCGGCATACAGCACCGCGAAGCTGGCGCTGAACGGCCTCACCAGGATGCTCGCCGCCGAACTGCGCGACGACGGCGTTCTCGTCAACAGCGTCTGCCCCGGCTGGACCGCCACTGACATGGGCGGCGGCGGCCGCCCCGTCGCCGAGGGCGCCCGCAGCATCGTCTGGGCCTGCCTGCTCGACGACGGCGGGCCGACCGGCGGCTTCTTCCGCGACGGCCGCGAGATCGCCTGGTGAGATGACCGCGGCACAGCCGCGGCGGAGCATTCTCAGGCGTCGAGGAAGATGTCGAGCTGCAGGTCCGAGCTGTCGCTCGGGCCGTAGGCCGAGAGGTCGGAGATGCCCTCTTCGGCGAGGACCTCGTCGTCGATGTAGAAGTTGCCGGTCGCCTCGCGGCTCGGGCGGGCGAGGATCGCGCCCGCGGCGTCGGCCATGATCTCGGGGGAGCGGGAGCGCCGCATCGCCTCGTCCCCGCCGAGCAGGTTCTGCACGGCGGCGGTGGCGATGATCGTCCGCGGCCAGAGCGAGTTGACGGCGATGCCGTCCTCCTTCAGCTCCTCCGCCAGCCCGAGGGTGACGGTGCTCATCCCGTACTTGGCGATCGTGTAGGCGAGGTTGGCGCCGGCCCAGCGCGGATTGAGGTTGAGCGGCGGGGAGAGGGTGAGGATGTGCGGGTTCTCGGCCTCGCGCAGGTGCGGGATGCAGGTCTTCGAGAGCAGGAAGGTGCCGCGGCAGTTGATGTCCTGCATCAGGTCGTAGCTCTTCATCCTGATGTCGGGCGTGCGGCTGAGGTCGATCGCGCTGGCGTTGTTGAGGACGATGTCGAGGCCGCCGAAGGCCTCCACGGTCTTCGCCACCGCGTCTTCGACCATCCCGTCGTCGCGCACATCGCCGACGATCGGTAGCGCCTTGCCCCCGGCCGACTCGATCTGCTCGGCGGCGGTGAAGATCGTCCCCTCCAGTTTCGGATGCGGCTCGGCGGTCTTCGCCAGCATCGCCACGTTGGCTCCGTCGGCGGCCACCTTCAGCGCGATCGCCAGGCCGATCCCGCGACTGCCCCCGGACACGATCATGGTCTTCCCCGTAAACGCTCCCATGGCCGGGAGCCTATTCGACCGTTCGCCGGCCAAGCCCGCGCTCCAGCGCGGTGACGATCGGCAGGGCCTCGCTCAGGAGGCGGGCCAGCTCGGCCTGGCGTTCCTCGCCGAGGGCCTCGGCCAGCTGTCGGTCCATGTCCGCTTTGCACTCGCCGGCGGGCGATGCCGAGTCCCCGGCTCCCGATCCTGTCGGCGCAGCCCCGCACTGAACCAGGCAACCGAACGAACGGCGTGGCGAGCAAGCGGCGTTCGCGCTCTACGGCCTGTCGCCCAACTCGACCAGGGTCCCGACGGTCTTCCGCATCTGGGCGATCGCCTCGGCCCCCACGGCCTCCTCCAGTTCGCGATCGATCCGGTCGCTGGCCTCCCAGCCGATGTCGGCCGCTTCACGCCCGCGCTCGGTGAGCTCGAGCGTCAGCCGCCGTCGGTCCTCGGGATCGGTGCCGCGCTCGACGTACCTGCGGACGACCAACGAGTCGACGAGTTTGCTCGCCGCCTGTTTGGAGATGCCGAAGTCCTTGGCGATGGTGCCGACGCTGCCGACCGACCCGCCGAACCGGCGGATCCCGCCGAGCAGCCGTGGGCCGAGCCGCGGGATGTCGTCGAAGCCGGCCTCCGCGTACCCCTCGCGGATCGCCCGTCCGTAGGTCATCCGCCCGGCGTGCAGCAACACGGGCAGGACCAGATCCTCATACCAGCGCTCCTCATCGTGCCCCTCGTCCGCCATCGTCCCGCTCCTCTCGTAGTCGGAGCGTGACAATAACGTCAACAATATTGACGGTCAACTACCAGGACTAACTTCTCTCCGCAGCGTCAACGACCGTTCGATTCGCGCCGCCGCCCCGCCATTGCTCGGCGCGAAAGCGACGTTGGCCGTGGTCGCCAGCTTGCCCGTCGCCTTCAACGTGGCGCGCTTCCCCCGGCTCGCCTTGACGGTGACGATCACCGTTCCGGCGCCCAGCGCCGACGCCTTGGCCGTGGCCAAGCCCTTCCCGGTGATCGATATGGCGCCCGCCTCGTTGATCGACACGCTGATTCGCGCGGTGCCGCGCTTCTTGTCGTAGGCGATCTTGACCACGCGCACGATGCCTGCGGTGGGAGGCGGCGGCGTGGGTGAGGGGCTGGCGCCGGAGCCTGAACCCGCGCCGGAGCTCGGTCCTGGTTCGCCTGATGGCGGAGGAATCAGCGGCGAGGAGAGCGAGTCCACTGCGACGCCGCAGATTTCGCCCGCCCCGACGTTGATCAGGCTCTCGTTCACGGCAGTGCCGTCCGTGTTGGCCCGTCCGATGGTGGAGTTGCCCTTGTTGGGCCAATAGAGCTGGGTCCCGAATACGGCGACTCCACAAGGGCCGTTCGCATCGCCGATGAGGCTCGGGTTCACGGCTTTGCCGTCGGTGGCGTTCGCACGTCCGATCTCGGTCGCGTTCGAGTTCAGGAAGCCCGTGTTGGCCCAGAAGATGTTGGCGCTGTTGACGGCAACGCCACAGGAGCCGGTCGATCCTGTTTCTTTCACGAATTCCGTCTGAGGGGAGATTCCGGTGAACGGAGCCCGTCCGACGACTCCTTTCAGGGCGACGTTGCTCTGCCAGTACACGCTGCCGCTGTCGACGGCGACGCCACACGGCACACCGACGCCGGTGATCAGGTTCGGTTTCTGTTCGGTGCCGTCGAGTTTCGCGCGACCGATGTTTCCCGTGACGGTCGACCAGAAGATGTATTCGGAGCTGACGGCGACGCCGGTCGGTTTGCCGTTGTTCGTGATGAAGGCAGGTTCGACCTGCGTGCCGTCGAGCTTGGCACGGCCGATCGTCCCTCCCGGTTCGTTGGCCCAGTAGATGTAGGAGGAGTTGATCGCCAACTGGAGCGGCGTCCCGCCGGTATGGATGAACGAGTCGTTCACGTTCGTCCCGTCGAGGTTGGCCCGACCGATCGTCCCTGCCTGGTAATCGCCCCAGTACACGTAGGCATGAGCCGAGGCCGCGAAGGCAAGTGGCAGGGCGACGGCGAGCAGGGCGATCAGGCGGCGGACGGTCATCTCGGCGGGGCAGCATCTCCGCCCCGCACGCCGCTGTCAAGCGTCAGTTTGTCTAGTGACGGAAGTGGCGGTGGTGCGTGAAGACCATGGCGACGCCGAGAAGGTCGCAGGCCTCGACGACCTCGTCGTCGCGGATCGAGCCGCCGGGCTGGATCACGGCGGTGACGCCGGCTTTGATGCCGAGCTCGGGGCCGTCGGCGAAGGGGAAGTAGGCGTCGGAGGCGAGGGCGGAGTCGGCGAGGAGGTCGGCGGCCTCGTCGCCGAAGGCCTCGCGGCACTTCTCGACCGCGAGGCGGACCGAGTCGACGCGGCTCATCTGGCCGGCGCCGATGCCGATCGTCGCACCGTCCTTGGCGATCACGATCGCGTTGGAGCGGACGCGGCGGCAGACGGTCCAGGCGAAGAGCATGTCCTCCCACTGTTCGTCGGTGGGCTTGGTCTGGGTGACCGCCTCCATCGACGAGCGCAGGTCCGGCTGATCGTCGAGGGTCTGCACGAGGACGCCGCCGAGGACCTTCTTGTAGTCGCGTTCGCCGGGCGGCGTGCGACGTGGCTCCTCTTCGGAGAGGATCCGGATCGGCTCCTTCTGCTGCATGATCGCGAGGCCCTCGTCGTCGTAGTCGGGGGCGATCACGACCTCGACGAAGGTCGAGTGCAGTTCCTCGGCGACCTCCTTGTCGATCGGCCGGTTGAAGGCGAGGACGCCGCCGTAGGCCGAGGTCGGGTCGCAGGCGCGCGCCTTGCGGTG
>JAFDWG010000116.1 GCA_018268605.1 Actinomycetota bacterium | reverse complement strand
GGTCAGCGGCGCCCGCATCCGTCCACATTGACGGCGAAACCTAGCCCGTCGCGGCGAGCTGCCTCCGGCACCACCCTCTGCAGCGGCACGCTCTGTTGCTGCAGCGGGGACAACTGCTGCCCCTGCGCCACCGTCGACGACGGCAACATCTGCTGTGCCGCCGTGATCCAGTGCAACTGCTGCCGGCGACCGACGAAGTCCTCTAACGGGAGGCCGCGCTCGGCGGTGCCGCCGCGAGCGCGGCGAGTGCCGCCAGCAGATCGGCCTGGGTGACGAGGCCGCGGAGGATCCCGCTCGCGGGGTCGACGACCATCGCCGCGTGGCGGTGGCCGTCGGTGAGCGGGCCGGTCAGCTTCACCGCGGGCTCGTCCGGGTTGACGGTGAGCGGCGCCGTCATCAGGTCCTCGACCGTGCGACCGCCGCGCCGGCGGGCGAGCTCGCGCAGGCCGATGCCGCCGATCGGGCGCTCGGCGTCGTCGAGCACAGGTAGGAGGCGGACACCGGTTTCGAGCAGGATCTGCCGCGCCATCTCGGGCTCGGCGTGGCGGGAGACCGAGATCACGTGCCGGGACATGATCTCGCCGCAGGTCAGCTCCGGTCGGCGGCGGGCGAGAACCTGGAGCTCGAGCTCGGTGAGCAGGAGGCGAAGGTCGGCGCGGTCGATGTCGAAGGTCTCGCCGACCCCGGCGAGGACGGCGTCGAGGTCCTCGTCGCGGACACCGACGCGGACGGTCGGGGCGGGGTCGTGCGCCGCCGTCTCCGGCTCTGGACGATGCGGGTAGGGGTGGCCGGAGAGGCGGTGGAAGGCCCAGCCGACGGCGACGAGGAGGGCGGCGTCGAGGGCTACGGGCGCCAGCGGGAACCACCAGCCGGCCGGGTCGACGAGGCCGCCGCCGATCACGCCGGTGAGCGCCGCGGCACCGCCCGGGGGGTGGAGCGAGCGGGTCATCGACATCACGCCGATCGCCAGTCCCACGCCGATCCCGCAGGCGACCGCGCCGTGGCCGAGCGCCTGCCCCACGGCGAATCCGGTGAGCGCCGAGAGCGAGTTGCCGCCGACGATCGGCCACGGCTGGGCCATCGGACTGGCGGGGACCGCGAAGAGGAGGACCGCGGAGGCGCCCATCGGCGCGACGATCCAGGGGAGGGCCTCGCCGTCGCCGTGGATCAGCGCCGCGACGAACCCGGCGAGGCCGATGCCGACGATCGCGCCGAGGCAGGCGAAGGCCCGATCGCGCGCGGTCGCGCCGGGCAGGATGGGGGCGAAGCGACGCAAGGGCCGCGGAGCCTATTCGTCCCGCGACCCCACCACCCCCCGGTTGATGGGCCGAAAACCTGCCTATATGTCTAGTTTCCGGCCCGTCAACATCGGGGTCAGGCGGCGTCGGCGGCGAACTCGGCGGGACCCTTTTCGACCGCCACCGGGTCCATCCAGGCGATCTCCCAATGGTGGCCGTCGAGGTCGTGGAAGCTGCGCTGGTACATGAAGCCGTAGTCCTGCGGATCCTTCACGGCCGTCGCGCCGGCGGCCTCGGCGGCGGCGTAGAGCGAGTCGACCTCCTCGCGGCTCGCGGCGCTGACGCAGGCCGTCAGGGCGGTCTCCTTGGCGGCGTCGGCGACCGGCCTGGTGACGAAGTCGGCGAAGCGGTCGCGCTGCAGGAGCATCACGTAGGCCTGATCGGACACGACCATGCAGGCGGCACCCTCGTCGCAGAACTTCTCGTCGAAATCGAAGCCGAGCTGGGCGAAGAAGGCGCGGCTGGCGGCAAGGTCGGCGACGGGCAGGTTGAGGAAGAGCAGGCGGGACATCCGGTAACTCCTTTGGTGAGTGGGTTCGTTATAAGGAGAGACGGTGTCTTCGTCGGGAACTAATCGGTCGGGTGGAAATCTCGTCCTCGAGGGCGAGATGGAGCGGCTGCGCCCGAGTCTCACCGGCTACTGCTACCGCATGCTCGGGAGCGGCTTCGAGGCCGAGGACGCGACCCAGGAGACGCTGCTGCGCGCCTGGCGCCGCTCCGACACCCTGGCCGAGCCCGCGGCGCTGAAGTCCTGGCTCTTCACCATCGCGACCAACGTCTGCCTCGACCAGATCGACGCCCGCAAGCGCCGTGCCCGCCCGATCGACCTCGCCGACCCCGGCACCGCCGAAACCCCGGTAGGCGCGCCCCTCCCGGAGACCACCTGGGTCCTACCGATCGCCAGCGGACAGGTCGCCGACCCGGACGCCGATCCCGAGGCGCAGGCCACCGAACGCGAGACCCTCCGCCTCGCCTTCGTGGCCGCGCTCCAGCACCTCCCCGCGCGCCAGCGCGTCGTCCTCGTCCTGCGCGAGGTGCTCCGCTGGAGCGCCAAGGAGGTCGCCGACGTCCTCGAGACCTCGGTCGCCTCGGTCAACTCCGCCCTGCAGCGCGCCCGCGCCACCCTCGACGAGCTCGACCTCGCCGACGACCAGGCGCCGACCCGCCCCTCGACCGAGGACGAGCAGCGCCTTCTCGACCAGTACCTCGAGGCCTTCGCCGAGTACGACATCGACCGAATCGTCGCCCTCCTGCGCTACGACGTCGTCTTCGACATGCCGCCGCTGCCGCTCTGGATCCGCGGCCCCGAAGAAGTCGGCACCTTCATGCTCGGCCAAGGCGCGGCGTGCCGCGGCTCGAAGCTCCTCGCCCTCTCCGCCAACGGCCTTCCCGCCTACGCCTCCTACAAACCCGACCCCGAGTCCGGTGCCTGGCTCCCTTGGTCGGTGACCCTGCTGGAATCCGAGGCCGGCGACGGCGCCGCGGCCCTGTCCGGCGTCCACAACTTCCTCGCCCCCTTCATGCCGAGCCTCTTTGCGAGCTTCGGCCTGCCGGAGCGCCTCGAGGACGCCGACCCGGTGATCGCCACGGCGGCTGTGAGCGCGGCCCGGTGACCCGTCCGGTCAAGGCGGCGCTCGGGGTGGCTACCCTCGTCGCGCTCCTCGGGCCGGCCCAGGCCGCACGCCCCGCCGGGCCGGCCGTCCGTGGACGCCGGCCCGGATCCGTTTCTCAGCCGTTCGCCGCGGCCGGGTTCCCGCCCGGAACGTCGCTGCTCCCGTAGAGCGTCGCGATGATCACCTTCGCCAGTTCGACCGCCGCGTTTTCGCCGGTCACCGGGGAGGCGGAGAGGTTGGCGGAGAGGATGATCGTGTCGCCGGTGTTGATGTCGTAGGCCATGAAGGAGGAGTAGCCGGGGAGCTGCCCGTCATGGCCGACGATGCCGGGGGCGAACTGGGCGAGGCCGATGCCGTACTCGACGCCGCTCTTGTCACCGGGGACGATCGGCCGCAGGCTGTTCAAGCGCACCTTCTGCATCTTCGGGCTCAGCAGGCCTTTGCCGGTGCCGAGCGCCTTCGCGTAGGTGGCGAGCTCAGCCGGGGTCGAGATCGCGCCGCCGGCGGTCCAGGCCCAGGACGGGCTCGCGTCGGTGTAGTCGAGCGGCTTCAGGCTGCCGTCGAGCGCCGCCGCCTGTTCGGCTTTCGGCACCGCATACGATTCGATCGTCGCCACGTTGGTGCCGAACTGGTAGCCCTGCGCGTGCGGGCCGGGGATCTTCCATTCGTCCGGTTCGGGGAGCAGGCTGTGCTTCATCTTCAGCGGGCCGAAGATCCGTTCCTGGAAGGCTTCGGAAGCGGTCTCACCGGTGAGCTTCTCGATCACGACACCGAGCAGCGCGATGTTGGTGTTGCTGTATTCGTACTCGGCCCCCGGGGCGAAGTTGGGCTTGTGGGAGAACGCGATCTTCAGCAGTTCGCTCGACTTCCACGCCTTCTTCGGATGTTTATCGAGGGTTTCGTTGAAGCCGCGATCGAACGTGTAGCTGTAGAGGCCGCTGCGCATCTCGGCCAGTTCACGGATCGTGATCTTCTTGCCGTTCGGGACGCCGGAGACGAACTTCCCGATCGGGTCGTTCAGCTTCAGCTTGCCTTCTTCGACCAGCTGCAGGATCACGGTCGAGGTCATCGTCTTGGTGTTCGAGCCGATGCGGAAGAGGTTGCCCATCTTCATCGGCACCTGCTTGCCGATCGCGGCGGTGCCGAAGGTCGCGCGCCAGTTGCCCTTCGACGGCGAGTCGATCAGCACCGCGATGCCGGGGACGGCGTTTTCCTTCATCGCCACCGGAAGCGACTGAGACAACTTCGCCGCGTAGGCGGGCTGCTTCGCCGTCTTCTTGGCGCCGCTGCTGGAGGCGACTCCGCCAACTGCGATCGCCAAGGCGCAGACGACGGCGGCGAGGATTACACGACCGGGGAAGGCATTTTTGATCCGCATCTCATCAACGCTCCCACAGATGGCCGTTCTTGGAAAGGGACCTCGGTCCCCCTCTCATAAATAGATTGGTTTCCTATATAATCACGGGCCGTGCTGATGTCCGCTTCTACGCCAAGATCCAAGACCGCTGGAGTCGGCCGCCCCTTCGTGGCGGTGCTGGTCGGCATCACCCTCGTGGTCTCCATCATCTCCAGCCTCGGCGCGCCGCTCCTGCCGGA
This sequence comes from Actinomycetota bacterium, assembly GCA_018268605.1. Taxonomy (GTDB): domain Bacteria; phylum Actinomycetota; class Thermoleophilia; order Solirubrobacterales; family 70-9; genus VAYN01. Next base: position 2,598 of record JAFDWG010000116.1, on the reverse strand, counting down.
CGTCGCCAAGGACCTCCACGTCTCGCTGCCGAACGCCCAGTGGTCGCTCACCGCGGCGTTGATCGCCGGGGCGATCGCGGCGCCGGTCCTCGGGCGGCTCGGGGACGGGCGGCACCGGCGTCGGTCGATCCTCGGCGCGCTCCTCGTCGTGACCGCGGGTGGCACCGTCGCCGGCCTGGCCGACTCGCTGCCGCTGCTGATCGTCGGCCGGGTGATGCAGGGCATCGGCCTCGGGCTCGCGCCGATCGCGATGGCCGCCGCGCGCGACCATCTCCGGGGCGAGCACGCCCGCCGCACGATCGCCCTGCTGTCGGTGAGCGGCGCCACCGGGCTCGGGGCGGGCTACCCGCTTAGCGGCCTGATCGCCGAGCAGCTCGACCTCCACGCGGCCTTCTTCTTCGGCGCCGTGCTGAGCGCCGCGGCGCTCCTCGCCGCCTACCTCGTGATCCCCTCCAACGAGGACGGGCCGGCGGTCTCCCTCGACGTGACCGGCGCCGCGGTCGGCGCGATCGCCGTCGTCGCCCTGATGATCGGCATCGGCCAGGGGCACGAATGGGGCTGGACCTCGCCCGCCACCATCGCCTGCTTCCTCATCGCGATCGCCGTCGGCGCGGGCTGGGTCCGCCGTCAGCTCCGCGTCGCCGAGCCGCTCGTCGACCTCACCCAGCTGCGCCACCGCGCGGTGCTCGCCGCCGACGTCTCCGCCGCCCTGCTCGGCATCGCCCTCTACATGTTCCTCACCGTGATCACCGAGTTCGTCCAGACCCCATCGGCGGAGGGATTCGGCTTCGGCGCCTCGACCCTGGTCGCGGGCCTCTGCCTGGTCCCCTTCTCGGTCGCGAGCCTCCTCGGCAGCCGGCTGATGAGCGCCACGCTGCGCCGTTTCGGGTCCCGCACCGCGCTCGCCATCGGTGGCACGGCGATCGTCGCGGCCGGCGTCTTCTTCGCCCTCGTCCACGGGGCGCTCTGGCAGGCCTGCGTGATGATGGCGCTGCTCGGGATCGGCTTCGGCTTCACCTTCGCCGCGATCCCCGGCCTGATCACCCGCTCGGTTCCGGCCCAGGAGGTCGGCAGCGCGATGGGCTTCTACCAGGTGGTCCGCTCGATCGGCTTCTCCGCCGGCAGCGCCCTGGTCGCATCGATCCTCGCGTCCCACGAGATCGCCGGCTCGAGCTTCCCCGCCGCCGGCGGCTACACCACCGCCCTCTGGGTCGGCGCCGGGATCGCCATCTCCGCGACGCTGGTGGCGGTGGCGATGGCGCCGCGGGAGGCGCGTGGAACGGCGCCGATCGACGAGGACGAGCTAGAGACCTGGCGCGACGACGCCGAGCTGGCGAGCGCCGGGCTGATCGATGGCGAGGCCGAGGTGGCGATCCGGCGCTAGTCCTGCGGGGCGTGCCAGACGGCCTCGACGTTGTGCCCGTCGGGGTCCAGAAGGAAGGCGCCGTGGTAGCCGGGCGAATACTTGGGCCGCGGCCCGGGGGCGCCGTTGTCGCTGCCGCCTGCGGCGAGGCCCTCGCGGTGGAAGCCCTCCAGCTGTTCGTAGTTCTCGGCGGCGAAGGCGAGGTGGATCGGCGGAGTCAGCGGGCCGCCGGGGACCAGGATAACATCCTCTGAGCCGGGTGGGCCGAAGGCGGGTGCGCCTTCCTCGTCGATCTCGCTCCACCCCATCCCCTTGACCAGGACGGCGCGGTAAAAGGCGAGCGAGCGCCCGAGGTCTCCGACCGGGAGCGTCATGTGGTCGACGCAGACGGGACGCTCGTTGGCGGGCACGTGCAGACCCTAGCCCGGATAATGGCGGCATGCCGACCGTGCTCCTCGTCCGCCACGGCCAGGCCTCGTTCGGGACCGAGGAATACGACGTCCTCTCCGACGCGGGCCACCGCCAGGCGAAGATCGCCGCCGCCTCGCTGGCCGAGCGGGGCTACAAGCCGGACCGCCTGATCAGCGGGACCCTCCGGCGCCAGCGCGAGACCGCCGCCGCCTTCACCGCCCTCGGCGCCCCCGACCTCGAGACCGAGCCGCGCTGGGACGAGTACGACTCCGAAGACATCCTCCACCACCATTCCGAGTCGGCCGCCCGCCTCGATCGCCGCGACGACGCCGAGCCGCTGACCAACCGTGCCTTCCAGACGATCCTCGAGTCCGCCCAGGCCCAGTGGGTCGATCACGCCGAGCGCAGCCCCACCGCCCAGACCTGGCCGGCCTTCAGCGGCGCCGGCGCCGCCGCCTTCCACGACCTCGCCGGCGAGCTGGCCTCCGGCGAGACCGCCATCGTCGTCACCTCCGGCGGCGTCATCGGCGCCCTCCTCTGCGGCCTCTGGAACGCGCCGCCCGCGATGTTCCCGGCGCTCAACCGGGTCACCGTCAATGCCTCGGTGACGAAGCTCGCCGTCGGCTCGACCGGCACCAACGTCATCTCCTTCAACGACCACTCCCACCTCGAGTCGGTCGACCGGGCGCTGGTCACCTACCGATAGCGGAGGCCGGGATGACGAAGATCGGTGGTAGCGGCGGCTCAGGACTCGTGGTCGGAGAGCTCGACGAACCAGTCCAGCGCCTCCGGGTTCGCCAGCGAGTCGCGGCTGACCACCTTCT
>JAFDWG010000115.1 GCA_018268605.1 Actinomycetota bacterium | reverse complement strand
ATGCCGCCGTGGGGGCCGAAGAGGGTGCCGGTGTCCTTTTTGCCGAGATCGCGCTTCAGCATCGACTCGAAGAGGTCGCCGACGGGGGCGATGGCGGCGACGGCGGCGCCGATGATCAGGGCGTCGGTTCCCGAGAGCCAGTTCTGGTAGAGGCCGGCGAACCAGAAGCCCATGGTGCCGATGACGAAGCCGCCGATCAGGCCCTCGACGGTCTTGTTCGGCGACAGGGACGGGACGAGTTTGTGACTGCCGAACATGCGGCCGGTGGCATAGGCGGCGGTGTCGGTGACGAAGGTGCCGACGAGGACGTCGATCAGGAGCGCGGCGCCATGGTTCGGGAGGTCGCGGAGGAAGACGGCATGGGCCAAGGGGATGCCGATCCAGACCACGCCCAGCATCGTCACGCCCATCGAGACCGTCGATCCGTCGCGGTGGCGCGCATCGGCGGCGAAAGCGAAGAGCACCGGGAACGACGCGGCGAAGACCAAGAGCACGCTGTAGGAGGTGCCGAAATGGGCCGCCACGACCAGCGCGGCCACCGTCGCGTACGCGGGGAGCGCGAGCGGCCGCGTCGATCCCGCCATCTCGAGGTACTCGCGCAGGCAGAGGATCCCGATCGCGATCGCCGCCAGCATGAAGACGATGTTCGGCGTGACGATGATCGCGATCGCCACGGCGACCGCCGGGATCGCGACGAGGATCCGCCTCGCCGTCTCCCCTCCGCCACGTTTGCGTTTCGGTTTCTTCGGTGGCTCGGCACCGGCACGGCGCCGTTTGCGGTCTTTTCGGGCTTTGCGACCGCGGGCAGGGCGCTCCCGGCGCCGTTCCGGCGCCTCCGCGGCGGGCTCGGGCTCGGGCGGTCGTTCTTCGAACATCTCTTCTTCGAAGAAGTCGCTCATCAGCGCCCCCCGAAGCGGCGCCGGCGCTCGGTGAACTCCCCCAGCGAGCGCTCGAACGCCGCCCGGTCGAAGTCCGGCCACAGCTCCTCGGCGAAGACGAGCTCCGAATAGGCGCACTGCCAGAGCAGGTAGTTGGAGATCCGCTGCTCGCCGCTGGTGCGGATCAGGAGGTCGGGATCGTGCATGTCGGGCGCGTAGAGGTGCTTCCTGAAGTCCTCCTCCGAGCCGCCCTCGAAGGTCCGCGCCGCATCGACGATCTCGGCACGCCCGCCGTAGTTGAAGGCGATGAACAGCGTGATCCGCTCGTTCTGTGCGGTCTTGGCTTCCGCCCACTCCATCTGCTCGACCAACTTCTGGTCGACGCCCTCACGGCGACCGATGAAGCGCATCCGCACGCCCTCTTCGTCGAGCTCCGGCGTCTCCCCCAGGATCCGCTCGCCGAACATCGCCATCAGGCCGCTCACCTCCTCGTCGGAGCGGGACCAGTTCTCGGTCGAGAAGGAGAAGACCGTGAGCTCCTCGATCCCCAGGTCGACGGCGTCGCGCAGCCGTTCCTTCACCACGTCGGCGCCCGCCCGGTGCCCCTCGATCACCGGCAGCCCGCGTCCCTGTGCCCACCGGCCGTTGCCGTCGGTGATGATCGCTACATATCTGGCGGCGCCGCTCAACTTTGTGCGCCGCCCTCGGTCGCCACTCAAACCTCGAGGATTTCGGCTTCCTTGCCCTTCAGCAGAGCGTCGATCTCGGCGATCGCCTCGTCGGTCTGTTTCTGCAGGGAGGCCTCGGCGCGGCGCTCGTCGTCCTCGCCGACTTCGCCCTCGTTCTTCAGCTCGCGCAGGTCGCTCATCACGTCACGCCGCACATTGCGGATCGCGACCCGCCCGTCCTCGGCCACGCCGTTCACTACCTTCACCATCTCCCGCCGACGCTCCTCGGTCATCTCCGGGATCGCCAGGCGGATGATGTTGCCGTCGTTGGACGGGGTGAGGCCCACGTCGGACTCGAGGATCGCCTTCTCGATCGCCCCGACCGCGCTCTTGTCGAACGGCGTGACGGTGAGCAGGCGCGCTTCCGAGGCGGCCACGTTGGCAAGCTGGTTCAGCGGCGTCTGGGCGCCGTAGTAGTCGACCGAGATCCGGTCGAGCAGATGGGGGCTGGCACGCCCCGTGCGCACGGTCGCGAGCTCTCCACGGCTCGATTCGACCGATTTCGCCATCCGGTCCTTGGCGTCTGCAAGCAGTTCGTCGGTGATTGCCACGGTCAGCTCCTCTCTAGGCGGAGGGGTCGCCCGACACCAACGTGCCGACCGTCTCGCCGCTGACGATCCTATCTATGTTCAGCTCGTCCGCCATGTTGAAGACATAGATGGGCAGGTCGTTGTCCATGCAGAGGCTGAGCGCGGTCGAGTCCATCACCTTCAGACCCTGCTCGATCGCTTCGCGGTGGGTGATCCGGGGAATGAACTTCGCCTCCGGATTGGTCGCCGGGTCGGAGTCGTAGACCCCTTCAACGCCGTTCTTGGCCATCAGGATCGCCTCGGCGTGGATCTCGAGCGCCCGCAGCGCGGCCGCAGTGTCGGTGGTGAAGAACGGATTGCCGGTGCCGGCCGCGAAGATCACGATCCGCCCCTTCTCCAGGTGGCGCATCGCCCGCCGGCGGATGTAGGGCTCGGCGACCTCCTTGACGTCGATCGCCGACATCACCCGCGTGTGCTGTCCCATCCGCTCCAGCGAGTCCTGCAGGGTCAGCGCGTTCAGCACCGTCGCCAGCATCCCCATGTAGTCGCCTGTCGCCCGGTCCATGCCCGCCGCGGCCCCGGCGAGGCCACGGTAGATGTTCCCGGCGCCGACGACGATCGCCACCTCCACCCCGCGCTCGCGCACGGCGGCGACCTGGGTCGCGATCCGGTCGACCTCGGCACCGTCGGTGCCGTAGGACTGGCCCCCCATCAGGGCCTCTCCCGAGAGCTTCAGGAGAATGCGACCGAACCGCTCCCCGGCCATGTGACGCCTACTCGCCTCCGACCTTGAAGTAGGAGAAGCGGGCGATCCGGATGTTCTCGCCGGTTTTCGCCGCCAGCTCCTGGCGCAGCTCCTCGATCGTCTTCGAGTCGTGTTTCTCGGCGTTGACGTGCTGCTGGTCGAGCAGCGCGACTTCGGAGGCCCATTTGTTCAGCTGGCCCTCGACGATTTTCTCGACGATGTTGTCCGGTTTGCCTTCTTCCTTGGCCTTCTCCTCGAAAACGCGCTTTTCGGCCTCCCGGGCCTCCGGGTCGATTTCATCGGTGGAGACGTACTGCGGGGCGGTCGCCGCGACGTGCAGCGCGACCTGGTAGGCGAAGACCTGGAAGTCCTCGTTGCGGGACACGAAGTCGGTCTCGCACTGCACCTCGACCATCGCGCCGACGCTGTTGTTGGCGTGGATGTAGGAGGCGATCACGCCCTCGTTGGTACCGCGGCCCTCGCGCTTGGCGGCGGACGCCTGGCCCTTCACGCGGAGCAGCTCGATCGCGCGCTCGACGTCGCCATCGGCTTCCACCAGCGCGGCTTTGCTGTCCATCATCGCGGCCCCGGTACGGTCCCGGAGCGCCTTCACATCGGCGGCGGTGACCTGCGCCATCACGAATCCCCTTTCTGGGTCTCAGTCTCGGTAGTGGTGTCGGTGGCCGGGGCTTTCGGCTCCTCGGCGGCCGGAGCGGCCTCGGCCTTCGGCGCCTCCGGCTGGGCCGGAGCGGCCTGCTGCTGCGGCTGCGCGGGCACGGCCGGCTGGGCCTGCTGCGGCTGGGCGGCGGCGGGCTGCTGGGCTGCCTGGGCGGGAGCGTCGCCACCCTCGGCTTTCGGTGCCGCGGCGGGCTGGCCGCCCTCCGGCGCCGGAGCCGCTTTCGCGGCCTGCGCGGCGGCTGCTTTCTGTTTGTCGGCCTCGGCTTTCGCGGCGGCCTGTTTGGCCACTTCTTCCTCGGCTTCCTTGGCCTGCTGCGCCTCGATGCGAGCTTTCTCTTCTTCCTCGCGTTTCTTGCGCTCTTCCTCGTCGCGTTTGCGGCGCTCCATCTCTTCGGCGATCCGCTTTTCCTCCTGCACGCGCCAGGCCGAGGAGCCCTCCTCGACCGCGCCACCGATCGTGCCGATGATCAGCTGGCAGGAACGGATCGCGTCGTCGTTGCCCGGAATCACGTAGTCCACCGGGGTCGGGTCGCAGTTGGTGTCGACCAGACCGATGATCGGGATCCGCAGGCGGGCGGCCTCGTGGACCGCGATCTCCTCGGTTTTCAGGTCGGTGACGAAGACGGCGTCGGGCAGCCGGTCCATGTCGCGGACGCCGCCGAGGTTGAACTCGAGCTTCGCGAGTTCGGCCTCCATGTTCATCCGCTCCTTGGTCGGCAGGAGGTCGAGTTTGCCCTCCTCTTTCCAGCCGTTCAGCTCGTGGAGGCGGGCGATCCGGCCCGACATCGTCTGGAAGTTCGTCAGCAGGCCGCCCAGCCACCGTTTGTTGACATAGGGCATTTTCGTTTTCTCTGCCCATTCCTGGACGACGTCGCGCGCCTGCTTCTTGGTGCCGACGAAGAGGATCGTCCCGCCACCGGAGGCGAGCTCACCGGCGAAGCGGCGGGCGTTCTCCAGCAGGGCCTCCGTCTGGAGGAGGTCGATGATGTGGATCCCGTCGAGCTCGCCGAAGATGAAGCGGCGCATGTTCGGGTTCCAACGGCGCGTCTGGTGGCCGAAGTGGACCCCGGCCTCGAGCAGTTCTTGCAGGCCTGCCTGCGGCATGTGCTTCTCCTTGATTCGGTTACGGTGCGCCCGCCCCACTCGCCGGGACCCGGGTTGTCGGCCACTCTGGCCGCCGGGCAGGATCCGGTCCGCTGATGGACGGGGATAGAAGTGATTGGAATTACCTACGGGCGATTGTAGACGGGAGGCGGGGCGCGCGACTACTCGCTCCTCGCCGCCTCCAGCGCCGCGGCCAGGTCGGCCGGGAGCGCCGAGCGGAAGTCGAGCGGCTCACCCGTCCGCGGGTGGCGGAACGCGAGGCGGTGGGCGTGCAGGAACTGGCGCCCCAGGCCGTATCGGTCGGTACCGCCGTAGGTCGAATCGCCGACCAGCGGGTGGCCGATCGCGGCGAAATGCGCACGGATCTGGTGCGTGCGGCCGGTCTCCAGGCGGGCCTCGAGGTAGGTCTCGCGCGGCAGCAGCTCCAGAACCTCGAAATGGGTGCGGGCCTCACGCGAGGCGGCGCCCGCGACCGCCATCCGGGTGCGGCGCTTGCTCGCCCTCCCGATCGGGGCGTCGATCGTCCCGGTCCGGGACGCCAGGCGACCGCCCGCCAGGGCCAGGTACCGCCGCTCCACATGGCGCTCCCGCACCGCCTCCTGCAGCGCCGCCAGGGGCTCGGGCCCCCGCGCCACCACCATCAGCCCGCTCGTGTCCTTGTCGAGGCGGTGGACGATGCCGGGCCGCTCCGGGTCACCGCCGCCGAGCAGGTCTCCCAGCTCCGACACCACGGTGGGGCCGCTGTGCGAGGGCGCCGGGTGGACGACCAGCCCGGCCGGCTTGTCGAGCACGGCGAGGTCCTCGTCGAGGTGGACGATCCGCAGCTCGGGCGCGGCTTCCTCAGGTGTCACGCTCGGTCCGCTCGGCTTCACGCACGTAGATCACCAGCAGGATCACGACCCCGCAGGTGATCCCACAGTCGGCCAGGTTGAATGGCGGCCAGTGGGGCAGTTCGATGAAGTCGGTGACGTGGCCGTGGCGCAGACGGTCGATCAGATTGCCGATCGCCCCGCCGACCAGCAGGCCGGTCGCCACCCACATACCCGGCCGCGCCGGGTTCCGCGAGAACAGCCAGAGGACGACGCCGAGCGCGATCAGCGTCACCACGATCAGCCCGATGCCGCTCCCGGAGGCGAGGCCGAAGGCGACCCCTTCGTTGTGGGACAGGGTCAGCTTCAGCGGCCCCAGCACGTCGACCTGTTCGCCGAGCACGATGTGGTGTTCGACGATCGACTTCACCACCTGATCGAGGATCAGGACGAGGACGGCCAGTGCTGCCGCGAGCCCCCAGGCCCGCGTCCGACGATCGCTCACGAAAGGGCGCCGACGACGATCGCCTCGACGATGCCGAGGACGATCAGGGCGATGATCGGGCTGGGGTCGAAAGCGAGCTGGCCACCGCCGATCGGGCGGATGAAGCTGCGGAAGATATTCAGGTAGGGGTCGGTCGTTTCGGTGATGAAGTCGAGGACGGCCCGCAGCCAGGGCGAGTACGGCATGCGCGGCACGAACGAGATCAGGATGTTCAGCAGGATCAGGATCGTGTAGACGACAAACAGCGCGCTGACGTAGGTCGCGATGTCGCTCCGCGAGAGGGCCAGCGGCAGGGAAGCGAGTGCGGTCATCCGCGCATCCTCCTCAGCGAGCCGTCCACGGCGGCGACGAAGGCGGCCCGCGCGCCGAGGCGATCGAGTTCCTTCAGGCCCGCCTCGGTGCTGCCGCCCGGGGAGGCGACCGCACGGCGGATGTGGGCGGGATGGCGGCGGCGCAGGAGCTCTGCGGTCCCCGCCGCCGTCTCGACCACAAGATCACGCGCCAGGTCAGGGTCGAGGCCGTCGTCGGCGCCCGCGTCGCCGATCGCTTCCACCGCCAGCGCCAGATAGGCGGGCGCGCATCCCATCACCGCGGTGGCGCCGTCGAAGTCCTTCTCCTCGATCTCGACCACGTGGGCGATCGTCTCGAGCGTCGCGCGGACCTCCGGCGAGGCGTCACCGGCGACGCAGATCACTCCCTGGCGCACCTCGACGCCGATGTTGGGCATCGTCCGCAGGATCCGGGCCCCGGGAAGGGCGGCACTCAGGCGCTCGAGCGGCGTCGCGGCAAGCACGGAGACGACCTCCTTCGCCGCCCCGATCGAGGGCGCGACGGAATCGAGCGCGGCGGGCTTGACGGCGAGGAAGACGACATCGGCGCGCGCGGCGACCTCCTGGTTGGGGAGCGCCTCCCCGCCGAGCTCCTCGGCGAGCGCCGCCGCCCGTCCCGACCCGGAATCGGAGAAGAGCATCCCGTCGACCTCGCCCATGAGCCCACGGGCGATAGCCGCCGCCATGTTTCCCGATCCGACGAAGCCGATGATCACAGGGTCCAGATTACTTCCGGACGGGCGCGGGACGGTGTCGCGCCGGCCGCCCCGGCAGTCCTATGTCGGTCCTGGGCGTCTCATCGCGGTCCTGGC
>JAFDWG010000114.1 GCA_018268605.1 Actinomycetota bacterium | reverse complement strand
GGGCGGGGCGGTGGTGATCGACGGGCGCACCAACGAGCAGTTCGACGAGGCTCACATCGCGGGCGCCCTCAGCACCTCCTCCTACGACACCGGCTTCGCCACCAAGGTCTCGCGGGTGGCGCCGGTCGGCGCCGAGATCATCGTCGTCGCCGGCTCCGACGTCGACGAGTGCGAGGCGGCCGAACTGCTCGCCGCGGTCGGCCTGCCGGTGCGGGGGTTCCTCGAGGGCGGGATGACCGCGTGGCGCCTCGACGGGCGGCCGGTCGAGCGGATCGAGCTGATCGACCCCGAGGAGCTGGCCCGGCGGATGGACGGTTCGGAGGCCCCTGTGATCCTCGATGTCCGCAACGACTCCGAGTACGCCGCCGAGCACATCCCAGAGAGCCTCCACATCCCCTACGGCGACATCGCCGCCCGCGTCGACGAGCTGCCCCGCGACCGGCAGATCGCCGCGATCTGCCGCGGCGGCAAGCGCTCCGGCCTCGCCGCGTCGATCCTCCAGCGCGAAGGCTTCGCCGACGTGATCCACGTGGGGAAAGGCGTCGGCGCCTGGCGTGCCGGCGGCAATCCGGTGGAGAGCGGCGCGCCGCCGGTCAAGCAGCCGAGCTGAAGTCCCGCGGCATCCCTGCCGATAGCTGACCGAGTGAGACGGACCAAGGCAACTCTCGCCGCGGCGGCGCTTCTCGTCGTCGCGCTCGGGCTCTTCGCGGCGAGCGCCTCGGCCACCTTCGAAGCGACGATGGGCCCGCGCCAGGCGGCCGCCCGCGAGGCCGGACCGAGCTTCGTCATCGAAGCGGGCGGAGGGCGCCGCACGCGGATCCGCAACTTCACCCTGGGAGCGGGCTCCTGCGGCTCGATCTTCGCGCCGCTACTGAACATCACCAAGGCGAGCGCCGGCTTTGCCAACGGCAACGGCGCCGCCACCTTCGGCAACAGCGCCCAGGACCTGCACCTCCAGCTGCGGCTACGCCTGATGCCCCGCGGCGAAGGCCTGCGCGGCACCGGGTTCTTCAAGGCGACGATCGGCGACTGCAGCGAGCGGGTCCGGGTCGATCTCGTCAGCACCAGCATCCGCGGCGGCGGACGCCACCGGCAGGGTTGACGGGCCGATAACCGGACTATCTGACGGGTTTTCGGCCCGTCAACATCAGAGTGCCGCGAGAGCCTCGGGAATCGAGGTGTCTCCCGTGATCACGTCGAAGCTCTTGCCGATCGTGCCCGGCTCGTCCAGGCAGGTGAGGAGGACGGCGGCGACGTCGGCGCGCGGGATCTGGCCGCGGCCCGTGCCGGCAGCGATCCGGACCAGGCCGGTGGGCTCGTCGTCGGTGAGGCCGCCGGGCCGGACGACGGTGTAGTCGAGGCCGGACGCGCGGAGCGCCTCGTCGGCTTCGAACTTCGCCCGCAGGTAGGCGCCGAATCCTTCGGCCCCGTCCTCGGGTGCCTTGTCGGCGCCCATCGAGCTGACGATCAGGTACCGGGAGATGCCCTCGGCCTTCGCGGCCTCGATCAGCTTCACTGCCCCGCCCTTGTCCATCGTCTCCTTGCGGGCGTCGCCCGAGCCCGGCCCGGCGCCCGCGGCGAAGACGACCGCGTCGGCCTCACGGATCGCGGCTGTGACGTCCCCATCGCCCTCCAGGTCGCAGAGGACCGGCTTGACCCCGGCCGCGCGGAGATCCTCGTCCTGGTCGGGATTGCGGATCAGGCCGCGGACGGCGTCGCCGCGCTCGGCCAGCAGCCGTCCCAGGATCAGCGCGATCTTGCCGTGTCCACCGGCGATCACGACCGTGCTCACGGGTGCACCGCCTCGGCGAGCAGCGCTTCGACATCCAGCGGGCGGGTGTACATGTGGACCTTCTCCCCTTCCGCCGGCTGCGGCCACTCCTCACGCGGACGGTCCCAGTAGAGCTCCACCCCGTTGCCGTCCGGATCGGCGAGGTAGAGCGCCTCGCTGACGCCGTGGTCGGACGCTCCTTCCAGCGGCACCCGTGCCTCGACCAGCCGTCGCAGCGCGTCGGCCAGCGCCGCGCGGCTGGGATAGCGGATCGCGGTGTGGAAGAGGCCGGTCGAGCCCGGCGGGGGCGGCGAGCCGCCGCGCGACTGCCAAGTGTTGAGACCGATGTGGTGGTGGTGGCCGCCGGCCGAGATGAAGGCCGCTTCGGCGCCGAAGCGTTGCATCAGCTCGAAGCCGAGCACGCCGCAGTAGAAGTCGAGCGAGCGCTCGAGGTCGGCCACTTTCAGGTGTACGTGGCCGATGTCGACGCCGGGATCAATCGGTCGTGCGCCGTCAGCCATTGTCGAGCGCCTGGTTCACGAGCGTGTCCGCATCGGCGTTCTGGGCGCGCTTCACGTGACGGATTTCCCAATTTTCGAACTGCGACAGCATCTCCTTCGCCTTCGCGTGCAGCGGTTTGAGATCGGCGTTTTTGACTTTGTAGCGGCCTTCGATCTGGCGGACGACGAGCTCGGAGTCGCCGATCAGCTCGACCACCGTGGCGCCGTGGGCCGACGCCAGCTCGAGGCCACGCAGCAGCGCTTTGTACTCGGCGACGTTGTTGGTCTGGCGCCCGATCGTCTCGCCGACCGCCTCGACCACGGCCCCGTCGTCGTTGCGGACGACCACTCCGATCGCCGCCGGCCCCGGGTTGCCCCGCGCGCCGCCGTCGACGTTCACCGTCAGCTTTCCCACCTCAGACGCCCATCAGCGATGCACCGGGCGGCCGCTCTCTGCCTCGCGGCGGGGCGCCACCATGACGATCCGCCCATCGTGCGCCGATGCGTTCCACTGGCGCGCGGCGGCGTCGATCTCGGGGATCTCGAAGCCCTTCTCCAGCTCGAACACCGGCCGCAGCTCGTCGCCGAGGTCGATGCCCCACTGGTACCAGGTCAGCTCCCAGGCGACGGTGACGCGGACGATTTCCTCCGCCCCGGCCAGGTCCCCGACCGAGACCGAGGGCGCCCCCAGCGTCCGGGTCAGCCCGGCGGCGGTCCGCCCCGCGTCGGAGCTGTTGAAGCGGGCAAGGGCACGCTCGAAGCGGGTCGTCGGGGTAAGGTCGGGCTGTAGGCGCCGCGGGCGCATGCCGCGGCCGGCCGGGTCGGGCAGCGGCGCCGGTGACGCGTCGGCGGGCGGCGCCGGCGCCGGGGGCGGCGTCGAGAGCTCGGGCTCCGGGACGACGTCCGGCGCGGGCAGATCGGCGGGGTCGCCGCCGGGGGTGGCCGCGAACAGGCCGCCGAGCCGACCGCGCTTACGGGCGGGCTTCGCCTCGGGTGGCGCCGGCTCAGGCGGACGTTCGTCCTGCTCGTCCGCGTCACGCTCGGGGCGGGTGAAGAGCTTCGACAGGAAGCCCGGCTTGCGTTCGGACTCGGCGCGCATCCGCTCCTCCGCCCCGTCCTCGTCGGCGGGCAGCCAACCGGCCTCCGCGACACGGTCGACACAGAGATCGCAGACCTCGTGACGACCCTCGACGGAGACATAGGAATGAACCTTCTCGCCGACGAGAAGGGTGCGTCCGCAGACCTCGCAGGCATCTTCGGGGCTCACCCGGCCCAAGTTAGCAGCGGGCAGGCGGATTCCGCAAAATGCGCCCCGCAAACGCGCCGTTCTGAAACGGTTCCTGCTTGGAGGGTCAGCTCAGGGCTGCTGCAGGTGGGACTTCAGCCGCATGACGGCCTTGGTGTGGAGCTGGGAGACGCGGCTCTCGGTGACGCCGAGGACCTCGCCGATCTCGCGCAACGTCAAGTTCTCGTAGTAGTAGAGGGCGACGACGAGCTGCTCGCGCTCCGGGAGCGAGCCGATCGCCTCGGTGAGCCGGTCCTTGACCTCGTTGGAGGCCAGCGCCTCCTGCGGGTCCGCGGCGCCGTCGTCGGCGATCGTGTCGAGCAGGCTGACCTGATCGCCGGAGGAGTCCGAAACCGTCCACAGCTCGTCGAGCGCGTAGACGGAGGAGTTGGCGATCTCGAGCAGCGAGTTCTGCAGCTCGGCCTCGGTCATCCCCAGTTTGTCGGCCAGCTCGGCCTCGGTCGGCGCCCGCTGCAGCTCATGCTCCAGTTTCGCCTGTGCCTGTTCGATTTCGCGCGCCCGCGAGCGCACCGAGCGCGGCACCCAATCGAGCGAGCGGAGTTCGTCGATGATCGACCCGCGGATACGGGTCATCGCGAAGGTCTCGAATTTGATCCCGCGCTCCGGCTCGAAGCGCTCGATCGCGCCGATCAGCCCGACCAGGCCGTAGGAGATGAGGTCGGCGTCCTCGACGTGGGACGGCAGGCCGGCGCCGAGCCGGCCGGCGACGAACTTGACCATGGGCGAATAGGCGACCACCAGGCGCTCGCGCGCGGTCGCGTCTCCCTGCTCCTTGTAGCGGCGCCAGAGCTCGCGCAGCTCGACTTCCTTGACCCCGGTCTCCATCGCCACGGTCAAAGCCTACTTTCAGCGGCGGTTTCGTTCATGCCCGAGGGTGGGTGTCGGCGTAGGTGTCGCGCAGGCGGGCGGCATCTACCCGCGTGTAGACCTGCGTCGTGGAGATCGATGAATGGCCTAGCAATTCCTGAATCGTACGCAGATCGGCGCCACCCTCAAGAAGATGCGTTGCAAAAGAATGCCTTAGCGAGTGGGGCGAGACGCCGCCGAGCGAGGAAATGTTGGCGACCCAGATCCGCAGGCGGCGGGTCACGTCGGAGTTGGAGAGGCGACGGCCGCTCTTGGAGAGGAACAAGGCGCGCTCTCGCGGGTCCCCGGCCAGTGGCCGCCTGCCGCGCTGGAGATACCGTTCGAGCGCCCGCCGGGCCGGCTCGCCGACCGGCAGCAGACGGTGCTTTGAGCCCTTGCCGAGCACCCGCAGCTCGTCTTCTTCGAAGTCGAATGAGTCGATGTCGAGGTTGACGATCTCCTCGCACCGCAACCCACAGGAGTAGGCGAGCTCGAACATCGCCCGGTCGCGTAGCTCGAGCGGCGTCCGCGCCGGGATCCCCTCGAGCAGCGAGCGCATCTGCTCGCCGCTCATCACGTTCGGCAGCTTCTGCGGGCGCTTCGGGCTGGAGACGAGCTCGGCCGGGTTGCCGCCGACGCGCTCGGTGCGGACCAGGAAGTCGAAGAGGCCGCGGATCGCGGCGAGGTTGCGGGCGACGGTGGTCGAGGCCTTTCCTTCCTGGGACAGCGAGGCGGCGTAGCGGCGCACGTCGCGATGGCGCAGGTCGCCGGGCCCGAGGCGCAGTGCCGTGGCCCAGGCGACGAAGGCGGCGAGGTCGACGCCGTAGGCGCGTCGCGTCCGCTCGGCGGCCCCGCGGGTCATCAGGTCCCGGTCGTATCCGGCGAGCGCCGCATCCCAGTTCACGGAACTCTCATTCGCGCTCAAACCGTCACGTCCTTTGCAACCCACGAACACACACCTACACGACCGACGGATCGATGGCTCGTCCGCCGCGCTGATTACCCAATAAAGATCGGAGTCCCTACTTCAACTTCGTCATACAGCTCTTCCACGTCCGGTATGGACATTCGCACGCAGCCATGCGAGGCCGCGCTGCCGAGGGACGCCGTCTCTTCGGTCCCGTGGATCCCGGCGCCTTCGAAGATCGCCATCCAACGCGCCTTGATCGGGTTGTCGGGACCGGGCGGGATCACCTGGCCGGCGAGGTCTCCGGCCCAGTCGGATTCCGGCACGTACCAGGTCGGTTCTTCTTCCATCGCCTGGATTTCATAGGTGCCTTCGGGCGTTTCCAGGCCTTCCGCGCCGACGGCGACGGTGTAGGTCCGGGCCAGTTCGAGGTCCCGATAGAGGCGGAGGGTGAAGTTGGCGCGGTCGAGGGTCAGGTAGGACGGGTAGCGATCGGCGACCTCCACGGTGGTCACCTCCGGTTCCGTCTTGTGGACCTTGACGGCGATCGTGCGCGAGCCGCCGCCGGCGACCGCCGCGTGCAGTTCGTCGGTGAGGCGGACGTCGCGCACCTTGCGCCCCGGATGGGAGGCGACGACTTCGAGCGATTCCGCGGCGGGTGAGACCGAGGCGTCCTGGGGCTTGCGGTTCAGTTCGTCTGCGATGTGGCGGACGAACTTGTTGATCGCGCTGCGGGAATAGTCGACGTGGGCGGAGATCCCGACTTCGAGCTCGTCGCCACCGAGGTAGCGGCCGATCCGGGTCGGCAGGTCGCCTTCGTGGCTGACCGCGACCGCGTGCGCCACCGCCTCTTCGACGTCGGCGCGGACCTTCAGCTTCTCCTCCGGCAGCGTCCACTTCTTGTCGCGGAAGGTCACGCGCAGCGGCTGGTCGAGCGGACGCAGGAGCACGCGGCGCACCTTCGCTTCGGCCTCCTTGGCTTCCATCCCGCCGACGTCGATGCCGTCGATCGTCACGCCCTCGGCGATCTTGCCCTCCTGCGACTTGTCGTAGGCGTAGGCGCCACCCACGACGAGGGCGACGACGAGCGCTACTGCAGACGCGATGATGATGATCGTTTTTCGGCCCATTGCTGTCCCCACAGCGCAGGTCGTTGGACAAGAAGCACAAAAGTGTAGGCAGACGGCGTGACGGGGTCAGGCTGCCCCGCTTCCCTGACGGATATGTTTCGACCCATGCGCTCGAAGGACGAGGTCCGGGCAGAGGTCTGGAAGGCGATGGACGACCAGGGGGTCTCCCGCTTTCCCGGTGCCGAGGGCCGGATTCCCAACTTCGCCGGGGCCAAACTGGCGGCCGAGAAGCTCGCCGCCCACCGGCTCTGGAAGCGGGCCAAGGTGGTCAAGGCCAACCCCGACTCGCCGCAGACGCACGCCCGCCGCCTCGCCCTCGAAGAAGGCAAGACGGTGATCATGGCGGTGCCGCGGCTCCGCGACCCCCACCCCTTCCGGGTCCTCGATCCCAAGAAGCTCTCCAAAAAGGCCGTCCAGGAGGCGGCCACCATCAAGGGCGCCCTCAAACACGGCCGCGTCGTCGCCCTCGATGACTTGCCGGAGATCGACCTTGTCCTCTGCGGCTCCGTCGCCGTCAATCTGAGCGGCGCCCGGGTCGGCAAAGGCGGCGGCTACCACGACCTCGAGTACGGGATCCTCGTCGAGGCGGGCAAGATCGACTCCCACGTCCTCGTCGCCACCACGGTCCACCCGATCCAGATCCTCCGCCAGCACCTGATGGTCACC
>JAFDWG010000113.1 GCA_018268605.1 Actinomycetota bacterium | reverse complement strand
GGTCCTATCGATCCGGCGTCGTTCCGTCAATCCGCACGAGAGCGAGTTCGCGATGTTCTTGACGAAGCTCTATCGCGAGCGAATCCGGTGACTTGGGCACGTATACGGACCTGAGAATCCATCCTGAGACATCGCTTGCAATGATTCGAGTCGAGATGCCTATCATCTCGTTCCAGGATGTCAGACATCGCGAGCGTAGAAGCTGCCGACAGGCTCCTATCGGCACTAGGTGAGCAACTGGCCGACCTCGGCCAGCGCTTCGAGCTGGTCGTGATTGGGGGTTCCGGCCTCCTGGCCCTCGGCCTCATCAAGCGATCTACCCGCGACGTCGACATCCTTGCCTTGCGCTCCGGCGACGAACTCGGCAGCGCCAGGCCCCTCCCGCCGAACCTGGAAGTCGCTCGCGACCGGGTTGCTCGCGACTTCTCCCTCCCGACCCACTGGCTCAACCCAGGCCCGACCGAACTCCTCGAGTTCGGCCTACCGGAAGGGTTCCTCGGTCGCCTCGATCGACGCGACTACGGAGACGCACTCACGGTCTACCTCGCCTCTCGCTACGACCAGATCCATTTCAAGCTCTACGCCTTGGTCGACCAGGGGCCGGGCAAGCATGAGGACGACCTGCGCGCGCTCGCGCCCACCCAGGCCGAGCTCTTGGCCGCGGCGCGCTGGAGTCGACAGCACGATCCGTCCGAGGGCTACGCCCAGATCCTTGGTGAGGTCCTGTCCCATCTTGGAGTCGACGATGTCGATCTCGGCGACTAGAGAGGAGCTGCGAATCCTGCTCGCCTCCTTCCTGTGGAGTCAGTGGGCACAGATGGGCGTCCTCGCGAATACCGAGCGCAGCGATCGATGGGCAGCCGATCCCGAGGCTCTTCTTCTCCTCACCTTCGAGGTGGGACGCGAAGAGCCCCGCCTCTTCGAGGAGGTGCTCGACTGGCTGATCAAGAACGAGCGCCTGATCAGCGTCCAGCGACTTCGCAACCTCGTGCGCGACGATGCGGACCGCGCCTTGGTCGAAGCGGTTCTTGGATGGCTCGGTGAACGGCGCAGGCGGCCGCGCCTTGAGGCTCGAAACGGAACCAACGGAACGGCGACCGACGCGCAGCCCTTCTTCCGCAACTCCTCACTGCCCGTGACCGACCCAGACCCCGCGTTTCTGGCCCAGGGATTACTCAAACCGAGGTTTGAACCGTCCGCGAAGTCCCAAGCTCCCGACCTACTCCTTCCGATCACCTTCGCCTTTCGTCTCCGACAGCTGCTCGGCATCGGCGCACGGGCCGAGACGGCCCGCGTCCTGCTGACCATCGGCGCCCCGCGGGTCAATGTGCAGGTTCTCGCCAAATCGACGGCCTACACGAAGCGGAACGTCCAAGAGGCGGTCACCTCCCTCACCGCCACTGGCGTCCTGTTCTCGTTCGAGCAAGGCAACGAACAAGTCTTCTCGATCCCTCGGGATCGATGGGCGCAGTTCCTCGAACTCGACCAGCTCCCCACGCAGCAGGACTGGCCCCAGCTCTTCGCCGTCTACCGGAGAGTCCTAAGGTGGCTGGCCGATCCGGCCCGAGAAGGACTGAGCGACTACATGCTCTCCAGCGAGATGCGGACGCTGGCAGAAGAAGTCGCTCCCGACCTCCGGTTCGCGGGGATCAGGACCGGTCCCGCAGGGAGCGACTCCTCGTACTTCGAAAAATTCGGCCAGGAGCTACTCGACTCTGTGCCGACTTAGGTGGTGCTTGCACGGCGCTCGGCCGATCCGCACCAGAGAGCCAATCTCCATCGTATTGAAAGGACGCGGAGGTCGTCTCAAAGGGACCGTGAAGGGACCGAAACGGCTCAGATGAGGACTTTTCCTGCCTTCTCCTGACCTCTTCTGACCTTCTCGCCGAAGAGATGCGAAGACGGCTCAAACTCAGTCCCCGCGCCGAATCTGGCTTGATATGCCGCCTCGCTGCGTATGCGCCCGACCAGATTCGAACTGGCGACCTTCGGCTTGAAAGACCGACGCTCTTTGGGCCCCCGGAGGGACCCGTTGACCACTGAGCTACGGGCGCTCGCGGGAGAACGATAGCTGCGCAGCGAGTTCTGAGCGTTGCGGGGGTGCTTCCTGGGCGACGGCTTTGGAGCGGCCGTGGTCGAGGCGGGCTCGGGAGGTCGAGGCTCCCATTCCTCACCGGTAGGGTCAACAAGATGCGCACGGCCGATCCTTGGAACGACACCGACGTCATCGACGCCCGCGCGCCGCGCTTCAACCAGGCCGTGGTCGGCATCGTCGCCCTCGCGGGTGCGTTGCTCGGCTGGCCGGTCCTCTGGGCGCTGATGGCGCTCCAGCTGTTCCTGGGACTGACCTTCGGCCGCCGCTTCTGCCTCACCTGCGTCACCTACTTCACGGTGATCCAGCCGCGCTTCGGCGAGGGCGAGCTCGAGGACTCCCGCCCACCGCGCCTCGCCAACATGATGGGCACCGCGTTCCTCGGCGCCGCGGCACTCGCCTGGTGGCTGGGAGCGCCGACGGTCGGCACCGTCCTCGGCGCGCTGGTCGCCGCGCTCGCCCTCCTCGCCGCCGTCACGAATTTCTGCACCGGCTGCGAGATCTACAAGCTCACCGCCCGCCTGCGCGGCATCTCGCCCCGCCACCACGATCGCATCGACCCGGCCGACCTCCCCGCCGACGCCCCCGACCGCCTCTTCGTCGAGTTCACCCACCCGCTCTGCTCGGAGTGCCAGGAGTGGGAGCGGCGCCTCTCCGGCGACGGTGCCCTGGTGAAGCTCGACGTGCGCGAGCGTCCCGACCTCGCCCGCAAGTACGGCATCGCCGTCGTCCCCACCGTCCTCGCCGTCGCCGGCGACGGCGAGGTGCTCGAGCGCCTCGCACCCTAGGCTCCCGGCATGGACCTGGGACTCGAGGGGCGCGTCGCGCTCGTCATGGGCGCGAGCAAGGGGATCGGGCGGGGCATCGCGGAATCGCTGGCGCGCGAGGGCGCGAAGGTGGCGATCGCCAGCCGGAGCCGGGAGCGGCTCGACGCCGTCGTCGAAGAGCTCAGGCCCGGAGTGAGCGCGTTCGTCGCCGACGCGGGCGACCTGGACCGCCTCCGCGAGCTGCCCGCCGAGGTCGAGGCGGCGCTCGGCCCGATCGACATCCTCGTCACCAACACCGGCGGGCCGCCGTCGGGCCGGGCGCTCGACAACTCGCTCGAGGAGTGGGAAGAGGCCTACCGCTCACTGGTGCTCAGCGTGCGGGTACTGGCCGAGGAGGTGCTGCCGGGGATGCGCCAGCGGGGCTGGGGACGGATCGTCAACGTCGGCTCCAACTCGACCGTCGAGCCGATCCCGACGCTGGCGATCTCCAACGCGGTTCGCCAGGCGGCGGTCGGCTTCCTGAAGACGCTCTCGCGCGAAGTCGCCGCCGACGGGATCACCGTCAACACCGTCGTCACCGGCAAATTCGCCACCGACCGGCTCGCCGAAAACGAGGGCTCGCTGGATAACGCCGAACGGAGTGCGCGCGAAACCGTCCCGGCAAAGCGCCTCGGCCTCCCGGAGGAGTTCGGCGACCTCGTCGCCTTCCTGGCGAGCGAGCGCGCCGCCTACATCACCGGGACGACGATTCCGATCGACGGAGGATTACTAAGGTCGATCTGACGCCGTAGAACCAAGCGATGGCGTGCCGGCGGCGAAGCGGCAGTGCTGTCGCACGACGCGGAGCCGACGGTGCGGCAGCGCGCCGGTTATACGTCGCCAGATCGCTCCCGCATCGCGGGGTAGATGATGACGTCGCGGAGCGTCTTCGCGCCGGTCATGATCATCAGCAGGCGGTCGATGCCGAGGCCGACGCCGGACGCCGGCGGCATCCCGTATTCGAGCGCCCGCACGAACTCTTCGTCGGTCGGATGCGGATCTTCCTCCGCCCCGGACTCCTGACGTTCGCGCTGGCCGACGAAGCGTTCGCGCTGTTCGATCGGGTCGTTGATGTCGGTCCCGCCGCCGAGGATCTCGAGGCCGGCGACGATGCCGTCGAACGCCTCGCACACCTTCGGATCGTCGGGGTGGTGCTTGACCAGCGGCCAGATGTCGATCGGCAGCACGGTGATGAAGGTCGGCTGGATCAGCTTCGGCTCGACGATCTTCCCCTGCAGGGTGTCGACAAGGCCGGCCCAGTCATCGTCAGGCTCGGCGTCGTCGCCGGCCACCTCGGCCAGCTCGTCGCGGCTCGCCTTGTAGATGTCGACACCCGTCTCCTTGAGGATCTCGTCGCGCAGGACGACCCGCGGCCACGGCGTCTTGAAGTCGATCTCGACCCCGTCGCGCTCGACCACCGTCGTCCCCATCACCTTCTCGACCACGGTCGAGACCAGGTTCTCCTGGAACTCCATGACGCCGATCCAGTCGGCGCCGCCGACGAACATCTCGAGCATTGTGAACTCGGGGTTGTGGTTCGGCGACATGCCCTCGTTGCGGAAGAACTTGCCGAACTCGTAGACGTCCTCGAAGCCGCCGACGATCGCCCGCTTCAGGTAGAGCTCGGTCGCCGTGCGCAGGAAGAGGTCGCGGTCGAGCGCGTTGTGGTGGGTGACGAACGGACGCGCCGCGGCGCCGCCGGTCAGCCGCTGCAGGATCGGCGTTTCCAGCTCGACCCAGCCGCGCTCGTGCATGTACTCGCGGATCGCGAAGGTCAGCTCGGAGCGCTTCTTGAAGATCTCCCGCGACGGCTCGTTGGCGATCAGGTCGAGCTCGCGCTGGCGGTAGCGGACCTCGGGGTCCTTGATCCCATGGAAGAGGTCCGGCGGGTCTTTCAGCGCCGGCGCCAGCAGCGTGCAGGTGTCGACGCTGACGGCGAGTTCGCCGCGTTTGGTCCGGTAGAGGACGCCCTCGATCCCGACGATGTCGGCGAGGTCCAGTTCTTCGATCCGCTCGAAGGCCTCCTCGCCGAGCTTGTCGCGACGGGCGAACGCCTGGATCTGTCCGGTCACGTCGCGGACGTCGAAGAAGACGACTTTGCCGTGGCCGCGCTTGCCGACGACCCGGCCCATCACGCGGTAGCGGAAGTCCGGGTGCTCACCCTCCTCCAGCTTCGCCGGATCGTGCGCGGCGAGGATGTCGGCGGCGTGGTCGCGCGGCAGGAAGCTGTGCGGATAGGGATTGATCCCTTCCGCTTTCAGCCTCTCCACCTTGGCGCGGCGATTCGCCTCGCTCGCGCCCGACGTGTCCGCCGAGCGATCGCCCTTCGCGGGCGCCTGACGCTCCGCGCCGGTCCCGCCCGACGCGGCCTCGGTCGCCTTGTCCTGCCCGGATGGCTCCTCGGTCACGGCGCTTTGCCGACGCTGACGCGCTCGTTGCCCTCGTAGTCGCGCAGGGTTTCCGCCTCGTTCAGCAGTTCCTGCATGGCCGGGCCGTGGTGCGTGTCGTGCTCGAGCGCCATCAGGGTCCCCGAGGGCGTTTCTTCGATCAGCCCGCGGATCACCCCGAGCCCGTCGGGCCCGCAGTCGGCGGTGATCGCGATCAGCGGCTCGGCGTGGATCTCGGGCGAGCGCTGGTCGATCGTCTCGTCGGAGATGTACGGGAGGTTGGCGATCACCATGTCGACCTCGCCGATGTCGTCCGGGATCCCCTTGGCGACCCGCACGTCGAAGTCGAGGCCGAGGCGCTCGGCGTTCTCACGCGCCGCTTCGACGGCCTCCGGCGAGAGGTCCGAGGCGGTGATCTTCAGGTCCGGTCGCTCCGACATCAGCGCCAGCGCGATCGCGCCGGAGCCGGTGCCGACCTCGTGGACGCGGGCGCCCTGCGGCAGCCGGGTCCCGACCTCGACCAGCAGCTCGGTCTCCTTGCGCGGCCACAGCACGCGCGAGTCGACGGCGATCTCGAGGCCGCGGAACGGCGCCCGGCCGAGGACGTAGGCCAGCGGCTGGCGTTCCACCCGCATCTTGACCATCGCCTCGATCTTCGCGGCGACCTCCTCGGAGACGTCGTCGGCGCTGTCGACCGAGAGTTCCGAGGGTTTGACGCCCAGGGCGTCGGCGACGATGGCTTCGGCGTCCTCGCGCGGGGATTCGATCCCCACCGCGGCCAGACGCTCCGCCGCATCGTCCACCAACGCGCTGATGGTGCGCGCCGAAGGTCCCTCGTACTTCTCAGTCTCTACAGGCGACATCCCCGCCTATCCTCTCTTTGGTTTACCGTTCCGAGCTGACCGCTCTAGAACTCTTGCGCATCCCATGGTACCGATTTTCCGCTCAGAGAGCGGGCTGGAAGGCATCGCGGGAGCCGTCTACCGAGGGCCGCCCGATGCCGCCATGGCGACGCACCACGATAGCGATCCAGAGCGCGCCGACCGCCATCATCGCCAGGGACTCCAGCTGCGCTGTCGTCAATCCGACTGAATCGGTGGTGTTCCGGCGCAGGAACTCGACCAGGAAGCGCTCCGTCCCGGCGTAGATCAGGTACAGCGCGAAGAGGCACCCGGCGCGCACCCGGTCGCGCAGCCGCCAGAGGATCCAAGCGCCGAGGCCCATCGCCAGCGTCTCGTAGACGGGCGTCGGCTGGACCGTCACCCTGGTCGGTTCGGTCCCGCTCGGATAGGCCATCGCCCACGGCCCGTTCCACGGCTTGCCGTAGTCGCCGTCGCCGGAGAGCTGGCACCCGCAGCGCCCGAGCGCGTACCCGAGCGCCAGCGCCGGCGCCGCCACGTCGAGCAGCGTCAGGTTGAGGAAGTCACGCCACCACGCCCAGAGGATCACGAACAGCGCCCCACCGATCGCGCCGCCGTACCAGACCAGGCCGGAGCCGCTGAACAGGTGACCGACCAGGTCCCCTTCCACCTCCGAGTAGTTCTGGACGATGAAGTAGACCCGCGAGCCGATCAGCCCGCCGAGCAGGGCCGCGAACCCCATCTCGTACCCCCAGTCCACCGGCCTCTCCAGCTCCCCGAACCGCTTCCAGACGAGCGCCCCGGCGGCGACGAAGGCGAGTGCGAAGCAGAGCCCGAAGGTCTGGATCGTCAGCGGGCCGAGGTGGAGCTCGGGGTACATCGGCGCCTACCTTCGCAGAGGGCGGCCATCCGTTGTCGGTTGGGCGCAACCCGGCAAGGGACGCAAGGCGTTGCGGCAAGCGCGGCCGTCTCGGCCACGGCCCGGGCCGGCTGTGGCCGTGGCCGAGACGGCCGGGG
>JAFDWG010000112.1 GCA_018268605.1 Actinomycetota bacterium | reverse complement strand
GTCCCATCGGCGAGGGCGTGGCGTGCGATCCGGCCGAGGCGACCGCCGCGATTGCGTCGGCCGAGGCGGCGCCACGGTTTCGGCTCGGGCTTCGATGCCTCGATCGCCCCACCGACGGCGGCGCTCGCCAGGGCGCTGACCAGCGGCCAGGCGATGTAGTCCTTGACCACCTGGTCGCGCGCCTTCCCGGCGATCCCCTTCAGATCGCGACGGACCTGGTCCATCGACTTCTCACCGGAGCGGATCGCCTCGAAGTCCATGTCGTGCAGAGCCACGCCCCACTCGAAGAGCCCCGCGAGGATCAGGTTGTAGAAGGGCTGCAGGAGGTAGACCGGGTGCCACTTCTGATGCGGGTCGATCCGCATGATCTCGTAGCCGAGGTCCTTGTCCTTGCCGCGGATGTTGGTGAAGGTGTGGTGGACGTAGTTGTGTGAGTGCTTCCAGGACTCGGCGGTCGAGGCGTTGTCCCAGTCCCAGGTGGAGGAGTGGATGCGCGGGTCGTTCATCCAATCCCACTGGCCGTGCATGACGTTGTGGCCGATCTCCATGTTCTCGAGGATCTTGGCCGCGGCGAGCGCCGTGCCGCCGCCGATCGCCGGCGGGCGAAAGCGCGGCAGCAGGAGGCCGACGCGCCCGATCACCGCGAGGCGCCGCTGCATCTCGATCATCGCCTCGATGTAGCGGCGGTCGCGTTCGCCGAGATCGGCGGTGACGCGGTCCTTGATCGCGTCGAACTCGGCCGCGAGTTGATCCAGCTGCTCGGCGGTCAGGTGGGCGAGGGGACTCTCCTCGTGGGTATCGATCGGTGGGGTCATGGTGGCGCTCATGTGTGGTGTCTCCTTGAGGGTGTGTGTGGTTCGCCGGCGGTGCGCTAGAGCGCGATCTCGACCGGCCCTTCGGGCGCGTTGACGCAGGTGCGGACCATCTCCCCCTCGGTGCCGTACACCTCGCCGGTCCGCAGATCGCGGACCTGGCCGGAGCAGAGGCGGCCGATGCAGGTGTGGCAGATCCCCATCCGGCAGCCGTACGGCAGCTCGGCCCCGGCCTCCTCGCCGGCGAGGAGGATCGGCGTGGCGCCGTCGCTCTCCGCCTCGATCTGGGACCTGGCGAAGCGGATCGGCCCACCCGCGCCCGGCTCGATCGCCGAGCCGATGACCGGCTGGAAGCGCTCCATGGCCAGGAGCTCCGGGTCGCCCTCGGCGGCCCAGTGGTCGACCAGGGCGTCGAGTAGCTCGCGCGGCCCGGAGGCGAGCGTCCGCCGCTCGCGCCAGTCGGGGCAGAGGCGGTCGAGGTCGGCGGGGGAGATCCGCCCGTCGCTTCCGGTCAGCTGCAGGTGGAGGCGGTACCCGTCCTGGCGTCGCCCGAGATTGCCCAGGTGGTCGGCGAAGATCACGCGGTCGGACGAACGGGCGGAGTGGATGTGGACGGCGTCGTCGAGGTCGCCGGAGCGGTCGAGCGCCCGCAGCATCGACATGATCGGGGTGATCCCCGAGCCGGCGCTGATGAAGAGCAGCTTCGGCGGCACGGGCTCGGGGATGGTGAAGGTCCCTTCGACCCCGCCGAGCCGGACGATGTCCCCGGGCCGCGCGCCGTGCACGAGGTAGGGGGAGACGACGCCGGTGTCGACCCGTTTCGGCGTGATGCCGATCAGCCCGTCGGGCCGGCCGGGGTCGGTCGTCAGCGAGTAGGCGCGCCAGTGGTGGACGCCCTCGACTACGACGCCGATCCGCAGATACTGGCCGGGTTTGTGCGCCTCCCAGCGGTGGCCGGGACGGATCAGGACCGTCACCGCGTCCGGCGTCTCCTTCTCGATCCGCTCGATCCGCCCGCGCAGCTCCTGCGTCGACCAGAGCGGGTTGATCAGTTCGATGTAGTCGTCGGGGAGGAGCGGGGTGAAGAGCGAGCGCACCGCGTGCAGCGCCTTGCGTCGCAGATCCGGGACCTGGGGGACCGCGCCGCGCTCAGCCATCGTTGTCGATTGCCTCTCGCATAGTTACCTCGTTTGAGGTTACATGGATCTGTAGAATCGTCAACGTGAGGATGGACACGCAAAAGGGCGGCGCGGCTCAACGGACGATCCCGGCGGAGATGACCGTCGAGCAGCTCGCCTACGAGACCGGAATGTCGGTCCGCAACATCCGCAACCACCAGTCCCGCGGCCTCCTGCCGCCACCCGAGGTCCGCGCCCGTACGGGCTACTACGGCCCCGATCACGTCGCCCGCCTACGCCTGATCCAGGAGATGCAGGCCGAGGGCTTCAAGCTCTCGGCGATCTCCCGCCTGATCGGCGAGCATGGGGCGGACGCCGACCGCTTCGTCGGCCTGCGCCAGGCAGTTACCGCGCCCTTCGACGACGAGGCGCCGGAGGTGCTGACCCTGGAGGAACTGAACGAGCGCTTCGGCGGCGACGACCCCAAGGTCCTGGCCAAGGCGTTGAAGCTCGGCCTCCTGGTCGATCTCGGCGACGAGCGCTACGAGGCCCCGAGCCCGACCCTCCTGCGCGCCGCCGAGGAAGTCCTCGGCATGGGCATCCCGCTCCCAGCGGCCCTCGCCACGATCGAGAAGCTGAGCCGCGCTTCCCACTCGAGCGCCCGCGCCTTCGTCTCCCTCTTCCTCGACGAGCTCTGGAAGCCCTTCGACGCCGCCGGCCGCCCCGACGAGGACTGGCCGAAGATGATCGCCGCCATCGAGCGCCTCCGCCCGATCGCCGTCGACGCCATGGTCGCCACCTTCCGCCTCTCCCTCACCGAAGAAGTCGACAAGGCCTTCGGCGAAGTCCTCGAACGGGCGCAGAAGAAGAAGTAGGGGGGCGTCGCCCGAGGCAAGGGACGCAAGGCGTGGCGGCGAGCACGGCCGTCTCGGCCACGGCCCGGGCCGGCCGTGGCCGTGGCCGAGACGGCCGGGGTGTGAGAGGCGTGGAGAAACTACGACGCCGTCGAGAGAGACGTGCGGAAGACGCCACGAACCCCACACTTCCGCGCAGGTCCCGTGCGCTCCGTGCGCCTTCCGCCCGACCCCGGATGTTGATGGGCCGAAAACCCGTCTATATGTCAGGTTTTCGGCCCATCAACCTGGGGGTGCTGGGGAAGCGTGACGGAGGTATCGAGTTACGGGCGGAAGCGTCACGGAACCTCGGAGATTCACACGGAACCGTCACGTCCTGGGCGTCTCATCGCGGTCACAGCCAGCGAGGACCGCGATGAGACGCCCAGGACCGTCATAGGACTGCCGCGGCGGCCGGAACTACGGCCGCCGTATCCGCCGCGCGCGCTCCGGGTCGGCTCAGCCCGCCGACTTCGTCCCGGCGCTCTTGTGGTGCGGCTTCTTCCTCGGTTCGGGTTTCGGTTTCGGCTTCGCCCGTTCGACCTTGAAGCGGTAGAGGACCTGGGTGGGGGCCGGGCCGCCGGGGCCGAAGGCGCGGACGCGGAAGGCGTGGGTGCCGACGCCGACGCGCATCTTCAGGGGGCTGGTGCAGACCGAGCCGGGGCGGGAGTCGATCTTGCAGCGGAACCAGAAGGGGCCGACGCCGGAGCCTTTGAAATTGAAGGAGACGGTGGGGGCGGCGCCGTGGACGCCGAGGCGGATCAGCTGGCGGGGTGCGTGCATGAGCAGCGTGCTCGGAGGGGGCGGCGGCGGTGGGGGAGGAGGCGGTGCCGGGACGCCGGTGGTGGCGGGCGCGGTGGTGGTGAGGATCTGGCCGAATTTGCCCGCGGCGACGCAGAGGCCTTCCGTC
Source organism: Actinomycetota bacterium (assembly GCA_018268605.1). Taxonomy (GTDB): domain Bacteria; phylum Actinomycetota; class Thermoleophilia; order Solirubrobacterales; family 70-9; genus VAYN01. The sequence goes on along the minus strand of JAFDWG010000112.1, from coordinate 3,458 downwards.
GGGCAGGAGAGGCCGAAGAGCGCGTTGGTGACGCCCTTGATCAGGTGTTCGGTGAGGTAGGTGGACGAGCCGCCGGTCGGGTTGGTCGAGGCGGTGACTTCGCCGTTGTTGCTGCTGAGGACGCAGAGGGTCGCCGACGGGCATGCGGCGGCGACGATCTGGAAGCGGTTCGCCAGTGGCGTGAAAGGCCAGGCGGCGGTGCCGGCGGTCGGGGCGGTGGTGGGGAAGACGGCTCCTTCGTCGCCCGCGACGCAGAGCGATTCGTTGAAGCAGGCGAGCCCGAGCATCGGGTTTTCGCCGTTAGGGCTTCCTTGGGAGACCCAGGCGGTGGGACCGCCCGCGGGTGCGAAGCTCGCCCAGATTTCACCGTTGAAGGCGCTTGCCAGGCAGAGCGCACCGGTGCAGGTGACCGTACGCAGCAGCGGTTCGCCGGGGAGGACGGTCCGGGTCCAGGCCGTCGGGCCACCGGTCGGGTTGGTGGAGGTGAGGACCTGGCCTCCCGAGCCGACCACCACGCAGAGGGAGGGGTTGCAGTCGACAGCGAAGAGCGATTTGGCTTTCGGGATCCGCGTCGGGGTCCAGGACGCGGCGCCCGCGCCCGGGTCGGTGGTCGTCCAGACGCCGCCGCTGAAGTCGACCGCGACGCAGAGCGTCGCCGAGGGACAGGAGATCCCGCGCAGGTTCGCGCGCAGGTTTTCGGCTTCGCTGATGTGGCCGACGGTCCAGGCGCCGGCGCCCCCGGTCGGCGCGGTCGACTGGATCACCACGCCTTCCTGGCCGACCCCGATGCAGAAGCCGCTCGCTTCGCAGCTCATCCCGAAGATCGTTTCCCCGTCGCCAAGGTTGAGGTTCGTCAACGTCCAGGGCGAGGCAGCCTGCGCGGAGGCGGCGCCGAACGCCCCTAGAAAGGCGGCGAATACGGCGAAGATCAGGGCGAGGCGGCGCACGGCGGACTTTTTATCGGTCCTCGAGAAGGAATTCGCGTCTGGGCGTAGACGTGCAAAATTTCACGCTCTTCGGGACGGGTCGATCACCTTCAGGTGACCTTTGTGGAGCGATCGGGAGCACCTAGCGCGAAAACCCGCCTTCTGGCGTGGAGTTTCGCCCTCTCCGGCCTGGCGGCCCTCGCCATGGCGCTCACCCCCGGTGCCCGGGCCGACTCGGGCGGCATCTCGTCCTCCTTCTCCGGCGAAACGGTCGAAACCCCCTCGATCCCCGCCAGCACCGCGGAAACCGAAGTCCCCGGGGTCAGCGAACCGAGCGGTGTCCCGATCCCCCCGCCGACCGGCCCGACCGTCCCCGGCGCGCTCGCCACCCTGCGCGGCACCCGCGCCCTTGCCCCGACCTCGGCGCCACTGGCGGTCAAGCAGGTCATCGCCGCCGCCAACCGGATCCGCACCACGCCCTACGTCTGGGGCGGCGGCCACCGGACCTGGGTCGACACCGGCTACGACTGCTCGGGCTCGGTGTCCTACGCCCTCCACGGAGGCAAGCTGCTGGAAACTCCGCTCGTCTCCGGGTCGTTTGCGACCTGGGGCGAACCGGGACCCGGCAAGTGGATCACGATCTACGCCAACAAGGCGCACGTCTACATGGTCGTCGCCGGCCTCCGCTTCGACACCGGCGGGGACCCCGAAGGCGAAACCGGCCCTCGCTGGCACGCCGAACCTCCCTACCCCAAAGGGTTCGTCGTCCGCCACCCCGTCGGCTACTAGTCGGCTTCCGCCGGCCCGGATCGCGCCCCCGATTCTCCACGCATATCGCGGCCTCTCGCGACCGCAGGCGGGTCAGGATGGTTGAAAAGAAGTCTTTCGAAAGGTAGCTTTCGACAATGGTTGAGGGAGTTGTCCAGCTCACCGATCCGCGCGCGCTGCGCGCCGTCGCCCATCCGACCCGGCTGAAGCTCATTTCGTTGCTTCGCCGGCTCGGGCCGCTGACTGCGACGCAGGCGGGGGAGCGGATCGGCGAAAGCCCCTCCGGCTGCTCGTTCCACCTGCGCTCGCTCGCCAAGTGGGGGCTGGTCGAGGAGGCGGGTGGCGGACGAGGTCGGGAGCGCCCGTGGCAGGCGACCGCGCAGGGGCACGAATGGGCGGCGCGCGGCCCGAGCGAGGACGTCGACGAGGCAGGGGACCTCCTCACCCGGGTCGTCGTCGAGCGCTGGTTCGACGAGGTCCTGCAGTGGGTCGACCGCCGGCGCGACGAGACGCGGGAGTGGGCGAACGCGGCGACCGCCAACGACCGGATGATCGCCGTCACCCCCGCCGAGCTCGAGGAGATCGATCGGCGGGTGGCGGAGATCCTGCAGCCCTACATGGAACGGGTCGGCCACCCCGAGAAGCAGCCGGAGGGCGCCCGCACCGCCGTCCTCGTCCAACTCGGCTTCCCGATGGCCGACGTGCCGCCGCCCTGATGCGCCGCCGGATCCCCAAGCTTCTGCGGGTCAACCGCCCCTTCCGCAACTACTGGACGGGGCAGACAATCTCGCTGTTCGGGGACCAGATCGCTCTCCTCGCGATCCCCCTGCTCGCCGTCCTCACGCTCCACGCGGACGCCGAGCAGATGGGACTCCTGGCGGCGGTCGAGATGGCGCCGAGCCTCCTCTTCGCCTTCCCCCTCGGCGCCTGGGCCGACCGGCGCAGCAGCCGGCGGGCACTTCTGATCACCGCCGACCTCGGCCGCGCGGTGCTGCTCTTCGGGCTGCCCCTCGCCGCCGTCTTCGGCATCCTCACCCTGCCGCTCCTCTACGTCGTCGCCTTCCTCACCGGCACCCTCGGCATCCTCTTCATGGTCGCCGAACAGACGGTGTTCACCTCGCTGGTGCGGCCGCGCGAGTACGTCGAGGCGAACTCCCTGCTGATCGGCAGCCGCTCGGTCGCGGTGGTCGGCGGCAAGACGCTCGGCGGCCTCCTCGTCGCCGCGCTCACTGCGCCGGTGGCGATCGCGATCGATGCCGTGAGCTTCCTCCTCTCGGCGCTCTTCGTCCGCCGCGCCGACGTGCCCGAGCCGCCCGCCGCCTCGCGCGATTCAGGCGGCCTCGCCGCGGGCGTCCGCTTCGTCCGCCGCACACCGCTGCTCAAGGCCTCGCTTCTCGGCACCGCCACCTTCAACATCTTCAACACCGCTTTCTGGGCGCTGATCGTCCTCTTCGCCACCGACGAGCTGCACCTCGGCTCCGGCGCGATCGGGATCGCCCTCGGGGTCGGCGCCCTCGGCAGCGTGCTCGGCTCGGCGCTGGCGAAGCCGCTGGCCGCCCGCTTCGGGCTCGGCCGGACGATGATCCTCGCCTTCGTCCTCGCGCCGCTGCCGCTGGTCTTGGTCCCGCTCGCCGACGGCCCGCCCGGCGTCTCGATGCTGCTCCTGACCGCGGCCGAGTTCTTCTCCGGGATCGGCGTGATGATCCTCGACGTCGGCCTCTACTCGCTGCAGGCGGCGATCATCCCCGACGAACTCCGCTCCCG
>JAFDWG010000111.1 GCA_018268605.1 Actinomycetota bacterium | reverse complement strand
TCTCATGGAGGTCACAGCCTGCCAGGACCTCCATGAGACGCCCAGGGCACCGCCAATCGGACGGCCGCCCGCCCGAACCCGCACCCCCGATCATCTAGGGTCGGCCGCATGGCTTCCTACGACGCGATCAAGGATCTGCCACTCGAGATCGAGGGGTGCTCGTTCGAAGGGCTGGAACTGAGCCTCGGCGAGTTCGAACGTCTCACCACGGTGATCAAGCTGCGGGGCGGCGGGCATGAGGGGATCGGCGAAGACGTCGTCTACGACGCCGTCGATCACATCGGCCAGCAGAGCCACGGGCCGCCGCAGGGACTGGCCCACTCCGGGACGTTCGACGAGTTCTCGAAGAAGCTCGACGGGATCGATCTGTTCCCGGCCGGGGAACCCGAGCGAGCGGACATCTCGCGCGACTACCGGCGTTGGGCGTACGAGTCGGCGGCGCTCGACCTCGCGCTCCGCCAGGCCGGCACCAGCCTGTCGGCGGCACTAGGTCGCGAGCCGCGACCGCTGAACTTCGTCAGCTCGCTGCGCCTCGGTGGCTTCTCCCCCGATGAGAAGTCGACGATCAAGCCGGTCGAAGAACGGCTCGCGGTGTATCCCACCCTGCGCTTCAAGCTCGACCCCTTCAACGACTGGGACGACGAGCTGATCGCGGCGCTGGCGGCGACCGGCGCGGTCGACTCGCTGGACCTCAAGGGGTTCTACAAAGGCACCCCCGTCGACGTGATCACCGATCCGGAGCTGTACCGCAAGCTGATCGAGACCTTCCCCGACGCCTGGCTCGAGGACCCTGACGTGACCGACGCGACGCGCCCGCTGCTCGAGCCGGTGCACCAGCGGGTCACCTGGGACGCGCCGATCCACTCGATCGCCGACATCGAGGCGATGCCGTGGTCGCCGCCGCGTACGGTGAACGTCAAGCCCTCGCGCTTCGGCCCGGTCTCCCGCCTTTTCGCCGCCTACGACTACTGCGAGGAGCGCGGCATCGGCGCCTACGGCGGTGGGCAGACCGAGCTCGGACCGGGACGCGGGCAGATCCAGTACCTGGCCTCGATCTTTCATCCCGACACGCCCAACGACACCGCTCCGCGCGGCTACAACGACCCCAGACAGGCGACCGCTCCGGGCCTGCCGTCGAGCCCGCTCGAGCCCTCGATCGACGCGCTCGGCTTCCGCTGGACCGGCCGGCAAACCGCTTAGGCAAGCCGAATCCGACTTAGGTCGGCCGAACCGGTACGTAGGGAAGCCGAACCTGAGCTTTCGGTTACGTTGACGACGGATCGTCTCAGCCGAACAGAATCAAGGGAGCACAAACCGATGCCCAAAGTGAAACCGAAACCTGCGCCCAAAGCGAAAAAAAAGTCCTTCGCCGCCGCCCTCAACGAGCAGATCTCCAACGAGTTCGCCGCCTCGCAGCAGTACGTCGCCGCCGCCGTCTACTACGACGCCGAAACGCTGCCGCGCCTCGCCGCCTTCTTCTACCGCCAGGCGCTGGAGGAGCGCGAGCACGCGATGATGATGATCCGCTACCTGCTCGACGTCGGCGAGGAGGTCCAGATCCCGGACATCAAATCCCACCCGACCACATACGCCGATGGCGCCGAGCCGGTGAAGATGTCGCTCGAGCAGGAGAAACGCGTCAGCAATGAGATCTTCTCTCTCTTCGAGCTCGCCCGCGAGCTGAAGGACTACCGCGCCGAGCAGTTCCTCCAGTGGTTTGTCAAGGAGCAGGTCGAGGAGGTCTCCTTGATGGGCGACCTGCTGAACGTGGTCGAGCGCTCGCGCGACAATCTCCTGCTCGCCGAGGACTTCATCGCCCGCGAGAACCTCGGCGCGGAGGGATCGGACCCGACCGCTCCCCCCGCCGCCGACGAGCGCTGACCCTCAGACCTAGCCCAGCCAGCCGGCCCTCCGCCGCATCGTCTTGATGCGGCGGAACTCGGCGATGTCCTCGCGCAGGGCCGCCGGGGCCGGGGCCGGGAGAAAGCGCGCCGGGAGAGGGCTCTCGACCACCTCGTCGTCGCGCTTGCTCACCTTGTAGGCGCGGGCGCCCCGTCGGGCGGTGACCGCCGACGGGGAGTCCTCTCCCTCCCACAACAGACCGGCGTAGTCGTCGAGGCCATAGCCCGCCGGCATGCCATCCTCGACCGCCTCGAGGTAGGCGGCGCGACGCTCGGGCTCGTTGTTGTAGTGCACGCAGAGGGAGCCCTGGAGGAGTCCCAGGCCGGCGGCCTCGAGCGGCTTGCCCGAGGACTTGGTGATGCCGGCCTCAAACCAGCACATCGCGCCGGCGGACTGGCCCGCGAGGACGATTCCCTGGCGCCAGGCGAGGCTGAGGATCGAGGCGATGTCGTGGGCCTCCCAGACCGCCAGCAGGTTGACCATGCTGCCACCGCCGACGTAGATCAGGTCCTGCGCGAGGAGGTGGTCGCGGAGCGCCATCGGGCGCCGGCCGAGGCGGAAGAGGGAGACGTCGGAGGGTTCGCAGGGACGATCGCCGAAGGCCTGGTAGAAGCTCTGGATCAGGTCCGAGGTGTCGCCGCTGGCGGTCGGCAGGATGCAGATGCGGGGCCGCTCGCCGCCGCGCTCGGTCGCCAGGCGCAGGATGAACTCGCAGACGGCGCGGTCCGGCGGGCGTGAACTGAACTCGTGGCCGCCGAGGGTGAGGATCCGGCGGACCATCAACCCGCGGGGAGAGCGGTGGACAGCGCCTCGGGCAGCGCCGCCTCCGGCACGACACCACGTTCGCCGAGGTAGGTGGTGGCGATCCGCATCTCCATCACCCGCTGCCCGGAAACGTCGAGTCGATAGCCACGCGCCTCCGGCCGGGAGGAGACGACGCGGGAGAGCTCCTCGCCGATGAAGTGGAGGGCGGCGCCGTCCTCGGCGGCGTAGCCCGGGCACATCCCTTCGCGCAGGAAGCGGTGGTAGCACTCACGGCGGTCCGACTTGGGGTCGTAGTGGACGCAGTTGGAGAAGGGCAGGAGCCCGAGCCCCTCGAGCCGTTTGGGCGCGCCGTGGAAGCCGGTCACCGCCTCGTCGAACCAGCAGAGCGACCCCGCCGAGAGACCGCAGAGGATGACCCCCGCCTCCCACGCTTCGCGCAGGATCGCGTCGATGCCGTGCGCTCTCCAGACCCCGAGCAGGCTGACCACGCTGCCGCCGCCGACGTAGATCAGGTCCTGGGAGAGGAGGTGGCGACGAATGTCCTCGGGGCCCTGCTCGCGGCGGAAGAGGGAGATGTGGCTGGCCTCGCAGCGGGTCGCGGCGAAGGCCCGGTAGAAGCGGACGATGTAGTGGTCGGCGTCGCCCGAGGCCTGCGGCAGGAAGCAGACCCGTGGCCGCTCCGCCTTGCAGAGGCCGAGCACGTAGTCGTCGAGCAAGGGGTTTCCCGACTCCATCGAGAACCCCCCTCCTCCGAACGCGACGATCTGTCGGGGCGCCGTCTTCATGTACCGAATACTCGCCTCGCGCCCTCGCCGCGTCCTTATCCAGCGGTCCGAACTTAGGGGCGCCGCGCTCGCCCCCGTGTACAGGCGCTCCTAGGAGGCGTAGGCGCGCCGCAGCTTGACCCGCGCCCGGTGCAGTTGCACTTTGACCGTGCCCTCCGGGATCCCCAGCCGGCGGGCGATCGCGGGCTGGGTCAGGTCCTCCTCGTAGCGCAGGGCGATCAGCGCCCGCTCGCGCTCCGACAGGACCTCCAAGGCCGCCTGCAGATCGAAGCGCTCGACGGTCGAGACGACCATCGCGTCCTCCGAGCCCTCGAAGACCTCCGCCAGGTCGGTCGGATCGGGGCGCGGGCGCGAGTAGTAGCGGAACGCCTCGTTGCGGAGGATCGCCGCCAGCCACGACTTGCGGCTGCTCGCGTCGCGCAGGGTCGAGCGACGACGCCAGGCGCGGAGCAAGGCCTCCTGCGCGATTTCTTCGGCCTCGCCCGCGTTGCGCGCGTAGCGATAGGCCAATCGCAGGCAAATCCTCTGTGCCTCACCCCACTCCCAGCCATCCTCACCCTGGTGTGAATGGTCCCTCTGAGAGTCGATTGATCGAACCTACATAAACGCGCGAGAGCGGCTAGACCGTAAGAGCGGAATACGCGGATAGAACATTTGAAAAACGATAAGCACGGGCCTACTCTCCCCATTGCTATGAAAAGTTCGATGCAATCGCCGGGAGAGGCGGACCGCCACGCCGAGATCGCCTATGAGCAGATCGCCCCGGTCTACGACGACTTCACCGCCCACCACGACTACGACGCCTGGATCGCGACCCTGCTGGAGCTGGGGGCGTCCCATGGATTGCGCGGGGACACGGTCCTCGACGTCGGCTGCGGCACCGGTAAGGGCTTCATGCCGCTGCTGGGACTGGGCTGGAAGGTGACTGCCCTGGACATCTCGCCGTCGATGGTCGAGCTGGCGCGGGCGAAAGCCGGGCCGGAGGTCCGGATCGACGTCGCCGACATGCGCGAGCTGGCCGACTACGGCAGCTTCGACCTCGTCCTCTGTCTCGACGACGCGATCAACTACCTGCACACGCCGGCCGAGCTGGAGCGGGCGCTGCGGGGGATGGCCGCCAACCTCGCGCCCGACGGCATCCTGATCTTCGACTCCAACACGCTGACCACCTACCGCACCTTCTTCGCCGAACGGGTGGTGGTCAAGGCGGGCGGGCGGCGGATGATCTGGCAAGGGCAGACCGGCGGCCAGGTCGAACCCGGGCAGATCAGCGAGTCGGTCTTCGAAGTCGAGCCGCTGAGGGCGGGGACCGGACCGGCGGTGCCGCCGGAGGTCCACCGCCAGCGCCACCATCCCGAAGCCGAGATCCGGGCGGCAGTCGCCGCGGCCGGCCTCGAGGTGGCGGGTCTCTACGGCTGTACCACCGATGGAGTGCCTCGCCAACCGGTCGACGAGGACGTCCACACCAAGGCCATCTACGTCGCCCGGGGGGTTGGGACGACGTAGATGACCGAGTGGTGGGGCTGCGACCCTAGAGGGCCTCGGAGCTGAACGCCGGATCGGCCTCGGCGGCTTCGATCGCGGCGGCTTCGTCACCGGCGGGCTCGGAGCGGAGCACCGCCAGGGCGACCCCGAGGGCGGCGACCAGGAGGCCGGCGCCGATCAGGAAGGCGAGCCGGTAGCCGCTGGTCAGCGCCGAGGAGACGGAGTCGCCGCTGTTGACCAGGTTGGTCGTGCGGCTGGTCGACAGGGTCGCCAGCACGGCGAGCCCGAGGGCCCCGCCGACCTGCATGGTCGTGTTGACCAGACCGGAGGCGAGTCCCGCCTCCTGCGGCTCGACGCCCGTCATCGCCAGGGTCATCAGCGACGGGAACGAGAGCCCCGCGCCGATCCCGATCAGGACCATCGCCGGTAGCACTTCGGTCCAGTAGTTGCCGTCGGTGGAGATCTGCGCGATGTAGAGCAGACCGGCGCCGACCGCGACCAGGCCCGGCAGGAGCGTCGCCCGCGCGCCGAAGCGCATGTTCAGTTTCGCCGAGAAGCCGAGCGAGAGGACGCCGATGATCGCCGTCATCGGGATGAAGGCGAGGCCGACCTCGAGCGAGTCGAAGCCGAGCACTTTCTGCAGGTACAGGGCGCCGAGGAAGAACATCCCGTAGATCCCGGCGACCATCAGGGCCTGGATCGTGTTGGCGCCCGAGAGGTTCCGCGAGCGGAAGATCCGCAGCGGGACGAGCGGGTTGGCGGCACGCGACTCGCGGACCACGAAGGCGACCAGGAGCGCCACCGCGCCGGCGCCGAAGCCGAGCGTGTGGGCCGAGCCCCAGCCGTAGTTGGTGGCCTCGACGATCGCGTAGACGCCCATCATCACCGCGGCCACGATGAACGTGGCACCGGGGAGGTCGGCCCCTTTGGAGAAGCCGAGGCCGCGGTCACGCGACAGGTAGCGCAGCGAGAGAACACCGGTCACCAGCGCGATCGGCAGGTTGACGATGAAGATCCAGTGCCAGTTGATGGCCTGGGTGATCGCCCCACCCGCGAGCAGGCCGATCGAACCGCCGGCGGAGGCGACGAACGAGTAGACCCCGATCGCCCGCGCCTGCTCCCCGCGCTCGGGGAACATGGTCACGATCATGCCGAGGATGACGGCGGAGGTGAGGGCGCCGCCGATGCCCTGGATGAAGCGGGCGACGACGAGCACGGACTGGCTGTCGGCTACTCCGCAGGCGAGTGAGGCGGCGGTGAAGAGGGTGAGTCCGGTGAGGAAGACGTCACGACGGCCGAGCAGGTCGCCGAGGCGTCCGGCCAACAGCAGAAGGCCACCGAAGGAGATCAGGTAGGCGTTGACCACCCAGGCGAGGCTCGACTGGGAGAAGCCGAGGTCGGTCTGGATCTTGGGCAGCGCCACGTTCACGATCGTCGCGTCGAGGACGATCATCAGCATGCCCGCGCACAGCACCACGAGGGCGATCCAGCGCGAGCGGTCAGAAGTGGATGGAGACTGGGCTATATTTTGATTCGTAGGTGACATGGGATCGTCACTGTAGCAAGGACTATCCATGATGCAAGTACGGTCGCGCTAAAATTGCGGAAGAGCCATGAATCCGGCCACCAAAACCCCCCAGACGACTGGCACGATGGGACTGCTGTCCCAGCTCAACCGCGTCGTCTACCGCCGGGCGACCGAGGACGTCATCGGGATGAAGCTGAAGCAGCTCATCACCCTCGAACTCCTCGTCAAGAACGAAGGCTGCCTCCAGCAGGAGCTGGGCGCCACCCTGATGGTCGACCCGAACAACTGTGTCCTTCTCCTCAACGAGCTCGACGACCGCGGCTACGTGGAGCGCCGGCGCGACCCGAAGGACCGCCGCCGCCACATCGTCGTGATCACCCCGGCGGGCGGGAAGGCACTGGCGAAGGCCGAGGCCAGGCTCGAGGCCCTGGAGGGCGAAGTGCTGGTCAACCTCGACCCGAGCGAACGCGAGCAGCTACGGGATCTGCTGGCGAGGGCGATGGACGGCCAGGACGGCGGCCCGGACCCAAGCTGCCTGGACTAGGGCGGGTCGGCGGCCCGCTTACAAGGGACGCAAGGTCCTGCGGCGAGCACGGCCGCCTCGGCCACGGCCCTGGCAGGCTGTGGCCGTGGCCGAGACGGCCGGGGTATGAGAGGTGCGGAGGAAGTGCGACGCCGTCGAGGGAGACGCGCGGGAGATGTCGGGAAGTCCACGCCTCCGTGCGTGAGAGCGTGGGAAGCGCCGG
>JAFDWG010000110.1 GCA_018268605.1 Actinomycetota bacterium | reverse complement strand
CGAGGTCGGCGAAGTAGAGCGAGATCGGATCGTCCGGGTACTGCGCCCTGGTGCGCTGGTAGAAGCGCAGCGCTTCGTCGACCGGGAAGAGGTCGTCGTTCCAACCGCTCTGGATCAGCAGCGGCGACGGCTCGGTGGAATGGTCGATGCCGAACGACGAGTGGAAGGTGGAGAGCAGTTCGATGATTCCGGTGATGCCCGGGTCGGTGTAGGGCTCACCGGCTTTGAAGCGCAGGAGCCATCCGGGGATGTTGGCTTCCGGATCGTTGGGTTCGTAGTTGCCGATCTGTTCGCCGGCGAAGTTCAGACCTTCGCTCCAGCTCGCTTTCCACACGCCGATCGGGAGTCTGCCCGTCGGACCTTTGTATGGCGAGTTGGTGACGTAGTCGAGATTGCGACCGTTCGGCACCAGGGCATAAGAGAGGTCGGTCCACGGTATCTGCGGCACCGCTGCCGCGATTTCCATGCGCTGACCGGTCGGACTTTCCCAGGGGACGAGTTCGCCGGTCGGGAGCATGACCCGGTTGCGCAGCGCGGCCAAGGCCATCGAGAGGCCGCCACCGTAGGAGCCGCCGGTTACCCCGACTTTAGTCGGATCGACGATGCCTTCGGCCGCCAATACGGACATCAGGTACTGGGCATCGCGCACTTCGTAGCGATCGTCCATCAGGTGGATGTAGCCCTTTTTGCAGTTGGGCGCCGCTTTTCCGGGATCGAATTTGCCACACGAGAGGCCCCAGCCGCGGTCGGTCATGCTGAACACCGCGTAGCCCTCTTCGGCCCAATGCCGGATGCGAGGGTCTTCCTGTTCGAAGGTGAGACCGGTTCCCGGTTTCGGTTCCACGGTCGACAGCCCTGGCTTCGAGCCGCCCCAACCGTGGAAGACCCCGATCAGCGGATAGTCGGTTTCGAGGCCGCCTTCCGGCGGCAGGATCACGTTGACGTCGATTTTCGTTTCGTGATCCCAGGTCAGGGCGAAGGAGTTGGCGCTGTCGGCGGGGTTGCCGGAGAAACCTCCACAGAGGCGGACGTTGCCGAAGGAGGGCTGAACCTTGCATTCGATCGTCCCGCCGAAGACCGACGGGATCGCGGCCTGCGCCGACGATGCGATCACCAATGACAAGAGGACCGCCAACGTGGCGAGTGTCCCTCGAAGAACCTTCATCACCTTCCTCCTCCGCGGCGATCGGAGCGCCGCTACGAAACTACGTTTCTGAACTTGAACCTGACACGCGAGTCGAGTGCCGGGCCGGGCTCACCGATGGGGGCCGTGGCGTCCCGCCGCTCGAAGCCCACGCAGCTGGATCGAGAGGGCGAGATGCCTCTTGATCGCCTGGCCTCCCGTCGGCTCGAAGCGGACGCTCATCGGCACTTCGATGATCCCGTGGTTGCGGAGCCTCTTCCGCTTCTTCTTGGTGATGGCGGAAGACAGGGTCAGAGAGCCGGGTTCGACCGACCGGACGTTGCGACGGACAAGTCCGCCGCCGGTCAGCCGAAGCTCGCCGTGGGCGTTCACCCAGACGCGCACGAGAACCCGCTTGGGGGTCAGTTTCGCCCTGGCGACGATGAGCTGAGGCGTCACGCAAGATGGGTAGGCGCCGACTTCGCCCGCCTTGCACACCTTCGCTTCCGGGGTCGGGCCCGTCAATGAGATCGTGGTCGGCTCGAGCGTCTGGCCGGCCGTCACCTTGTAGACGGTGGGACCCCCTGCGGGAACCACGAGATGGGCGATTCCTTCGCCGTCGGTTTCCGCCTTCGTCCCCGCCCCTTCGATCACGGCGGCCCTTACCGGCTCGGTATCGACCTGCGCCTCGTTGCGGCCGACACCGGCCACGCTCGCCGTCACCTGGATTTCATAGCGGCCCCCTTCCAATGCCGAAGCGGTCGCCGTCAGCCGCGGCTTCGACGGGATCTCGACCGGACACGGGCCGGGCTGCGTGAGCCACGGCGGCGGGCCGCTCACCGTGGTCCCGTCGTAAGTCGTCGTCGCGTATCCGGTCGAGGTCGGCGTGGGATTGCTCGGTCCTCCGCCGACGATGTCGAGGTCGACGTCGGTCGAGCCGCTATGGGCGCCGGTCATCGTCAGGTGGGCGATCTCGTGGACCTCTTCGATGTTCGGTTTCACGACTTCGATCGTCTTCGTCCCGTTGACGAAGCTTTCGCCGTCTTCCGAATAGTTTTCGTAGGTCTCCGAGAAGGTCCCGAAGGTGGCCCCCAGGAGTCCTCCGTAATGGATGGTGACCGTGCCCCCTCCCGGGCCTTGCAGGGTCACGTCGCCGGCGAAGCCGAAGGGCGGATGCCATTCCTGTGGCGTCGGCGCCCAGCTGCCGACGGCCGAGCTGACGGTCGGTTCAGGTTCCTTCGGCGTGCGCGCCGGGAACTGGGCGACCAACAGCTGCTTGCCCTGTTCCCTTTCCCCCAGCGCGAGTTCGGTGCTCTGCCGGTTCCAGATCGGCCAGCCGTTGATCGCAGAATTGCCGCCCCCGGGCGGCTCGTGCAGCCCGAGATCCCAACTCACGATCGGCTCGCCCGCGAGCTTGGCTTCGCGGTCGCCTTCGGCCGGAAGCAGCCAGATCGGGCCCTCGCAAGACTGGCGGGAGACGGAGTTGATCAGCAGCCCTGCCTCGGCGCCGACCATCGGTGCGTCGATGAAGCTGCGGACCGGCAGAAGCCCGCCCAGCCAGTCCCAGACATGAAGGGTCCGGTTGCTCCATACCGCCATCGTCTGTCCGTCACGGGAGGTGGCCATGTCCTCGTCCCAGTCGGCATTCCAGGTCAGCCGGGTGCGCTTGCCGGTGGCCAGGTTGACTTCCCAGAGGTCGGGGTTCTCCGAATGTGAGCCGCCGGATTCGACGTAGGTGACGTCGGCGCCGCCATGGGTGAAGGTCTTCAGCTCGGTCAACCCCGAGCTTTCCGACCAGGCGTAGATGCTCGGATCGGCAGCGGAGGTGGGACCCGGTGGGTTGATCACGCGAGGATCGGTGACCACGTATTTTTCGGGCTGCTTTTCGAGCTTGGCGACGATCATCTCCTCGAAGCCGTCAGTCCGCACGTTCGAGAAACCGAGGTATTCGCCGTCAGGAGAGAGCTTCGGCGACGCTCCTTGGCCGACGTCGAACTGGGGTGCGGTCGCCGCCCCGCCGGGCAGGATGACCCCGCCTGGTGCCTGCGATCCGGACAGATCCACCGGCAGGTAGTTGTGGGTTTCGCAGTCGAGCACGCTCGGCAGGCATTCGAGGATGCCGGAGAAGCCGACGAAGATCCGCTTCCCGTCGGGAAAGGGATTGTCGAGGCCGACGACCGGAGGCTTCGGTCCTTCGCCGCAGGTGAGGCAGTTCTGTTCGCTTCCGGACATGTTGGTGAGCCAGATGTCACCGCTGTGGGTGCCATAGAGAAGATGGTGTCCGTCGTTGGTGAACACCGGAGCCCCTGCAGGGGCGACCGAGGAAGGGACCGCGATCTGCTTGAACGTGATCGGTTCCATCGCGAACGGTTCCGTCTTCGCGTCGGCGGTCGGGGCGATCGCGAGCAGAAGAAGTGCCCCGACGAGCCCGATCGACACCAGGGGTACCCGCCCTCGCGCACTCAACCTCATGGCTGCGGTCACTCGCTTGCCCATCTCTACCTTCCCTTTCTTTCCGGCGAGAACTTTTCCCATAAGCTCTCAGGATGAGACATATCAGAAAAACATCTCACCTGTCAATGCGGCCGCCGCGACATGCGCTTCCCACGCCGAGCGCGGATACCCCCCGCTAGCCTGCCGCTATGCCAGGCGCCCCCAAGACGCACGCACCCGCGGCGGTCGAGGTCAGCAGGTCGCGTGCCTATGACGCATGGCGGGAAGAGGACGCGGGCAAAACCCGGCGCACCGCGACTCCGGCCGACTCCTTTCGGCTCGCGGTCCGCGCCTTCGTCAGGGAGCCGCGCCTCGACATGGGCAAGCTCGCGACCGAGCTCGGGATCTCCAAGGCGACGCTCTACAGATGGACCGGGTCCCGCGAGCAACTGCTGGGAGATGTGCTCGCCTACCTCAGCGACGATGCCTTCGGTCAGGCGCTCGCGGCGACCAAGCATCTGAGCGGGGCCGAGCGGGTGATCGCCTGCATGCGTGCCTATCTTGAATCGATCGTCACCTTCCCGCCGGTGCGCCGTTTCCTCCAGAACGAGACGCCGCTCGCGATGCGCGTGCTCACCAGCCGCGGAGGCGCGCCACAGTCGAGTGCCGTCCACCGAATCGGTGAGCTGCTCGCCGCCGAGGAGCAACACGGGCTCGAGCTCCGCGCGGAGGCGGACATATTGGCCTACGCGATAACGCGGATCGGTGAGGGCTTCATCTACAACGAGGCGGTCGCCGACACCGAGCCCGAGGTCGACCCCGCGGTGGAGGTCATCCGGCTGCTGATCGAGTAGCCCACGGCGACGCGCGCAGATCGATCCGTGTTCCCGCCGCGGTCAGTCGCGTGGAAGGAAGGACCCATATATGCCGCGGAAGAACACGAGCGGCTCCGCAGCCTCCGTCGACGCCGCTTCGATCGCGAGCACCTCCGCGACGACGATGGTGTGGTCGCCGGCGTCGTGCTCGTCGCGGAGCCGGCACTCGATCCAGGCGACGGCGTCGGGAAGAGCGGGCCCGGCGACTCGATCCTTGACGCTGATGCCGGCGAAGCGATCGGCATCCTTGGAGGCCAGCTGCCGGGTGACGTCGGCGTGGTGCGCCGCCATCACGTTCACGCAGAAAGTCTGCGCCTCGCGGATCAGGGGCCACGTCTCCGACGTCTTCGACGGGCAGAGCAGGATGAGCGGCGGATCGAGGGAGACCGAGGTCACCGAGTTCGCGGCCATCCCCACAGGCCCGTCTTTGCCGTGCGCTGTGACCGCGGTGACGCCGGTGGGCAGGTGCCCGAGCACATCCCGGAAGTGGCGCGGGTCGATCTCGGCGTGATCGGCGAAGGTCGGCTCGCTCTCTGCTTCAGACATGGGCCACCGCCTCCGCCACCGGATCGCGGCGGCCCGAGCGCCCAGACGCTCTGGTGCGGCGCCCGAGCCCGTCGCAGTCGAGTAGCTGCCGACGGATCGACGTCTCCACCACCTCCCGTCCGCGGGCGCCGACGTCGGGGGATTGGTGATCGCTCCCGGAGGCGGATACGACCGAGATCGGCCCCAGGTCACGCAGGATCTGCGCCCCGATGGCGGCCCCGGCCCCGACGTCGTAGCCGGCCGACCACGTCTCCGTGTACAGCCCGCGATCCGGGCGCGGCAGATGGATGATGATTCCGGCTCCGCTACGCGCGATCGACTCCGTCGCGCGCGCCAGGCGACGCTGACAACCGCAGTTCCGCGAACGGAACACCTGTCCCGGGAGACACTCGAGCTGAACGTGCAATGCAACGTCCACCGCCCCCGTGACGTCCCCTTTGACCAGGGCGACGTAATCGAGATCGTCCTCGAGTGAGCGGTAGCCCACCGCATCGAAGGTGCCGAATCGGGTTGGCATCGAGGCGACGACGATCCGCTCGACCTCGGGGGCGAGCCGGAGGGAGTGGCCGACCACGTCGCCGACCGAGACGTGCGCGAGCCGGTGCTTTCGGCAGAACTCCCGCAGCGCCGCGCCGCGCAGGAGCAAGCCGTCTTCGTCCCTCAGCGCGCAGGTGACGGCCACCGGCCCGCACCCGGCCAGGCGGGCGAGGTCCGCCGCGGCCTCGCGAGCCGCATCGATCGAGATGGTCACCTCACGTTCCGTCGCCTTCGAGTCGACGTGCAGCCCGAGCTCCTGCTCGCGGCGTGCGCCGATGCTCAACGACACGACCCCGCGGGCCTCGCGGATCATGAACGCGACGGCCGCGGTGGTCGCCTGACCCGCCGCAAGGACCAGGACACCGTCGCCGTCCGGGCGATCCCGGACGACCACCATCTCCCCCGCCCGGAGTGCAGCGACCGCCGCTTCGAGTTCGCCAGGCGACTCGCCCAGCCGTGCGGGGGTCCGGTCCGGATGCCGCCGAGGCGTTTGGCGTCCCACCGGATCCCTCTAGCGACCGTCGGGCCCCGAACCGCCGACCTGCAGCACCGCGCCGGCGGTGGTGCTCCGGACCTCGAACATCTTGACGTTGGCAATCGCCACCGGTGGAGCCATCGATCCGAGGATCACGACATCGCCCGGCTCGATCGCCATGTCGACCAACGAGAGCGCGCGGGCCAGGTGGCGGAGGACGAAGACCGGCGCACCCGAGAGATCAGCCGGGTTCACGCCGGTATGGACGGGACGACCGTCGACGATGACGTCCGCCCGCCAGCCGGCGACGTGGGCAGCGCTCATCGTCTCGGTGAACTCCCCCAGCACGACGGCGCGGTGGAAGATGTCGCCTGCGAGCGCCTCGCTCAGCGGCGCGTCGAAGTCCGGGTCGATCACCTCGATCGCCGGTGCCGTGGCGCCGACGGCGGCGGCGATCTCCTCATCGCTCAGCGCGTCCGTGATCGTCGCGCGCGCGCGGACCGCCATCTCAGGCTCCGCGTGCAGGCGCACCCCCCGGTCGAGCGAGACCGATTCGCCGGCGGCCAGCAGGTAGCGATCGGTGAGGTATCCGGGGACGGGACCGTCGAGGCCGTGCTGCTCCATCGCGGCCGGGGCGCCCAGGCCGGCCTTCCAGCCGATCGGCTTCGCGTCACTCGCGAGCAGGTCACGACGTTGCGCGAGCTGCTCGGTCAGACCGCGACGGATCGCCGCCTCTGTCTCGGCGTTCATCGCCGCTCCTACCAACCACGCCCGGCGAGCAGCCGCGCCTCGTCCAGCCTCCGCACCTCGAGACTCTCCATCGGCGCGCCCAGGCCCTCCGAAGCCCGCGCCACCCGCCCGGGGTCGGCGAAGTGCGCCGTTGCCTCGACGATCGTCCGGGCGCGCAGCGCGGGCTCCTCGCTCTTGAAGATCCCGGAGCCGACGAACACGGCCTCCGCCCCGAGCTGCATGACCAGCGCCGCGTCGGCGGGCGTGGCGATGCCACCGGCGCAGAACAGAGGGACCGGCAGCTTCTGCTTGCTCGCCACATCGCGCACCAGGTCGAGCGGGGCCTGCAGGTCCTTCGCCGCCGCGAACAGCTCCGCCTCTTCCAGGGTCCCGAGCCGTCGGATCTCCCCGGTGATCGAGCGCAGATGGCGGACGGCCTCGACGATGTCGCCGGTCCCGGCCTCGCCCTTGGAGCGGATCATCGCCGCGCCCTCGCCGAGCCGG
>JAFDWG010000010.1 GCA_018268605.1 Actinomycetota bacterium | reverse complement strand
GCTGCTCCTCCGCCTCCGAGTAGCGCACACCGCCGCCGGCGATCACCAGGGGACGCTCGGCATTGCGCAACAGCTCCAGTGCCGCCGCCAGCTCATCGGCGGCGGCCGGGCGACGGGACATCGACCAGACGTGGGGCTCGAAGAAGGACACCGGGAAGTCGAAGGCTTCGCCCTGCGTGTCCTGCGGCAGGCCGATCGTCACCGCGCCCGTTTCGGCCGGATCGAGCAGCACCCTGATCGCCTCCGGGAGCGAGTAGAGCAGCTGCTCCGGCGACACGATGCGATCCCAGTAACGGCTCACCGAGCGGAAGGCGTCGTTGGCCGAGACGTCGGCATACATCGGGTGCTCGATCTGCTGCAGCACCGGATGGGGACGCCGGTTCACGAAGGTGTCGGCGGGCAGGAGGAGGACCGGCAGCCGGTTGGCGGTCGCGGTGCCGGCCCCGGTGACCATGTTCAGGGCGCCGGCGCCGACCGAGGTGGTGCAGGCGAACGTCGACCGGCGACGGGTGGCCTTCGCATAACCGATGGCGGCGTGCACCATCGACTGCTCGTTCTTGCCCTGCCAATGCGGGAAGTCGCCCTCGAATTCCTCGACCGCCTGGCCGAGGCCGACGGCGTTGCCGTGGCCGAAGATTCCGTAGAGGCCAGGTATGACCCGAGCGATCCGCCCGTCTCGCTCCGAATACTGGGCAGCCAGATACTCGACCAGCGCCTGGGAGACAGTCCGTCGCCGCGTCTTCACTCCGAAGGCGCCGTTGTTCCGATCTAGGGTTGCTCGAGTTGCCATCAAATCTCCTGGGTCAATAGGTGAGGTGTCGTCCGGTTTTCCGAAAGGTGACAGCCGTCCCTCACGCGCCTGTGTTCCAAACTGGGACGACGTCAGACCGAGGTGACGAGGCCTTCAAAGGTGTCCTGAAATCAGAACGGGCGGATGCGGTCTGCCGACCACATCCGCCCGTTTGACCTCCTTGGGGGGAGAGGATTCTTACTTCAGGAATTCGTTCACGTTTTCTTTGGTGACCAGCGTGAACGGGAGGTCGTAGCGTTTTTTGACCTTTTTGCCGTCGAGGTATTCATTGACGACTTCAACCGCCTTTTCACCCTGTTCGGCCGAGCGCTGCAGGACCGTAGCGGTCTCTTCGCCTTTGGCGATCGCTTCGAGACCCGGTTCCGTGCCGTCGACGCCGATCAGGAACTTGAAGTCGCCCTGACGACCCGCCTGGGCGATGGCCGAGGCAGCACCGACCGCCATCTCGTCGTTCTGCGCGACGATGCCGGCGATTTCGCCTTTGTTCGGGTACTTCTGCAGGAGGTCTTCCATCTGCCGCTTCGCTTCGCCGCGATCTCCGTTCGCCTGGAATTCGGAGGCGACTTCGACGTTGGGGTTCACGACTTCGTGGAACCCGGTTTTGCGGCGATCGGTCCAGGATGCGCCGAAGGTTCCGGCGATGTAGATGATCTTGCCGCCCTGAGGGATCTGTTCGTTGACGAATTCACCCTGCATGCGACCAGCTTCGGTGTCGTCGACGCCGATGTAGCTGATGTATTCCGGCGGGTTTTCCCCGGTGAATTCGGTGCTGAGGATGAACAGAGGGATATTCGCGCTGATGACCCGTTCGGCCGCCGTCGCGCTCTGTTCGCCGTCGATCGGCTGCTGGATGATGGCTTCCGGTTCCTGGGTGACCAGGTTTTCCATCTGTTCGAGCTCGACCGAGACTTCCTGTTTCGCGTCGGTCACGTCAAGGCTGGAATTTTCTTCTGAAGCCTTGGATTCCATCGCCTTGGTCATCGCGGCGAGATCAGGGTCGCGCGCATTGAGGATCGAAACCCCAATCGTGTGGCCTTCGCTGCCGCTTCCTTCTTCGCCGCCGCCAGTGCTGCCGCCACTGCTGCTGCTGCTGCCACCGCCGCCACAACCCACGACGACCAGAGCAGTCACGATCGCCAGCGCGACAACCGCGATCTTCGCCCGACTCCGACCCACATGCTTCAGCATGCGCTCTCCTTCTCCTCGTTCGATCTGAGTACTGATGGTCCTACGCCATCAATTGCATGATCCCGCACGTACTGTGCCGGCCTTCTGTCCCAACCTGAGACACCGCGGTGCCTCAGTCGGACCTCCAACGGTTCAGCAGCACCGCCAGCACAAGGATGAGGCCTTGAACACCTTGCTGGTAGTACGACGAAACGTTCAATAGATCCATACCGTTTAGCACGAAGCCGATCAGCAGGACGCCCAGTACGGTCCCGCGGATGCTGCCGATCCCGCCGAAGAGACTGGTCCCACCGATCACGACCGCGGCGATCGCCTGGAGTTCGTACCCCGTACCGGAAAGAGGGACGCCGCCGTTGAGGCGCGCGGTGAGCACGATGCCGGAGACGGCGGCCAGGACGCCCGTCAGGACGTAGACGCCGAATAGCGTCTTCCCCACCGAGATCCCTACTTTCTGCGCCGACTCCTCGTTGCCCCCGACGGCATAGACGTGGTAGCCGAACTTCGTCCGCGAGAGCACGAAGTCGGTCAGCACTGCGGCACCGAAGAAGATCACCACCGGGGCCGGGACCGGCCCGACGTAGCCGGATCCGATCTTCTGGAACGGTTCGCTGAGTCCCGACACGACCGTCCCGCCACTGATCACCAGCGCGGCCGATCGGGCCAGCGCCAACATCGCCAAGGTGGCGAGAAAGGGAAGGATCTTTCCCCAGACGATCATCGCCGAGTTGATGAAGCCGATCAGCGCGCCGACGCCGATGCCGACGATGATCGGGACGATCACCGCGCTGGTCCCGTCGGGGGCGGCCTTCGCCACCAGGATGCCGGTGACGCCGACGATCGAGCCGACCGAGAGGTCGATCCCGGCGGTGATCATGACGAAGGTCATCCCGAGGGCGATGACGCCGACGATCGACGCCTGCCGCAGGACGTTCCAGATGTTTTCCGAGTTGAGGAAGTGAGGCGACGCGATGCTCAGGAAGACGAGCACCCCGATGAACAGGATGCCCAGTCCGTAATCGCCGACGAAATGTTTGGCTTTGGTGAGGGCCGAATCCTCGTCGAGTTCGGGCTTCTCGATCAGGTCTTTGACGCTGGTGGCACTCATTCTTCGTTTGCTCCCATCGGCTTCTGCGGTGAACCTGGCTGGTCGGCGGAGAGCGTGCTCCCGATGCTCCGGCGCTCCCCTGGGTGGTGGCCGAGAACTGCGTCGCCCATCGTCCCGTGAGAGATCAGATTGGCGACCTGGTGCTCGGATACTTCGTTGACCTCGAAGCGTCCGACCACCTCGCCCTGACGCATCACAGCCAGTCTGTCCGCCACGGCGAAGGCCTCGTCGAGGCGGTGGGTGATGATGATCACCGCGATGCCCAGCTCCTTCAGCCGCTGGGTGACTTCGATCAGTTTGTCGACCTTGGCGACCGAGAGACTTGCCGTGGGCTCGTCCATGATGATCAGCTTCGCGTCGAAGGCGAGCGCCCTGCCGATCGCGACCGATTGGCGCTGGCCGCCGGACAGGCGACGTACCTTCAGCCGTGGATTGATCTCGATGTCGAGCGAGTCGAGCACGCGCCGCGTCTCGCGTTCCATGTGCTTGGTGTCGACGATCCGCAGGCCCGGGATGCCGAGCAGGTTCTTCTTCGGCTCACGCCCGAGGAAGACGTTGGTCCGCACGTCGAGGTTGTCGGCCAGGGCGAAGTCCTGGTAGATCATCTCGATGCCGCGGGTCCTCGAGATCGCGGGCGTCGGGAAGGTGACCTTCTCGCCTTCCCATTCGATCGTGCCGTGATCCGGTTGGTGAACGCCGGTCAGGACCTTCATCAAGGTGGACTTGCCGGCCGCGTTGTCGCCCAGAAGGGCGAAGGTCTCTCCCGGCATGACGTCGACCGTCACGCCGCGAAGGGCGGTGACCGCGCCGAACTTCTTTTTGATGTCCGTGAGTGCTACGAGTGGGGTGCTCACTGTTTTCTACTCATCTGATTAGGTGTGATCTCCAGATCGCTCAGGGAACTCGCCTCTCCTTGAAGCGGCGTCTGACATCGGCCAGACAAGCTCGCTTCGACCAGTTTGCCCATCTCCAAAACTCCTCCTCTGACGGGCGACCTTAGGTTCGGTGCCCCGCGGGAGGTTGTGTCATTGTGAGACGAAGCTTGAAGCATCGCGGCCGGTCCGTGGCATGCGAACCGTCAGGACGGCTCAGTGGCGGGGGATCCCGCATTTTCGGCGTGTTGCCGCAGGTCGACGACGTCGATCAGCGGCTCGCCGGCGAGCCGGCGACGCAGGTTGGTCGCGAAACGCTCGACCACGCGCCCCCGCCAGCCGATCAGATCTCCGGACATGTGCGGCGAGACGAGGACGTTCTCCATCGTCCAGAAAGGGTGCTCGGGGGGAAGGGGCTCCTCGGCGAAGACGTCGAGCGCGGCGGCGTCGAGATAGCCGTCTCGAAGCCTCTCCAGTAGCACCGCTTCGTCGACGAGCGGACCACGTCCGACGTTGACCAGACGCGCCCCCCGCCGCAACAATCCCAGGCGTCGCGCGTCGAGGATTCCGGCCGTGTCGTCCGTGAGTGGCAGCGCCAGCACCAGATCGTCGGCCGTGGGCAGGAGCCGGTCCAGGTCCGCGATGCCGTGGACGACGCCCACCTCGCGGTCTTCGCGGGCGCTGCTGGCGACGATGTCGACCCTCATGCCCGCGGCGCGCAACAGCTTCGCCGTTTCCCGGCCGACCAGGCCGAGACCGAGCAGCAGGACCCGCCTACCTTCGAGCGGTTCGGTCTCCCGATGGCGCCACTCGGCAGCGCGCTGCAGGTCCAGCGTCCGGCGCAGGTCCTTGACGAACATCAAGAGGACGGCGAGGACCCACTCGGCGATCGGCCGCTCGCACACCCCGCGGGACACGGTGACCACCACGTCGTTCTCGATGATCTCCTTGGTGAGAAGGGCATCGACACCGATGCTGGAGGTGTGGATCCAGCGCAGATCGCCGGGCCCTACCTCGCGCAGCAGCTCGCTCCGGTAGTGGTTCAGGAACAGGATCTCGACCCCCGGGAGGGCAGCGCGAAGCTCGTCGGCGGTGCGAACGACGACGAACTCCGCCTCGCCCTCGACCGCCGCCAGCGGCGGCGCATCGCTCCCCGGGGGGACGATGACGATGACCTTGGGGACGGCCACTCAGCTCACCAGGTCGATGAGCGGTTGGCCCGTCAGGGCCAACCGCACCCGCTCGACGGCGCCGGTCTGAAGCGCGCCGGTCGAGACGTTCGAACGCCAGGCGATGTGCGGCGTGACCAGCAGGTTGGGGGCATCACGCAAGGGACTGTCGGCCGGCAGCGGCTCTTTGGCGAAGGTGTCGAGCCCCGCCCCACCGATCTTCCCCGATACCAGGGCCGCGGCCAGCGCCGCCTCGTCGATCAGGCCGCCGCGCGAAACGTTGACCACGATCGCTCCGTCCCGCATCTTGCCGAGGACGTCGGCGTCGACCATCTCCCGCGTCTCGTCGGAGAGCGGCAGGTGCAAGGAGACGATGTCGGAGTCCTGGAGCAGCTCCTCGAGCGTCCCGGACTCATGGTCCGTGACCTTCACGAACGGATCGTACGCCCGCACCCGGGCGCCGATCGCGGCGTACATCCCGGCGACGATCTGGCCGATCCGGCCCATCCCGATGACGCCGACGTCGAGCTTCGAGATCTGCGGCGCGTCGTAGCCGATCGTCCCGGCCCAACCGCCGTCGCGGATCGCCGCGTCCCCGGCGGGCAGCCGGCGGAGCAGCGCGAGGCCCATCGCCAGCGCGTGCGAGGCGACCTCTTCCGATGCGGTCCCCGGCACGATCGAGACCGGGACGCCGGCGGCGGTGGCCGCCGCCGTGTCGATGTTGTCGTATCCGATCCCGTAGCGGATCACGGCCCGGACGTTCTTCAGCCGCGGAAAGTCCTCGGCGGTCAACTTCGCATAAGGCGTGACCATGACGATGGCCGCGTCTTCGAGGCCCGCGCGGAACGACTCTTCGTCCTTGGTTTCGACCAGCGGGAGGCCGAACTCGTCGGCGATCGCCTGCTCCCGCGCGAGGTCAGGGAAATGATGCGGAGCGACCAGGATGTTGCCCGAGATCGGGGTGCCATCCGGTCCGGTTGCGGTTTCTCCGGCCATCGAGGCTACGTCCTCCAATTCGTTTCGTGAGTCGGTTTCCCGCGCCAGGGGCGCCAGGTCCAAGCGGCCGAGCCTAAGGTCGCGGCGCCTGCGGAAGGTGTGTCGAAGCGGGACACAGCCGGAGAAGTCGGGGAGCCCCCGCTGCCCGTCGGTCGTCTCACCTGGGCACCTGAAGCAGCTCGAACTAGGGATCCAGCCGAAATCGGAGCTTCAGGATCAGGTGATCGCCGCCCGGGAGGAAGGCGGTCTTGGCACCCGATCGAGCCCATTTACAGCCGTTGGTTGCTCTCCAGGTCGTGGGTCGCCGCCAGCAGCGCCTGGTGTCCCGGCGTATGCCCGGGCGTCGGGAAGATCCGCACCTGACCGTTGTCCTCGGCGGTCAACCGCAGCTCCAGGCCGTCGGCGGCCTTCCCGCGGCTTCCGCGGGGATCGTCGAAACACCGCCGGATACGTGCCGCTGTCGAAGCAGACGACGCCTTCCGGGTACTCGACCAAGCAGAAAAGCAGGGCTGAAGATCTTCTCGCCCGCGGCCGGGTCGAGCGGGTCGTAGATCGCCTGGACTGAACGATCACCCCGCAGGCGAGAACGTGCAACCGGACTGCGTCACTCGTCGGAAGGGACTCCTCCTCCGGCCAAGGTCTGGCCGTCGCTCGCGGGCGCGAGCACATGGCAGGCCGAGTAGTGGCCGCTCGCGGCCGACGAGACCAGGGTCGCCGGGGGCTCGACCTGACGGCACCGGTCCTCGGCGAGCGGACAGCGCGGATGGAAGCGACAGCCGGAGGGGATCGAATAGGCGGAGGGGGTCTCGGTGCGGACAACCGGCTTGCGGATCCGGGTGCCGTCGATCCGCGGGTGCGCTTCGAGCAGCGCCTGGGTGTAGGGATGGCGCGGGTCGGCGAACAGTTCGGCGGTCGGTCCGGTCTCGACGACCTTGCCCAGGTACATGATCGCCACCCGGTCGGCGAGCCGCGAGATCACCGCCAGCTGATGGGCGATGAAGACCATCGTCAACCCGAGCTCGCGGCGAAGTTCCTCGAGCAGGCCGAGCAGCTGGGCCTGGATCGAGACATCGAGGGCGCTGACCGCCTCGTCGGCGATCAACAACTTCGGCTGCACCGCCAACGAGCGCGCGATCGCGATTCGTTGCCGCTGGCCGCCCGAGAACTCGTGCGGCATGCGGCGCATGCTCTCGCGCCGTATCCCGACCTTCTCCAACAGCTCGGCCGCGTAGTCCTCCGCCCCGTCGCGCCCGACGATCGCGTGCACGACGGCGGGCTCGGCGACGGCCGACCCGATCCGGATACGCGGGTTCAACGAGGAATAGGGATCTTGGTAGACCATCTGGATCTCCCGGCGGAGGGCACGGAGCTGCGGCGGCGAGGCGTCGAGCACATCGCGACCTTCGAAGCTGACGGATCCGGCATCCGGCTCGTGCAGCCGCAGGATGCACCGCGCCAGGGTCGACTTGCCGCTGCCGGACTCGCCGACGACACCGAGCGTCTCACCCGGTGCGACGCTGATATCGACCTCGTCGAGCGCGGTGAGGATCGGGGGGGGACGACGACGGGCCCGATCGGCGATCGAGTGCTTCTCGGCGAAGCGCTTGGTCAGGCCCGAGACCTGCAGAAGTGGCTCGCCGGGGCTTATGACCGCACCCCCTCGAACGGGCAGGCCGAGCCATGCTCGGCGAGCGTCGCGTCGAGCGCGACGGGAATCTCGGCGCACTGATCGCGGACGAACTTGCAGCGCGGCTGAAAGGGGCACCCCGGCGGCAGTGCGGTGAGGTCGGGCGGCTGCCCGCCGATCGGCACCGGCGGCTCCTCGTCGGTGACCTCGAGCGAGGGCATCGCTTCGATCAGGCCGCGGGTGTAGGGGTGGCGGGGCGAACGCATCACCTCGCGGTCGTAGCCCGCCTCGAGCATTCGCCCGGCGTACATCACGACGACCTCGTCGCAGGTCTCAGAAATCACCCCGAGGTCGTGGGAGACGAGGAGGATCGCCATCCCGTCCTCGGCCTGCAGCTCCTTCAGCAGTGCGAGTATCTGCTCCTGGGTGGTGACGTCGAGCGCGGTCGTCGGCTCGTCGGCGAGCAGAAGTCGTGGCCGCGTCGCGATCGAGATCGCGATCATCACGCGCTGTCGCATGCCGCCGGAGAGTTCGTGCGGGTAGGCGGCGAGCCTCTTCTCGGGCGCGGAGAGCCCGACGCGATCGAGCAGCTCCATTGCCCGGGTCCGCGCCTCCCGCCTGCCCAGCCCGGCACGCTTGCGCAACGTCTCGACCATCTGGTTGCCCACGGTGAAGACCGGATTGAGGCAGGACGTGGGGTCCTGGAAGATCATCGAGATCTCGGTTCCGCGCAGCGTCGCCTGGCGCTTGCCCGACGCGGTGAGCATCTCCTCGCCGCGCCAGTGGATCGTCCCCGCCAGCACCTCGCCCGGATATGGGACGAGGCCGAGCAGCGAGCGCAGCGTGACGCTCTTGCCGCACCCGGACTCTCCGACCAGGCCGACGGTGCGGCCGACGGCGACATCGAAGTCGATCCCGTCGGCCGCCAGCAGGAGGCCCCCTGGAGCGGGGAAGCCGATGGTCAGATCCCGAACCGCGAGCAGTTCGGACGCAGTTCCGTTCACCTGGCTCACTCCCCCCCGCTCAGCGAGAAATCACGGCCGAAGCGATCGGCGATGCCGTCGCCGATCAGACTGAAGCCGATCCCGACCAGGACGATCACCAGCCCGGGAAGCGTTGCCACCCACCACGAGGTCAACAGCACGTCCTGACCTTCCGCCACCAACGCCCCCCACTCCGGGGTCGGTGGCTGGACGCCGAGTCCGAGGTACGAGAGCGAGGAGAGCAGCAGGATATTGAGGACGATTTCGGCCATCGAGAAGACGATCGAGGCGCGAACCACGTTCGGCAACGCGTGGCGGAAGACGATCCGTCGGGTCGAGTAGCCGAGGGTCTTGGCGGCGAGGATGTACTCGCGCTCACGCTCGACCAGCATCTCGGCCCGCGCCATACGTGCGTACAAGGCCCAGCTGACGGCGATGACGCCGATGTATGCGCCCTTCAGGCCGGGTCCCGTGATCGTCACGATCGCGAGGATGAAGACGATGAACGGAAAGGCGACGACGGTGTCGACGAGGCGGTTGACGAAGGTGTCGAGCCAACCGCCGCGATAGCCGGCGACCGCGCCTACCAGCGTCCCCAGGACGAACGCGGCGATCGTCGTCAGGACCGCGAAGGTGAGGTCGATCCGACCGCCGTAGACGACTCGGGTGAGGATGTCGCGGCCCAGCGCGTCGGTGCCGAAGGGATGTTCGAGTGACGGCGGTTTCAGAGCGCCGAGCAGGTTCTGTTGGTTCGGGTCCGCGAAGCCGAGGAGCGGCGCCGCAAAGCAGACGAAGGCGACGATCGCGACGATCGCGATACCTACCCGAAGCGTCACCTTCGCCCAGCGCCGCTCCTCGGCCGCGCGCTTGCGCAGGCGGGCGACCACCGCCTGGCCGCCGGGGCCACCAAGCTTGAGCCCGAGTGCGTCGGCGCTCACAGTCGCACCCTCGGGTCGAGGTAGCTGTAGAGGAGATCGGTCAGCAGGTTGATGGCGACGACCGAGACACCAAAGACCAAGGTCAGGGCCTGGATCGTCGGATAGTCGCGATTGCCGATCGCGGTGACGAGCTCACTGCCGAGGCCCGGCAAGGAGAAGACGTTTTCGATCACGACGAGACCGGAGAGAAGGAAGCCGATGTTGAGACCGAGGACGGTGACCGTCGGGATCACGGAGTTCTTCAGAACGTGCTTGAAGATGATCAGGCGCCGGGCGAGCCCGCGCGCCCGTGCGGCCTCGATGTACTCGGTGCCGAGCGTGTCGATGATCCCGATCCGCAGGGTTCGCAACAAGATCGGCGCCAGGTAGAGGCCGACGGTCAACGCGGGCAGGATCAGCGCTCGCAGGTGCCCACCGAAGCCGCTGCCGTAGCCGGAGGTCGGCAGCCATTTGAGCTTCAGGCTGAAGAAGAGGATCAGCAGGAGGCCGAGCAGGAATGAGGGCATGGCGAAGGTGAACATGGAGAAGAGACGAATTGAATGATCGACCGGACGGTTCCGACGCAGGGCGGCGGCGACTGCGAGCGGCACCGCGATCGTGATCGAGAGGAGCGTCGCCATCATCAGCAGCAGCAGGGTGACTTCGGCACGCGTGCCGATCAGCTTGCCGACGCCCACTTTCTGGCTGAGCGATTCGCCGAATTCAAAATGCACGGCACCGGTGATGAAGTTCAGGTATTGAGTGGGCAGAGGGCGGTCGAGACCCAGCTGTTCGTGAAGGGTCGCGACCGCCTTCGGCGTTGCCTGGGCGCCGAGGAGGATCCTGGCGGGATCACCAGGAACCAGGTGGATCAGCAGAAACGCCGCCAGGCTGATGCCGATCAGAACCGGGATCGCCTGGACGGCGCGCCTGAGTAGATAGGCGCCCACTCACCTAACCTTCCATCCACACTTCCCGCAGCGGCCACCAGCCGATCGGGAACGTGGAGAAATCCTTCACTTCGTCATGGACCGCAGTCAGGGACTTGGTGAAGAAGAGCGGGACCGACGGCGCTTCGTTCAGCGCGATCTGTTGGATTTCGGAGAAGATCTGCGCGCGTTCATTTTCGTCGAGCGTTTCTCTGGCTTCCGTCATCATCTTGGTGACCTTGGGGTTGTCGTAGTAAGTCCCGTTGGAATGCAGACCGGCGTCCGGGTTGAGGATCAACCCGACGATCTCATCGTCCGTGATCGTGTCGCTTGAGTTGCCGAGCGGCGACCAGGTTGCCGCCATGCCGCCCTTGCCTTCGATCCAGGCACTGATCAGGGCGCTGGTTTCCTTCGGCACGATGTCGACGTTCACGCCGATTTTCGCCCATTCCTGCTTCAGGATTTCGGCGGTCTGGACAACCGCCGGTTCGCCGCCGGGAACCCATAGTTCGAGCTTGAAGCCGTTCGGCTGGCTCGATTCCGCCATCAATTCTTCGGCCTTTTCCAGGTCGTACGGGTACGGCTGTACCGACGAGTCCCAAAACTTGAGCTTCGGAGTGTTGCTGTTGGAGACTTCGCCGAAACCGTGGAACACCGATTCGAGGATCGCTTCCTTCGGCGTCGCGTAGTTCAGCGCCTGACGAATCTTTTCGTCTTCGAGCGGAGGTTTGGTCTGATTGAGGAAGACCGAGGACCAGCTATAGGTGTCCTGCACCTGGACTTCAAGGCCTTCGGCTTCGTTCAGCTGTTCTACCTGGTTGTATGGGATTTCATTCGCCACCTGGGCTTCGCCCGAGGTGACTTTCAGCACCCGGGTGTTGGCGTCGGGCACATACTGGAAGACGACTTCTTCGAGGTACGGCTCGTTCTTGCGCCAGTAGTGGGGATTGGGCACCAGCGAGGTCTGCTGGCCGACCACCATCTGCTTCAGCATGAAGGGACCTGAGCCGACCGGATGCTGGGCAAATTCCTTTTCGCCGATTTCTTCGACGACCTTCTTCGGCCGGATCGCCGCGGCATAGACGGCCAGGTTGTAAAGGAACGGCGCATCGACTTTCTTCAGGTCGATCGTCACCGTTTTCGGATCGTCGATCTTGACGTCCTTGATCGATTCGGCCAGGAATGCATAGCTGACGTCGATCTTCGGATTGGCGAAGCATTCGATCGACCATTTCACGTCTTCGGCCGTTACCGGTTCACCGTTGGAGAATTCCGCTTCGCGCAGATGGAAGGTCCAATGCAGGCCGTCCTTGGAGCTTTCCCAGCTCCTCGCCAGGCCCGGGTGTACTTCTTTGTCACCTTCCGTCTCGACCAGCTGATCGAAGATCTGCTGCATGACAAAGATCGAGCCGTTGGTGGGAAGTCCGATCGGGTTCAGGCCAGGTGAGGTGTCTTCACTGCGCGCGAAGGTGAGGACGCCCCCTTTGACCGGCGTACCCGGGGTTTCTTCGGAGCCTTCGGCGGCTTCTTTGCTTTCGGAAGCGCCTCCGCCTTCGCTTGATTCGGCGCTTTCGCCGCCCGTGCTTTCAGTGCTGCTGCTGCCACCACAGGCGGTGACGGTGACACCTAGGGCGATCGAGAGGACCAGCACCATCGCCCAGCGGGCGATGGTGCTGGTCGGTCCGGAGGAGGAGGAACGTGGCGCAGCGGCACGGCTTGAGGAGTTTCGCATCGAGGCGTCTCTCACTTTCTCAGAAGTACCTTTCGAATTCCGGCGGTGACCATCGAAATGTTCCACGGGAATCGCACAGTCGCAGCCGCCGCCAATCGAGAGAGACTCGCTCCATCCGTGCTATCCCAAAACCCGACCTGAAGGTATTTAGCTCACCGGGCAAGGTCTGTGCCAATGTGACACTCGCAGAACACACACTGCATGAGTCCGCGTCTGTCGGTCATTAGTGTCACTAGCCGGACTCAATAGTTTTGCTACGCGCACATTACTTTCACTGTGTGGCGTCATTAGAGCAGCTGATGCTCTGATTGTCAGGGCTCCGCTCCGACCTGGCGACATCTCTTCGAGAGGTACTCCGGTCTAAGATGGGACATCGGCGCCCCGGGGCTACAACTGCGTCACCTGCAAACCTTCGTCGCGATCGTCGAGGCCGGGACCCTGACGGCAGCCGCCCAGCGACTGTTCAAGACGCAAGGGGCCGTCTCGCAGGATCTGAAAGCCCTAGAGCGCGTGGCCGGCGTTCAGCTCATCGACCGCAATCACCAGCATCTCGAGCTGACCGCGGCCGGTGCCGCGCTGCTTCCGCGCGCCGAAGGCGTGCTCGCCCACATCAAGGCGGCAGAAGAGGAGATGCGGGAGTTCGGGCTCGGACACCGCATGGTGTTGCGGGTGGGAACGCTGCCGTCCCTCGTGCGTCGCATCGGCGACGCCGTCCTGCGGTTCCGCGAATCGGATCCCTGCACGACCGTCAGGCTGGTCACCGATGACACCGACCGGTTGACGAATCTCCTTGCCGGCGGCCGGCTCGACATTGTGATCGCCGAGACCGCGGTGCGCCAAGGGGTCGGCATGACCATTCTCGGCCATGACCCGTTCCAGGTTGCGCTTCCTGCCCGCGAGCCCACTCCCATCGGACCGATCCGCGCCGCAGACCTGCTCGACCGGGACTTCATCACCTTCGACCGCGATCGCGAGATGCCGCGCATGGCCGAGCGCTTCTTCGCCGTCGCGGGTGCCTATCCAGAGGCTGCAGTCGAGGCCACCGATGTCTGGCAGATCCTTGAACTGGTGGGCGCCGGGCTGGGGTACGGGCTGCTGCCGGAGAGTGTGATCGGCGAGTCTCCCCACGTGATCGGGGTCGACGCTGATCCGCCGCTCGCCCGCGAGATCACGATCCAGACCCGTCATCCGGACCCGCCCTCCGGTCAGGTCCTGCGCTTCCGTGTGCTGGTGGAGGAGATCTGGGCAGACCGGGGCGGTTCCCCCCGGCTGTCCACCGTCTGACACCAAGAGGCGTCTCAGTTCGGGACAGCCGGGATTCTCGACCGACCCTAATCTCATCGCTGCCGCGTGGTTTCGGGGATGCCCGCCAAGCCGGAGCAAAAGACCGACGAAAGGAAGAACAAATGAGCGAATCTACCCAGCTGCGCGTCGGAGTCCTCGGCACCGGGCGCGTCGGTCGGATGCACGCCGAAGCGGTCGCCCTCAAGCTCGCCGGCGCCGAGCTCACCGCGGTCTTCGACGCCGACGCCGACCTCGCCGCGGCGCTCGGCGCCCAGCTCGGCGCGCGGGCACGAGGCTCGGTCGAGGAGGTGATCGAGGCCGAGGACGTCGACGCGGTGGCGATCTGCACGCCGACCCCCTTTCACGCCGACAACGTGATCGCCGCCGCCCGGGCAGGTAAGGCGATCTTCTGCGAGAAGCCGATCTCGCTCGTCCTCGCCGAAGTCGACCGGGCGCTGGCGGTGGTGGAGGAGGCCGGTGTCCCGTTCCAGATCGGCTTCAACCAGCGTTTTGACCTCGGTCACGCGGCCGTCGCCGCCGCGGTCGCGAAAGGCGAGGTCGGCGAGCCCCAACTCGCGCGGATCTCGAGCCGCGATCCGGAACCCCCGCCGGCCTCCTACGCGCGCACCTCGGGCGGGATCTTCCTCGACATGACGATCCACGATTTCGACCTCGCCCGCCATGTCGTCGGCAGCGAGGTGGTCGAGGTCTTCGCCACCGGCGCCGTACTGGTCGAGCCCGAGTTCGCCGAGATCGGCGACCTCGACACCGTGGTCGTCGTCTTGACCCACGCGAACGGCTGCCTGACCACGATCGACAACTCGCGCCAGGCGGTCTACGGCTACGACCAGCGGATCGAGGTCTTCGGTCCGTCGGGGATGGCCGCTTCCGAGAACCCGCTCGTCAACGCGGCGATCGTCAGGGATCGGCAAGGCGTGCGGGGGGCGACCTTGGTCTATCCCTTCCTCGAGCGCTATGCGGCCAGCTACCTGGCCGAGTGGGACGAGTTCGTCGACGCGGTGCGATCCGGCCGGCAGCCGTCGGTCGGCATCGGCGACGCCCGGCCACCGCTGGTGATCGGCCTCGCCGCCTGGCGCTCGATCCAGGAGGGGCGTCCGGTGCGCGTCGAGGAGATCACCGCCGAGGACGCCTCTCCGGTGATGCCGTAGGAGCCGCGCCCCGATCGGGGCGCGGAAGCGCGCTCAGCGCCCGGCCGGCAGGACTCGTCCCGGCGCCAGGATGCTGTCGGGATCAAGGGCTTCCTTGACCGCGTACATGGCCTCGATGTCACTCTGGCTGCGGCAGAGCGACAGGTAGGGACGCTTGGCCCGTCCGATGCCGTGCTCGGCGCTGATCGTACCGCCGTAGGCCACCGCGCAACGCAGGATTTCGTCGTCCAGCGCATCGTCGGGATCCGGCCCGACGATGTTGACGTGGAGGTTGCCGTCGCCGATGTGGCCGTATATGTAGACCGAGGCATCGGGGGACCGGTCGGCGACAAGTGCGCGCATCGCCGAGTCGAACTCCGGGATCGCCTGCAGCGGCAGGGCGATGTCGAACTTACGCGGGACTCCCTCGGCCCGGATCGACTCGTTGAGGAGCTCCCGGTACGCCCAAAGCTCCTCGCGACGGGCGGTATCGGTCGCCGCCGCCACCTCGAGGTCCGGATCGGTCTTCTCGACGGCGTCGGCCAGCGCTTCGGTGACATCGGCATCGGCCGAGCATTGGACGATGAGGTAGATCTCCCGGTCTCGCTCCAACGGCGGGCGGAAGCCCTGGTGGCGACGCACCAGGTCCATGCAGGCAGCGTCCATGAGATCGGCCGCCTCGAGCCCAGGGACGGAACGCAGGTTCCGCAGCAGGTCGAGACCGGCCCGCAGGCCGGAGACTCCGATCAGCGCGACGATCTTGAAGTCGGCCGCGGTCTCGAGCTGCAGGCGGACCGCGGTGATCACGCCGAGCGTGCCCTCCGAACCGACCATCAGCTCGGTCAGGTCGTAGCCGGCGTTGTCCTTGAAAAGGCCATCCATGCGCTTGACGACGGTCCCGTTGGCGAGGACGAACTCGACCCCGGCGGTGCGCCGGCGCATGGTTCCGTGGCGAAGGGCCAGGGCGCCGCCCGCATCCGTCGCGACCATGCCCCCGATCGTCGCCGAGCCGCGGGCCGGATGGTCGATCGGGAGCCGCAATCCAGCTGCCGCGGCCGCGGCCTGGGCCGCTTCCAAGGTCACTCCGGCGCCGACGTCGAGCTGGTTCGAGTCCGGATCGACCTCGCCTATCCAGTCGAGCCCGCGGAGGCTGAGGACCAACTCACCGTCCTTCGGCACGGCCCCGCCGACCAGTCCGGTGGCGCCCCCCTGCGGGACCAAGGGAAGGTCGTTGGCGGCGCAGAACATGACGATCCGGGCGGCCTCCGCGGTGTCGCGGGGCCGCGCGACACCGCAGGCCATGCCGCGATAGCGGCCGACGATGTCGTGTCCGTAGCCCTCGACGACCGCGGGATCGTCGACGATGACCCCGCTCGGCAGGCTCTCCTTCAGCTCATCGAGGAGCGAGGTGGTGGAGTCGTGGGTCTCGGTGGAGGACTTCACGATCCCAGATGGTGGCGGTGACGCCGATACGTCGGCTGTCCCAGGTTGGGACGGACGTCACTGCGCGGTGAACCCGCCGTCGATGACGTGCTCGGCGCCGGTGATGTAGCTCGACTCGTCCGACAGAAGGAACAGCGCCAGCGCGGCGACGTCCTCGGCGCGGCCGATGCGGCCCAGCGGGACTTCGTCGGCTGAGACCATCGCGTCGCTGTCGGCGAACTCGCGGATCATCTCGGTGTCGATGTCCCCAGGGTGGATCGAGTTGACGCGGATGCCGTATCTGCCGAGCTCCAGGGCTGCCGCCTTCGTCATCCCGCGGACCGCGAACTTCGCCGCCGTGTAGGCGAGCAATTCGGTGAAGGCGACGATCCCGGCGGTCGAGGAGATGTTCACGATCGAGCCGCCACCCTCCTTCATCGCGGGCAGCACGGATTTCATCCCGAGGAAGACGCCGATCTCGAGGACCTCGGTGGTGCGGCGGAAGTCCTCGACCGTGGTCGTCTCCAGGAACCCGGGGATGAGGATGCCGGCGTTGTTGATCAATCCGGTCGGCGGGCCGAAGGCCTCGCGCGCCGTCTCGACGGTCCTGATCCAGTCGTCTTCGCTGGTGACGTCGGCGCGGACGAAGCGTGCACCCTCGCCGAGCTTCTCGGCGAGCGCCGCTCCCTGCTCCTCACGCAGGTCGGTGAAGACGACCTTGGCGCCTTCGGAGACCAGCATCTCGGTATGAGCGGCCCCCATCCCGCGGGCGCCACCGCTGACGATCACGACCTTCCCGGCCATCCGACCGCCGCCCTTCGGCATGGAACCGGCTGCAGACATGGCCTAGCCCTCGACGCCCGCGGCTTCGGCGATCGTTGCGGTACCGAGGTTGTCCTCGACCACCATCACGTCCTTGGCCTCCCAGGTCAGGTCGACGCGGCTGCCCGGCGAGAGCGCCTCACCAAGCGCGGCGACCTCGTCGGCAGTCATCGCCGAGCGAACCTCCAGCTCCTCGCTGACGTCGACGTAGACCTCGAACACCGAGCCGGTGAAGACGGTCCGGTTGACCGTCCCGCTGGCCGTCCCGACACCTTTCTCGGCGGCCTCGGCGTGGGAACGGGCGATTTTGACCCGGTCGGGCGCCAGCACCGCGGCGACGTCGGCGGAA
This sequence comes from Actinomycetota bacterium, assembly GCA_018268605.1. GTDB lineage: Bacteria > Actinomycetota > Thermoleophilia > Solirubrobacterales > 70-9 > VAYN01. The sequence goes on along the minus strand of JAFDWG010000010.1, from coordinate 5,870 downwards.
CCGTTCAGCCAGGCGGGGCACTCGCCACGCACGGAGAGGTCGCCGCTGTCGATCTCGACCACGTCGCCAGTCCGCCGCGCGGTGCCACGGACGATCGTCCCGGCATCGATGAAGCTCGCCACGTAGGAGGTTCGCGGGCCGCGGAAGAGCCCGACGGGATCCTCGATCTGCGCGACCCGACCGCGATCCATCACGGCGATCCGGTCGGCGATCGCGCAAGCCTCTTCCTGATCGTGCGTGACGTGGACGAAGGTGATGCCGACCGCCTGTTTCAGCCGCACCAGCTCCTCCTGCATCTGCTGGCGCGTCTTGCGGTCGAGCGCCCCGAGGGGCTCGTCGAGCAGCAGCACGGCGGGCCGCTTCACGATCGCCCGCGCAAGCGCCACGCGCTGCGCCTGGCCGCCCGACAGCGAGGACGGCTTGTCCTGCGCCTTGTGCAGGAGTCCGACGAGGTCGAGCGCCTCCGAAGCGCGCTGCTTTCGCTCCGCCCGCCCCACCCGCTCCATCGTCAGACCGAATTCGACGTTGCTGATCACGGACAGGTGCGGGAAAAGGGCGTAGCTCTGGAACACGGTGTTGGTCGGGCGCTGGTAGGCGCGTAGCCCGGTGACGTCGCGGCCACCGATCTCCACCGTGCCCGAGGTCGCGTCGGTGAATCCACCGATGATCCGCAGCGTCGTCGTCTTGCCGCATCCGGTCGGACCGACGATGGCGAAGATCTCACCCTCCTCGATCTCGATCGAGACGCCTTCGGACTCGGATCCGAGCGAGTACTCCTGAGCACCTGGATAGAGCTTCCTCAGGTCTTTACATCGAACACTGCTTGCCAATTTGACTAGCTCCTCGTTAGTTGTTGGCGTTGGCGACGGCCCAGGGCGATCATCGCGCCCAGCAATACGAGCACGAACGAGGCCGTCAGCATCAAGGTCGAGATCGCGGTCAGCTCGGGGGTGAGTTTGAAGCGCAGCTGGCTGTAGATGTAGAGGGGCAGCGTCGTCTGGGATCCGGTCACCAGGAAGGTGAGGATGAACTCGTCCATCGACATCGCGAAGCCGATCATCGCCGCGCCGATGATCGCCGGGAAGGCCTGCGGCAACGCGATCCGGACCAACGCCTTCCATGGCTTCGCACCGAGATCCATCGCGGCGAGCTCCTGATTGACGTCGAGGCCCTCGAGACGGCTGAGGATCAACAGCGTGGTCAGCGGCAGGATGATGACGATGTGTCCGACGATGATCGTCCACAGCCCGCGTTCGACGCTCAAGGCGTTCAGGCCGATGATGATCGCGATCCCGAGGATCACCGGTGGCAGCAGCATCGGTGCGCTGATCGACGCGAAGCTGAAGTTGCGCCAGAAGCCCTTGTGACGGGCAAGGTAGAGCGCCGCCATCGTCCCCAGCACCAGGCTGACCCCGACCGCGACCACGGCGACGGTGAGACTCGTTTCCAGGGCTTCGATCGCGACGGTGTCGTTGAGCGCCGTTTCGAACCACATCAGGGTCGGGCCGTGGAAGGGGAAACCGACCGCCGGCTCTTCGTTGAACGAGAAGAAGATCAGCAGCGCCACCGGCGTGTACAGGAAGATGTTGAAGAGCACCGCGTATGCCGTCAGGAACGGCGAGCGGACCCGCTGGTACTGGCGCGTGTACTCGCCCGCGGACTCGACGGTCCCGGTGAGCCGGCGCAGGACGATCAGCAGCAGGGCGACGCTCACCAACAGGACGATCCCCAAGGCGGCGCCGAAGCCCCACTGCAGGGAGGCGCCGAACTGGTTGACGATCAGGTTCGAATAGAAGATCCCTTCGGTGCCGCCGATCAGGCTCGGGGTCACGTAGTCGCCCGCCATCGCGATGAACGAGACGATGAAGCCGGCGAGAAGACCGGTCCGCGCAAACGGCAGGACCACCCGCACCGTCCTGCGGATGTTGCCGGCGCCGAGGTCGGAGGCTGCCTCGAGCATGGTCGGGTTCATCCGCTCGAGGGTGATGTATGAGGCGAGGAAGGAGAGCGGGAAGAGCAGGTAGACGAAGGTGATGACGATCGCCGGCCGGTCGAACCCGAAGATTTCCAGCGGCTTGCTGATCAGTCCGATCCGGGTCAGGGCTTCGTTGATGATCCCCTTTTCGCCGAACATGTTGAGCCAGGCGAAGACGCGGATCAGGTAGCTCGTGAAGAAGGGGAGCATCGCGAGCAAGATCAGGATGATGCGCCGCGAAGGCCGCACCCGGAGGGCGACGTAATAGGCGAACGGGAAGGTCAGGACGACCGTGATCAACGACGAGAGCCCGACGAACCAGAAGGTCCGCAGCAGCGTCGGCAGATAAGTCTTGGTCGAGAGGGCCCGGCTGTAGTTTTCGAACGTCCAGTGATGGACGATCTCACCTTCCACCGTGGGCCAGAGCGAGTACGCCAGCAGGACGATCAGCGGCGCGACGAAGAAGACCAGGACCAGCAGGACCGCGGGTGCCGAAAGCAGGGGATGGCCGAGGCTTCCCAGATCGGCCCGATCGCCCCGCCGCGACCAGGGCCGCCTACGGCCCCCAGGATTCTGCCTGGGGGCCGTAGGCTCCGGGTCGAGCGCCTGTCCGTGCGATGCGGAAGTCGCCATATTGCTCCTATGAAGCCTGCACTTCGTCCCAGGCTTCCGCCCAAGCCTGCGTATTGTCGGCGGGGCGCTGCTGGACGATCTGCGTGGCCAGTTGCGGTTTGTTGACGCCGATCGATTCGGCGAATTCTTTTTCTTTCCCACCTTTGGCCAGCGTCCGTTCGGTCGCCGCCTTGCTGCACTGGTTGTATTTGTAGCTTTCCCAGAGCCAGGTGAGGAATTTTTCGTTGCTCCCCCAGAAGTTGATGAACTTCTTTGCGTTCTCGACGTTCTTCGCGCCCTTCACCATCTGTGGGCCGTCGATCCAGCCGAGCGTTCCCTCCTTGGGGACGACCGATTTGCCGGCGCCTTCCTTGCCGACCTGTTCGCTGATCTGCAGGCCGACGCCGAGCCCGGACGGCGGGCCGATCCAGGCTTTCTGGCTGGCCAGGGTGTTTACGAACAGGCTCGGCGAATTCGGATTGATCTGGAACGGCTTCAGTTCGATCAGTCGGTTGGCGGCTTTTTCGAGCGTCGCGCCTTCCATCGCGTAGATCTTCTCGCGGGGCACACCCTGCTCGAGACCGGCATAGGCGAGGAAGTCTTCATTGCCGCCGAACATCATCACGTGATCTTCCGGAATCTTCGGGTCCCACAGGGAGCTCCAGGAGTACGGTTCGGGCGCTTGATAGACCAGGGTGTTCCAGGTCATCGACAATGGCGACCACATGTTGGGATAGACCAACATTTCGGTTTCCGGCTTGATCACGTACGGCAGTGACGCGTCCTGGTAGAAGACCGGATAGAGCGTCTTCGTCCCTTTGAATTCACCGATGTCCATCGGTTCGGTGATTTCATTTTCATAGTAGGTGGGTGCCCAACCCGAGTTGCAGAAGACGACGTCGACCTGGGCGCTGCCGCCGGCTTTCATCTTGGTGAACATTTCCTGGTCGGAGGCCGCCGGCAAGGTGTTCAGGGTGATACCCGGATTTTCTTCTTCGAACAGCTTCTTCACTTCAGGTTCGAGATAGGACTGCCAGCCGAGCACGTTGACGACCCCGCCGCCGCCCGAGCTACCGCCCGAGCCACCGCCTCCCCCACAGGCCGCGACGAAGCTCCCGATCCCACCGACCGCCAACGCCACGCCGGCAGACCTGCCGATGAAGACGCGGCGGTTCATGCCTTTCCGCGGGGTCTGCGCGTCAGGCGACACGCCTCCTCCGTCGGCCGCTGCCTTGTCCCCTTTTGTTCCCTCAACCGTGTTCATGATGCTCACTCGTCCTTCCGCCGAAACGGGCAGGTACCCCTCGGCATGAGGAGTATCCGATCCGATTTTTGTAACCCGTGCTGGAGAGATGGGCCGATCGGTGAGTCCAGCCGTCACGCCTGAACCACCGCCCATTCGGCAGATTTCCAGTCCTCATGCGCTCGCTAATGTCTCAATCCGGTACGAGTCGGCGATCGGGAAGAGCGGCAGGCCTTCCTGCAGGCCTGCCGCGCCGGCCCTGATCAGGCTGCTGCCTGCACTTCGTCCCAGGCTTCCGCCCACGCCTGCGTGTTGTCCGCCGGGCGCTGCTGGGCGAGCTTCGTCGCCAACTCTGGTTCGTTGACGCCGATCGATTCGGCGAATTCTTTTTCCTTTCCGCCTTTGGCGAGGGTCCGTTCGGTCGCGGCCTTGTTGCACTGATTGAACTTGTATGTGTCCCAGATCCAGGTGAGGAATTTTTCGTTGCTCGACCAGAAATCGATGAACTTTTTGGCGTTTTCCATGTTCTTCGCGCCTTTGACGAGCTGCGGTCCGTCGATCCAGCCCACCGAGCCCTCTTTCGGGACGACCGACTTGGCCGCACCTTCTTTGTTCAGCTGCTGGTCGATCGAGCGAGCCGCTCCCAGGCCGGCGACCTCCCCGATCCATGCTTTCTGGCTCGCCAGGGTCGAGGTGAAGAGGCTCGGCGAGTTGGCGTTGATCTGGAACGGCATCAGTTCGATCAGCCGTTCCTTCGCCTTTTCGAGTTCGGCGCCTTCCATCGAGTAGACCTTCTGGTACGGGACCCCGGTCTCCAGGCCGGCGAAGGCGATGAAGTCTTCGTTGCCGCCCATCATCATCACGTGGTTCGACGGCAGTTCAGGATCCCACAGTGCACTCCAGGAATACGGTTCGGCTGGTTCGTAGGCTTCGGTGTTCCAGGTCATCGACATCGGCGACCACATGTTGGGATAGACCAGGAGTTCGGTCTCCGGCTTGATCACGTAGGGCAGATTCGGGTCCTGGGTGAAGACCGGGTAGAGCTGCTTGGAGGCCTTGAACTCTTCCATGTTCAGCGGTTCGGTCAGTTCGTTTTCGTAGTAGGTCGGCGACCAACCGGAGTTGCAGAACACAACATCGACCTGGGCGCTGCCGCCGGCCTTCACCTTGGTGAACATTTCCTGGTCGGATGCCGCCGGCAGGGTGTTCAGCGTGATGCCAGGGTTTTCTTCTTCGAACAGCTTCTTCACTTCGGGTTCGAGGTAGGACTGCCAGGCGAGCACGTTGACGACGCCCCCTGAGCCGCCCGATCCACCACCACCGCCGCAGGCGGCCACGAAGCTGCCGATGCCGCCGACCGCGAGGGCGACTCCCATGGAGCGGCCGATGAACACGCGCCGATTCATGTTCTTCCGCGGCGACTCCACCTCGGTCGCCTCAGGATTGACGTCGACCTTCTCGACATCACCTTTGCTTCCGTCAAGCGCATCCATAGCTCCTACTCGCTTTCTCCTCGTTGTCCGGGACAGAGTTCTGTGTGGTGTCCAACCGACAAATGTGACTGATCAATGAATGCTGAATTAATTACGAGAATGTGGTTAAGTTGTGTTTCGAGAAGGGAGATGACGCCGGCCCTTGCCTCACCGCCCAAGGCGCAACTCGCGGCCGATCCCGCAGACTCGCACCTTTCCCAAACCCAAGGTGTCCCAATCTGGAACACATGTTCGGTAGTGGTGGCTCGGGTACGGAAAGCTCGGAGAGGGCGTTCCGCCGCTCGGGCCGCGCGAGGATGATCGTCCCCACCCCGTCGCCGCTCGAGGTCTGGACCTGTCCCATCGCCTCAGAGGAGGAGCCCCGCCGGCTCTTCGAGCAGGCCGCACACGCGCTGCAGGAACTGGGCGCCTTCGGCGCCGTAGAGGATCCGGTGATCGCAGGACAGGGTCATCTCCATCACCTTGCCGGGGACGACCTGGCCGTCGCGGACGACGGGGCGGTCGGCGATCTCGCCGACGGCGAGGATGCCCGCCTGGGGTGAGTTGA
>JAFDWG010000109.1 GCA_018268605.1 Actinomycetota bacterium | reverse complement strand
TCCGGCTGTCCCACACCCGGGTCCGCAAACGCTACGACGCCGAGGTCGAGGAGACCTCGAGCGCCGTCGACGCCCTGCGGGCGATCCTGATCGACAACCTGCCGATCGACGAGCAGCGCGATCTGGAGACCAGGATCGAGATGAGCTTCTGGGCGCGGGCGCTACGCAACGAGGAACTGCACGAGATCCAGCAGAAGGAGTCGGAGGTGCTGCGCGCGCTGCTGCGCGAACTCGTCGAGAAGGCCCAGAAGGACAAGGCGATCTCGAAAAAGCACGACCCCGAGCAGGTCCTCGAGCTGCTCGGCGCAGTGATCGACGGGATCAGCCTGCATGCGCTGCTCTATCCCGACCGGCTGCCGCCGAAACGCCAGGCCGCGGTAATGGAATTCGCGCTGCACCTGCTCAAGTAGAGCGCAGGCCCGGCCGATCATCCGGGTATGGTCAGAATTATCGCTCTGAAGCTCCGCGGCCTGCCCCCGGCGGTGTGGGCGATGGCGATGATCTACGCGATCGGCGGCTCGATGTGCATCTTCGCCGCGGCCTTCCCGATCAGCCCCGAAACGCCGGTGACGCTGGCCCGGGTGATCGGCGGTAGTTGCCTCCTCGGCGCCTTGGTCGTCCTCTGCATCGGCAGGCGGTTCACCCCGCTCGGCCTCCAGGCCGCCGCTCTCGCCGGGACTCTCACCAACGCGGTCCTCGTGTCCGCCTGCGCGACCGACTACGGCGCCGCGCTGAACAGCTTCGCCTGGCTCTGGATCGGCATCTACTCGGGCCAGTTCTTCGAGCAGCGCGCGGTCCGGATCCAGTGCGCGGCGATCATCGTCGCCTCGGGCGTGGCGCTGAAGCTGAGCGGCCTGCCGGGGATGGTGACCGCCTGGGTCCTGGTCGCGGGCTCCTCGGCCCTTGCCAGCGAGGCGCTCGCCCGGGTCAACTCGCGCCTGCGTCGCCAGCTGACGACCGATCCGCTCACCGGGATGATGAACCGGGCGGGCTTTGCCGAGGCCTCCGAGCGGGTGCGGGCACTGGCCGTCCGCGAAGGCAGGTCGGTCTCGATCGCGCTGATCGATCTCGACGGGTTCAAGCGCGTCAACGACGTGCAGGGGCACGCGGCGGGCGACGAGCTGCTGGTCGAGCTGGGGAGGGCCTGGCGGGGCGCGCTGCGCGGCTCGGAGGTGCTCGCGCGCCTCGGCGGCGACGAGTTCGGGCTGGTCATGGCAGGGGCGGGTCTGGACGGCGCCGAAGAGGCGCTCGAGCGGATGCGGGCAGCGTCCGCCACCGGTTGGAGCGCCGGCGTGGTCGAGTGGCGCCGGGACGAGTCGCTCGACCGGGCGATGGCCCGCGCCGACGCCGATCTCTACCGCGCGAAGCGGACCCGGCGCGCTTGCGAAGATGTCGTCGCATGGACGCCGGTGATCACGACCACGGCCACGACGACGACCCCGTCCGCGGTCGCCTGATCAGCGTCAACGTCGGCGTCCCGAAACGGATCGACACCGGCCGGAGGATCGTCGAGACGGCGATCTGGAAGGACCCGGTGGAGGGGCGGGTGAAGTTGCGCGGGGTCAACCTCGACGGCGATCGGCAGGCCGACCTGACCGTCCACGGCGGGCCGAACAAGGCGGTCTATGCCTACGCGATCGAGGAGACAGCCAGGTGGGAGGAGGAGCTCGGGCGCCCGCTCGGGCCCGGTGCGTGGGGGGAGAACCTGACCACCGAGGGGGTCGACGTCTCCGGCGCGGTGCTCGGCGAGCGCTGGCAGATCGGCACGACCCTGCTCGAGGTCGTCCAGCCGCGCCTGCCCTGTTTCAAGCTGGCGCTGAAGATGGAGGACCCGACCTTCGTGCGGCGCTTCGCGATGGCCTCGCGGCCCGGCGCCTACCTGAAGATCCTCGAGGAGGGGGAGATCGGTGCGGGCGACGAGATCGAGGTCTCGGGGCGTCCCGACCACGGGGTCGACGTGCGGCTGGTCGCCGACGCGTTCATGCTGGACCACAGCTTGATCCCGCACGCCAAGGAAGCACCGCAGCTGCTCGACAACCTGCGCGAGCAGATGGATCAGCTGGCCTGAGGCCAGTGAGGGGTACGGTGACTGTGTGACGCCACCGCCGAGCCAAGAGGAGCGCGGGCACAGGTTCAAGGATCTCCACGAAGGCCCCTGCTTCCTGATCCCGAACCCCTGGGACGGCGGTAGCGCGAAGGTGCTCGAGGCGCTCGGGTTCGAGGCGCTGGCGACGACGTCGAGCGGCTTCGCCTTCACCCTCGGCCGGGCCGACGGGCAGGTGACGCTGGACGAGGTGGTCGAGCACGTGAAGGTGCTGGTCGAGGCCTGCGGGCTGCCGGTCTCGGTCGACCTCGAGAACGGCTACTCCTCCTCGCCGGAGGGCGCCGCGCGGGCGATCGAAGCGGTGGCGGCGGTCGGCGCGGTCGGCGGCTCGATCGAGGACTGGGAGGACGGCGCCGGGCTCTACGAGGTCGGTCACGCAGCCGAGCGGATCGCCGCGGCGGCCCAGGTGGCGGGCGAACAGCCCTTCCCCTTCATGCTGACCGCGCGGGCCGAGAACCACATCCGCGGTAACCCGGATCTCGATGACACGATCGCGCGGTTGCGTGCCTACGAGGAGGCGGGGGCGGACGTGCTCTACGCCCCGGGGCTCGCCGACCCCCGCGAGATCGCCGCGGTCACCTCCGCGGTGAGCCTGCCGGTGAACGTGCTCGCGCGGCCCTCGCTCACGGTGGGGGAGATCGCCGCCGCGGGCGCGGCGCGGATCAGCGTCGGCGGCTCGCTCGCCTGGGCGGCGACGGAGGCGCTCGGGGACGTCGCGGCGCGGATGCTCGCCGACGGCGACCTCTCCGGCCTACGCGGCGGCGGCCGTGTCTCGGAGTGGGTCGACGCCGAAACCGGGTAGGGGTTCCCCATGGCCGAGCCCGAGGTCGTCGACGACAAGGAGCAGTCCCGCTACGAGGTCCACCTCGACGGTGAGACCGTGGCGATCGCCGATTACGTCAAGCAGCCCGGCACCGTCTCCTTCACCCACACCGAAACCCTCGCGGGCCATAAACGCCGGGGCCTGGCAGGCCGGATGATCGACCGCGCCCTACGCGACGCCGAGGCCGAGGGCCTGGCGGTGATCCCGTTCTGCTCCTTCGTCAGCGACTACATCGCCGGCCATGAGGAGCTCCGCGACCTGGTCCCCGAGGACCGGCGCGCCGAGTTCGGCATTCCCGGTGATTGAGGGAGGGCGTCGGAGTTTCTCCACACCTCACATACGCCGTGTTCGCCGGGACGCCTTGCGTCCACTCGGCCCCTCAGGCTGCGAGGGCGTCGGGCTCTCTGCCCGACCGAAGCGCGCTCGCGGGACGCCACAAGGCGTCGGTGCCCATCGGTCGCATCACCAGCTCGCCGGAGTCGACGCCGGCGATCAGTTCACGTTCGGTCCCATGCTGGTCGGCGTCGTCGAGGTCTGAGGTGCGCATGATCGAGGCGACCTCGGCGGTGGTGAGGCCGACCGGGTAGGCGAGCACCGCGTCGGTGGCGCGCTCCGGGCTCGGGCGGCGCTCCAGCTCCGGCGCGAGATTGGCCAGCGCGTTGTCGTAGGACTCGAACGGCTGGAAGCCGCCGACCTCGAGCCAGCGGCCGTCGGGCATGTCGAAGATGACGGAAGGGGCGGTGTAGCGGACCGGGCCATCGGCTTCGGAGTGACGATTCTGAACGTGGGTCGGGCGCCCCTCGGCCGAGCGGGTCCGCGCCTTGTCCTCCTCGTAGAGGGCGACGATCGCCGGGTCGTCGATAGCTGCGACGACCGCTGCCGCGTCGAGGCCGTCGACGTCCTCGAGCGCCTCGCGCAGGTGCTCGTCGTCGTCGAGCAGGCGCGGCGTCGTGAACTGCATCAGCTGGATCGCGCGCAGCGCCGCGTACCCGAGGTCCATCGACTCCTCGCGGGCGGCGACGATCGCGCGGCAGGCGCGGGTGCTCGGCGCCATGCGGGCCTTGACGCCACTGCCGAACGGCATCCCGAAGCGCTGCTCGAACTTGCGGTGGCCGGCCGTCATGCGGGCCGGGGTGTAGCCGATTTCGTCGTAGCGCTCGGCGGTCTCGGAGAGGCCGATCATCACCAGGCGCCAATCGATCTGGTCGCCGAAGCGCCAGCGCACCCGCGCGATCGCGGGACGGGAAGAGTATGCCCAGGGGCAGGCCGGATCGGAGAAATGCCAGGCGACGATCTTGTTCACTTACGGAAGGTTAGTGAACGCGGATCGTCGGCCTGGCGGGCCTCCACTATTTCGATTGGGTGATCGCGACCGCGACGGTGACAGAGCCGTTCGAGGAGCAGCGTGGGCTGCCGATCAGCTTCGCGCCGATCGTCTGCGTGGCGCCGGCCGCAGCGAGGCCGATCGGGCTGGTCGCGCCGCCCGAGCCGATCACGCCGGAGGGGTTTTCCCCGCTCGGCTCGAAGGCGCTGAGGACGATGGGGGCGCCCGCCCATTCGGTCCCGTTGACGAGCGGGAGGACCTGCACACGGCAGCTTTCGGTGCCGGAGCGGCCGAGGTTCGAGCTCCGCGCTTCGACGCTGATGAGGTCGACGACGCCGGCCGCCGGGGTGAAGGAGATCGGGGTCGGGAAGCTGACGGTGACGGCGCTCGCCCCGTTGACCGCGACCGGGGAGCTGGTCGCGGTGGCGACGACGTTGGTGCCCGCGGCGAGCTTGCCGAAGTTCACGGCGCCTTCGCGGATCTTCCCGTTGGTCACCGCGTTTTCGCGGATTTTCGACGTGGTGACGGCGTTTGCCTTGATCTTCCCGGCGGTGACCGCGTTCGGCTTCAGCTTGCCGGTGCCGACCTTGTTGGCCTGCTTGTTCGCGGCCCAGACGGCGCCGCCGCCCAGGGCGAGGAACAAGGCCATCGTGGCGATCACGTTCGCGTAGGTGAGCCGCCGTAGAACTGCGCGCAACATCTCTGCCTCCTCGAGGTGGTTTCGTCCCCTAACCGTTCGACCTCGGCTAAGGTTCGCCTCCTGACCCGAGCGATGGGGCTCGCTCCATAACCGCGGCGCGTCCGCTGATGGCTCCTACTGACGTCGACGAAAGCGACGAGTAGGCACGCATGCGGAAATGAGACAAAGACGATTCGATCGCCGGGAGTTGGGAGCGATCTACGCCGGCGGCGTGATCGGTGCGCTGGCGCGCGTCGGCCTCTCGGAGGCGCTGCCGCACGGAGTGGACGCCTGGCCGTGGGCGACCTTCATCGTCAACCTGCTCGGTGCCGCGCTGCTGGGCTGGTTCGTGACGCGCCTCGGGGAGCGGCTTCCGCCGTCGACCTACCGCCGTCCCTTCCTGGGGACCGGGGTCTGCGGGGCGCTGACCACCTTCTCGACCCTGCAATTGGAGCTCTTCAAGATGGTCGAAGGCGGCTATCTCGGGCTGGCGGTGGCCTACGCGGCGGCGACTATCGTCGGTGGCTTCGCCTGCGTTCACCTGGGGACGGTCGCGACGCGGAGAGCGCGGGTGCTCAGGTGACCCCGCTCGCCTGGGTCGCGGTCGCCGCGCTCGGGGGCGCCATGGCGATCGCCCGCTTCGTCGTCGACAGCACGGTCGCCGCCCGCCTCGACTGGACGTTCCCGCTCGGCACGCTCGTCGTGAACCTCAGCGGCGCCGTCGCTCTGGGCATCTGCGCCGGCGCGGCCCTCTCAGGCACCGGCTACACGATCGCCGTCGGCGGTGGGCTCGGCGCCTACACCACCTTCTCCACCTGGATGCTCGAGTCCCACCGCGCCGGCGAGGACGGCGACGCGCGAGTGCTCTGGGCGAACATCGCCGTCTCGCTCGTCGCGGGCCTCGCCGCGGTCGCGCTCGGCCACTGGATCGGGGGACTTTTGTGAGCGAGTTGGCGCAGATGCGCTTCCACTTCGGCGAGCGTGACCGTGATGGTGACGGTCCACTCGAGGAGACCGTGATGGACGCTTGCACGCGCGTCGGGGTGCGCGCGGCCGCGACGATGCGGGGCGTCGAGGGCTTCGGCGCGAAGCATCGACTGCGCACCGACCGGTTGCTCTCACTCTCCGAAGACGCGCCGCTGGTGGCCGTGGCCGTCGGCGACGGCGAGGCGATCGGGGCGCTCGCAGAGGAGGTGCGCGCACTGGCGGGGGAGGGGCTGCTCATCGTCGAGCCCGCCGCGGCGCCCGCGGGCGAGGTGGTAAAGGCGACGATCTGGGGCCCCCGCACCGGTCCCGCGTCCCCGCACCGCGCGGCGGTCGCCGCGCTGAAGCGCCGCGGCGCCGGCTCGGCGACCGTGCTCCTCGGCGTCGACGGCGTGCTCGACGGCGAGCGGCGCCGCGCCAGGTTCGTCGCCGGCAATCGCGGCGTCCCGGCGGTGACCGTGGGCGTCGGACCGCGCGCCGCGATCGAGGCCGCGGTGGCGGAGGTCGACGGAGCCGCGCACCTGATCACCTACGAGCCTGTGGAGACTTACTCGGTCACAGACCGACCTTCGCTCCACGGGGACGCGGCGGTCCGCGTCACGCTCGTCACCTCGGAGGTCGCCTCGCGCGGCTCGCACCCCGTCTACGTCGAGCTCATCCACCGGCTTCGCCGCGAGGGGGCAGCGGGGGCCACGGCCCAGCGCGGGCTGTGGGGATTCCGCGGGGAAGGGGAGCCGCACGGGGATCGGGTGCTGGCCCTGCGGCGCGACGTGCCGATCGCGGTCGAAGCCGTCGACGCTCCCGAGCGTGCCGCGCGATGGCTGGAAATTGCGCGGGAGCTGGCCTGCGAGGGCGACCTCGTCTACGCGCAGCGGATCTCGAAGGCGGTCGCCCTGAGGTAGGGAAGGATTCGCAATTTGCACGTGGAAAAAGCGCTCTTTGCTGGACTTTTCGGCTTGCGATGGAGCGCCTGGCGTGTCCCGAAACGCGTCCGACTCGGCCCCTAACTTGGGTCGCGAGATGGCCGAACAGACGCAGATGGACAGCCTCTTGGGAAGCGACCCCGCCTTCGCGCCGGTGGAGGCGGAGCGGGCGCCGGAACGGGAAGCTCCGCCGATCGCGGCGTCGGAGGTCACGTTCGTCGGGCCAGAAGCGGAGGCCTTCGTCGAGGACGTCTCGATCGAGGCGCGGATCGCGATCCGCGATCTTGAGGACGGCCAGCGGGTGCGCGGCGTCTACGCGGTGCGCGGGCGGGAGCTGCGGCGCAAGCGCAACGGCGAGCCGTGGCTGAAGATGACGGTCGGCGACGCCACCGGCATCACCGAGGCGGTCT
>JAFDWG010000108.1 GCA_018268605.1 Actinomycetota bacterium | reverse complement strand
CACCCGAACCTTTCACCTCCGTCTCATCACGGGGCCTCACAGTGACCGCCATGAACTCAGCCCAGGCACTCACCGGCCCGTCGGCGACCAGCTACGGGCGCCGCATGCTCAACAAGGTCCCCGAGATCACCGTCTATTTCTGGGTGATCAAGGTGCTTTGCACCACGGTCGGGGAGACCTTCGCCGACAACCTGAACGAAAACCTCGGCCTCGGCCTCACCAACACCTCCTACATCATGGGGGCGGTCCTGATCGCGGTGATGGTCGCCCAGTTCCGGTCGCGCCGCTACGTCCCCGGGATCTACTGGCTGGCTGTCGTGCTGGTCAGCGTGGTCGGGACGCTCGTCTCCGACAACCTGGTCGAAAACTACGGCGTGACGCTGGAAACGACGACGATCCTCTTCAGCGCCTGTCTGATCGCCACCTTCGCCACTTGGTACTGGAGCGAGCGCACCCTCTCCGTCCACACCATCGTCACGACCCGCCGGGAGGCGTTCTACTGGGCGACGATCCTCTTCACCTTCGCGCTCGGCACCTCCGCCGGCGACCTGATCTCCGAGAAGCTCGAACTCGGCTACCTGCCGACCGTCGGGATCTTCGCCGGGGCGATCGCGATCGTCGCCTTCCTGCACTTCGTCCTCAAGATGAACGCGATCCTCTCCTTCTGGGTCGCCTACATCCTCACCCGACCGCTGGGCGCCTCGATCGGCGACTACCTCGCCTCGCCGACCAACGAAGGCGGCCTCGGCCTCGGCACCACCATGACCTCGATCATCTTCCTCTCGACGATCCTCGCCTTGGTCGTCTACCTGGCGATCTCCAAGCGAGACGTGATCCGCACCGGGCCGGTCGCCGCCCCCCCGGGGGCCGGTCCGGCGGTTCTCGTCGTCCTCAACAAGGTGGCGCCGACCCGGGCACTGCTCGAATCGGTGCGCCGTCGCGCCGAGGCGGGACCGGTCGCCTTCCACGTCCTCGTCCCGAACCCCCACAACCTCGGCTTCGACCATGGCGACCCCGTGCCGAGCGACGGCGAGGCGCTCCTCGCCGCGGCGCTGCCGCCGCTTCGCGAGGCCGGCGGGGGTGAGGTCTCGGGCCGGGTGGCGAACAACCCGAACGCCTACGACGACATCGTGGAAGAGCTCGACGCCGGGGCGTACACCGAGATCATCCTCGAGACGCCGCCTACCCACCTCTCCCACTGGCTCCACGTCGACCTGCCTCATCGCGTGTCCCAGCTCGGCGTCCCGACCGAGGCGGTCGCGGCGGCATGACCGAGGATCGCCGCCTCCACCGCCTCACCTCCACCCACCGCACCTATTCGAAGGTGCCCGAAGTGACCGCCTGGTTCTGGGTGGTGAAGGCGCTGACGACGGCGATGGGCGAGTCGACCTCGGACTGGCTCGTCCACACGCTGGTTCCCGAGATCGCGGTGGTGCTCGGGGCGATCGTCTTCGCGGTCGCGATCTGGCTCCAGTTCGCCAAGGATCGCTACATCCCCGCCTACTACTGGTTCGCGGTGGCGATGGTCGGCGTCTTCGGGACGATGTGCGCGGACGTACTGCACGTCGGCCTCGGCGTCCCCTACATCGCCTCGACGATCTTCTTCGCGATCGCCCTCGCGGTGGTGTTCCGCACCTGGTACCGGATGGAGGGCACCCTTTCGATCCACAGCATCACCACACCACGCCGCGAGGTCTTCTACTGGGCCGCGGTCCTCGCCACCTTCGCCCTCGGCACCGCCGCCGGCGATCTCACCGCCTACACCCTCGGGCTCGGCTACTTCGGCTCGATCTGGCTGTTCGCGGCGATCATCGCGATCCCGGCCGTCGGCTACTTTCGCTTCGGGATGGGCTCGATCCTCGCCTTCTGGTTCGCCTATGTGGTGACCCGGCCGCTGGGCGCCTCGGTGGCCGACTGGCTCGGCAAACCCGAAGGCGTGGGGCTCGGCAACGGGCTCGTCAGCCTCGTCTTCGCGGCGACGATCGTGGCGGCGGTCCGCCATCTGGCCCGAACCGGGAGGGACACGCCGATCGACCAGTTCGGGGAGAGGCGACTGGCCACCGAAAGCACCTGAGCGCGGCGCCCCGCCCTAGCCCTACAGTCGAGGGCGGGAAACGCCGATATGAAGGTGTCTATGAGCGTGATCGATGGTCTGATCCTGTTGGTCGGGTCGAGCCTGTTGTTGTGGGTGGTGCTGCTCGGCCTCGCCGTCGGCCGCAAACTGCGACGCGACCGGCGCGAATCGCGGTCGGTCGGGCGCCGCGCCCGCTACGCGGGGGTTTTGGTCCGGGGCGACGTCGCGGCGATCGCGAACGTCTTCGACGCCGCCGAGGACAGTGAGGCGCGAGCGGACCTGGCGGTCACGATCGACCTCTTGTACAGGACCCTGCCCCGTGAGCGGTTCGAGGCGATCGGCAGGGGGATGGAAGCATCCTCCTCGCCGCCGAAGCTGATCGCCGACCTCGGTTCGCGGCGGGCGATCACCCGGGCCCGCGCCGCATTCCTGCTATCGCGACCCGGGACCGCGGCGGCGGCCGAGGAGATCGCGCCATTGCTGAGGGACCCCGACGCCGACGTTCGGCTGGTGGCCTGCGCGGGGCTCGCTCGCGTCGCGACGCCGCGCGCCGCCGAGCTCCTGATCGACGGCCTGGCGCAGAAGGTGCTGCCCGCCGAGCGGATCATCGAGCGCCTCGGGGCGCCGTGGGCCGTGCGGACGATCGTCGCGCGGCTGGATGGGGGTGTCGGCGAGGAGGGAGGGGCGGAGCTCGAGGCGAGCCTTGCCCGAGCCCTGGGCCTCTCCGGCGATCCGCGGGGCGCCGCTCCCCTGACCGCGCTCCTGGACAGCGATTCCGTCGAGGTCGAGATCTCCGCCGCGCGGTCGCTCGGGCGCGTCGGCGACGACGCCTGTGCCCCGGCATTGATCGCGGCGTTGTCCTCGGACGTCTGGGCGGTCCGCGCCCAGGCGGCGAAATCGCTCGGCAAGCTCGGCGCGGCGGCCGCCGTCGAGCCGCTCGAGCGTTGCCTGTCCGACCGCGCCTGGTGGGTCCGGGCGAACGCCGCCCGCGCCCTGCGGGAGCTCGGCAAGCCGGGGATCGAGGCGCTCCACCGCGCGGTCGAGCACGAGGATCGCTACGCCGCCGACCGCGCCCGCGAGCAGCTCGCGCTGCAGGCGGTGATCGAGGAGGTGGCCGCGTGATGGGGACGTTCGAACACTTCCTGCACGGCTTCAACGTCTTCATGCTTGCCTACGTCCTGGTCCTCCAGCTCATCTACACGGTGCTGGCGATCGGCGGTTGGCGGGCGATCGAGGACTACGTGAGGCGCCGGCCGATGCGCGACTACCGATCGGTCTCCGAATCGGAGATGAGCATGCCGGTCTCGATCCTCGTCCCCGCCTACAACGAGGAGCCCTCGATCGTCGCCTCGCTGCGTTCGCTGCTCAAGTCCCAGTTCATCGAGTTCGAGATCGTCGTCATCAACGACGGCTCCAAGGACGGCACGCTGGCGGCGCTTACGGACGCGTTCAGGCTGGTCGAGGTGGGCCGGGTCCCCCGCTCGAACCTCGCCACGCAGAGGGTTCGCGGCATCTACGCCAGCCCGCTGGAGCCACGGATCGTGGTCATCGACAAGGTCAACGGCGGCAAGGCGGATGCGCTGAACGCCGGCATCAACCACGCCAACTTCCCCCTCTTCTGCGCGATCGACGGCGACTCGATGCTGGACGCCGGCGCGCTCTCGCGGCTGGTCTGGGAGTTCCAGGCCGCGCCGGAGACGGTCGCCGTCGGGGGGATCGTCCGGGTGGTGAACGGATCGGAGTTCGAGGACGGTCGCCTGGCCAAGGTCCGCACCCCGCGGGGAATGCTCGCCAACCTGCAGATCGTCGAGTACCTGCGGGCCTTCCTCGGCGGCCGCGTCGGCTGGTCGAAGAGCGGCATGCTGATGATCATCTCCGGCGCCTTCGGGCTCTTCCGGCGCGACGTCTGCGTCGAAGTCGGTGGCTACGACCGCACCACGGTCGGTGAGGACGCCGAGCTCGTTCTGCGGCTCCATCGCCATCGGCGCGAGCAGGGGAAGCCCTGCCGGATCACCTTCTTCCCCGACCCGATCTGCTGGACCGAGTGCCCCGAGGACCTGGGGACGCTGGTGCGCCAGCGCGACCGCTGGCAGCGCGGGCTGATCGAGATGATGGTCCGCCACCGGGGGATGCTCTTCCGCCCCCGATTCGGACGGATCGGCAGCGTGGCGATGCCCTACTTCCTCGTGTTCGAGCTGATCGGGCCGACGATCGAGTGTGTCGGCTACACCCTGTTCGTGATCGCCGTCGCGCTCGGCGTCATCCCGCTGCAGTTCGCCCTCGCGTTCCTCGCGATCGCCCTCACCTACGGCCTGGTCCTCAGCTTCCTCGTCATCCTCATGGAGGAGCGCGCCTTCCGCCGCTATCCCGGCTGGGCCGACCTGATGCGCCTCGCGGTCTGCGCCGTGGTCGAGAACATCGGCTACCGCCAGCTGCTCGCCCTGGTGCGGATGCGTGCCTGGTACACCTACGCCCGCGGCAATCAGCACTGGGGTGAGATGACGCGGAAAGGCTTCGGCCCACTGCTCCCCGGTGGCGTTGTCGACGCCGAAGGCCCCCCGGTGCTCGATCCGACCGCGGACCCCGTCCTCGCCGGCGAGGCGCCGGTCGCGAAAGATGCTGGAGCCCCCGGGCCGAACGGGATCGGCTCAGAACAGGCTGCCTTCGCTCCGCGTGCCTGACGGTCGGGTCGGGTGGTGGATCGCGTCAGTTCAGGATGTTCACGGCTCTCGCGACCACGAGGCCGAGGATCACCAGGGAGATCAGCGACTGCAGCGCCATCGTGATCTTCGCCCAAGGCACCAGTGGCATCACGTCGGTGGGGCTGAAGGCGAGGCCGTTGGTCATCCCGAGGTAGAGGTAGTCGATGAACATCGGTCGCCAGCCAGGCGGCGCCAGGTCCGGGTTCATCTGCTGCGGGAACGCGAGGTCGGGATGGTCACGCGGGTGGATCGCGCGGGTCACCGAGCCGCCGCCGTCGACCTCCCAGTAGATGAGGGCGAAGACGATGTTGTTCGAGATCCAGACGTCGCCGCCGACGAGGAGGAGCTTCGACGCCGATTCCGTCAGGTCGCTGCCGACGACCAGGACGTGGACCAGCATCGCGGTGCTGAGCACGGCCGACAGGGCGAGCAGCGAAAGGAGCAGGCGGGAGAGCCGGCGCACCGGCGTGGTCGACCGATCGATCCGCCCGGGGTCGGCGATCATCAACCCGATCAGCACCAGACCGATCACGGCGAGGAGCCAACGCGACTCGGGACGGACCGCTTCCGGCAGGAGCGCCGTCAGTACCACCGCGGTGATGACCGCGAGTGCCATCGGCCAACGGCGCTCGCCCTTGTCTCCGGGAGCGCTCAAGCCTGGTCGGGCCGCTGCTCCTCGGTGAAGAGCGCACCCTGGGCGGCAGCCGACCCGGACCTGCCGCCGCCCGGGCCGCGGAGCACGTAGGCGATGGCGACGGCGATCACGGCACCGGTGAGCGGCCCGGCGACGTAGACCCAGTAGCCGCCGAAGTCGCCGCCGATCAGGTCTGGCCCGAAGGTGCGCGCCGGGTTCATCGACGCGCCCGAGATCGGGCTGCCCCAGAGGCCGGCGAGCGCGATGTATGCGCCGACGCCGAGCGCGCTGAGGATGCCGATGTTCTGGGCGCCCGACGCAGTGCCGAGGATGACGCTGACGAGGCCGAGGGTCAGCAGGGCCTCCATCAGGTAGCCGCGCCCGTCGGAGTATCCGGCGGCCACGTAGCTGGAGCCGAAGGTGGCGGAGACGTCGATCGCCCAATGGAGGACGAGGGCGGCAAGGGTGGCCCCGATCAGCTGGACGACGATGTAGCCCGGGACGCGGCGCCAGGGGAAGTCGCCGCGCAGGGCGAAGGCGACGCTGACCGCCGGGTTCAGATGGGCGCCCGACACCTTGCCCATGAACATGATGATCCCCATCACCATCAACCCCGGCGCGACGACCGCGGCGGTGCGGCTGATCGTGTCCGGGAAGGCGTGGCCCATCATCCCGCCACCGGCGGCGACGATCACCAGCAGGAACGTTCCGTAGAGCTCGGAGAAGAGGCGGCGCCACTCCTGGTCGGGGTCGCGAAAGTCCCGCATCGGAGCGGCGATGTCGCGGTCGAACCAGGCGAGGATGCCCTCGGCGTCTTGGGCCATGACGACGCAGCCTCCCATCGGTCCTTCCCCGCCACATCACCCGATCCGTGCGAAAAGGCGAGGTGGTCGGCACCACCGTCAAAGGAGTGCTCGTGCCCTGGTACGGCGGCCCCCGGCCTGGCACCTTTCTTCACGGCGGCCTGACGGGTCGCACGAGCCCCGGGACAAGGAGATCGAGGGTGGCCGACCCGACCGTAGTGCAGCGACCGCGCTTGCTGAAGCGCCTCGCCGAGGATCCGGACACGACCGTCCTGATCTGCGCTCCGTGCGGTTACGGGAAGTCGGTCCTGCTCGACCAGTGGGCCGGGGCCGAGGAGCGCGCCGTGGTGAGAGTTCCGATCGGCCCTGAGCACGACGATCCCACGGCGCTGTCGGGCGCCATCACCGAGGCGTGCCGGGGCGCCGCGCCGGGGGCGCCAGGAGCGTTGTCGGCGAGCTTTCTCTCCGAGGTGGCCGCCCGGCGCGGGTCGTTCGTGTTGGCGCTCGACGACGTGACCGACCTCCGCAGGACGCGGTCCTCCGAGATCCTCGAGACGCTGATCCGGACGATGCCGGCGGGATGCCGGCTGGCCCTCGTGAGCAGGGTGGACCCGCCGATCCCGCTCGGGCGCCTGCGGGCGAACCGCTTGCTGACGGAGATCCGCCGCACCGACCTGACCCTGACGAGGCAGGAGTGCGCAGAGGCCCTCGCCAGGATGGGTCTGAAGCTTTCCGGTCCCCGGCTGGACCGGGTCCTGCGGAAGACCGAGGGCTGGCCCGCGGCGGTCTATCTTCTGGGCCTGGCGCTCCGGGGCGGGGACCAGGGGCGCGTGCTACGCGGGTTCTCCGGCACCGATCCGACCATCGCCGACTACATCCGTGAAGAGCTCCTCGCTCCGCTCCCTGCCGCGCACAGGGACTTCACCCGGAGCGTGTCCCCGCTCGAACGGATAAGCGGACCGCTCTGCGACGCGGTCCTCGACCGTGCCGACTCGGAAGAGACGATCGAGCGGCTGGCCGCCGGGAGCATCCTGCGCCCGCTCG
>JAFDWG010000107.1 GCA_018268605.1 Actinomycetota bacterium | reverse complement strand
GCACTACTCGATCGCCCGCATGGTCGACGCCTGCACCTCGGCGGGCATCCTGCCCTTCTACGGCCCCTTCGGCGACATCAAGGACACGGCGGGCGCCGAGGCCCAGTTCCGCGCCGCCTTCCTGATGGGCTGCGTCGGCACCTGGTCCCTGCACCCGGTCCAGATCGGCATCGCCAAGAAGGTCTTCAGCCCGCCGCCGGAGGAGGTCGCCTTCGCCAAGCGGGTGCTGGAGGCGATCCCCGACGGCGCCGGCGTCCACATGATCGACGGCAAGATGCAGGACGACGCCACCTGGAAGCAGTGCAAGGTGATGGTCGAGCTGGCGGAAATGCTGGCGGCGAAGGACCCGGAGTTGAAGGAGGCTTACGGGCTCTAGTCGAGTTTCTCGATAGCCCCCTGGCGCAATTTCGAGCCGCGGCTGGGACAATCTCGCCGCGGCTCAACTTTTGAGGCGGGCCTTGCCGATAGCCAAAAAAGACCGAAAAGGAAAGTTTTCGCTCTAGCCTGTGTTCAAACGGGCACTTGATCTTCAACGACGCATGACTACGCCGCCCATCGAGATACCCGTGAAGCAGCACGCTTCGGCCCTCCCACACGAGGCGCTGGTCCAAGATCGGCCCGACCTCGGATCGATGCCGTTGGCCCGTCGCGGGATGGCCTGGTGGCTGCTGCCGATCATCGATTTCGTCTGCTCCTCGCTCGCCCTCCTCGCGGTGACGCTGATCGCCCGCTCCGACGCCTTCCCGGCCTGGCCGGTCGCTCCCGCGCTGCTGGTCGGCGCCTACGGCCTGCTCGGCGTCTACGGCGCCCGCCCGGGGTCCGGCGCGCGCGGCGAAGGGGGCGCGGGTTGGCCGGTGCTGCGGCTGCTCGTCGGCGCCCTGTTCGCCTGGTGTGCCTCGCTCCTGACCCCGATCGACGGGGCCGAACAGCTGGCCCTGTTCGCCGCCTTCGTGATCCTCGACTTCGGCGTCCGCGCCGTCGTCGCCCCCCTGCTCCAGGACCTCGACCCGGTCGAGCGCTGGGTCCTGGTCGGCGACGCCGATATCGCCGACCGGCTGCGCGCCTACGCCCCGCTGCGCAAATACGCGTCGGTGGTCGCCAGTGTCGAGCCGCTGGAGCCGGACGACTCCGCCGGCCGCGCCCGTGCCCTCGAGTTGGTCGACCGTCACGACGCCGACCGCGTCGTCATCTCCACCGCCCATGCCGACGACGCGGGGCTGCTCGGCCTGGTCCGCGCCTTCAAGGCGGTCGGCGTCCCGGTCAGCATGCTGCCGCGGCCGCTCGACCTGCTCGAGGCGCCGACGGCGCGCCCGACCCGGATCGGCGGGGTGCCGCTGATCGAAGTCGAGTCGCTGGCCGCGCGCACGTCCCTCCCCTACAAAGGCCCCGACCGGCGGATCGGGACCCGGACCACGAAGGTGACCGTGGTCGTCCCGGCGATGAACGAGGAGGGCAACATCGCCCAGGTGCTCGGGGAGCTTCCCGAGGGCCTCCACGAGGTCGTCCTCGTCGACGGCAACTCGAAGGACAACACGATCGAGGTCGCCCGCCGGGCCTACCCCTCGATCAGGGTCACCACGCAGACCGGGAAGGGCAAGGGCGACGCGCTGCGCACCGGCTTCGCCGCCGCTACCGGCAACCTGATCGTGATGCTCGACGCCGACGGGTCCGCCGACCCCGCCGAGATCCCCCGCTTCGTCGAGGCGCTCGAGGCGGGCGCCGACTTCGCCAAGGGCTCGCGCTACCTGCCCGGCGGCGGCTCGGCCGACATCACCCTGCTGCGCAAGCTCGGCAACGGCTTCCTCAGCGGCACCGCGAACATGCTCCACGGCACCCACTTCACCGACCTCTGTTACGGCTACAACGCCTTCTGGGTCCGCTGCCTGCCGTTCATCTCCCTCGACGTCCCCGGCTTCGAGGTCGAGACGCTGATCAACCTGCGGATCGCCGGCGCCGGGATGAAGATCGCGGAGGTGCCGAGCTACGAGAAAGAGCGGATCTCCGGCGCCAGCAACCTGAACGCCGCCCGCGACGGCATCCGCGTCCTCGGGACCATCTTCCGCGAGGCGCGCAGGCGCCGCAGCGTCCACGCCGAGCACCCCGTCGCCGGTGCGGCAGCGATCGAGAAGGCCCGTGCCGCAGCGCAGGCCGGCAAGCCCTGAGCCGATCGGGGCCTCCCCCGTCGTCGCCGACATCTCCGTCGTCGTCGCCGCCTGGAGCCTCGACGCGAAGGGGAACATCGAAGCCTGCATGGACGCGCTGGCGGCGCAGACCGTGGCCGCCCGCGAGGCGATCCTGGTGATCGACCACAACGGAGAGCTGGCCGCCTGGGCGCGCGGGCGCTTCGCCGACGCGACCGTGCTCGAGAACGTGCACGAGCGCGGCGTCGTCGGCGGCCGGAACACGGGCCTGGAGGCCGCGAGCGGCGCGGTCGTGGCCTTCACCGACGACGACGCGGCGCCGGAGCCTGGGTGGATCGCCGGGCTTGCCGAGGCCTTCGAGGACGACGCGGTGGTCGGGGTCGGCGGTGCCCTCGACCCCGACTGGGAAGGCGCCGAACCCCGCTGGCTCCCGAGCGAGTTCTACTGGGTGTTCGGCTGCTCCTATCGCGGCCTGCCGACCGAGAAGGCGCCGATCCGCAACGCGATCGGGGCCAACATGGCGGTGCGGCGAGAGGCGATCAAGGCGGTCGGCGGACTCGCCGCCGGGGTCGCGCCGCGCGAGTTGAAGCTCGGCGGCAAGGTCCTCTCGGCCGGCCACGCACTCGATGACACCAGCCTCGGGATCCGGATCAAGGCGGCCTTCCCCGACACCCACTGGGTCTACCAGCCGAGCGCCCGCGTCCGCCACAAGGTCGCGCCCGGCCGCACCACCCTGCGCTACTTCCTGATCCGCAACTTCGAGGAGGGCGAGGGCAAGGCGGCATTGGCCGCCGCGGTCGGCTCGGAGTCGGGCCTCGAGGCTGAGCGCCGCCACCTCCTGGTCACCGTCCCGCTCGGCTTCCTGCGCGGCTTCGGCGAGCTGCTGCGCGGCGACGCCTACGGGCCGTTGCGCTCGCTGGCACTGGTCGCCGGGATCGGTGCCGCGGGCGCCGGATACGTCCTCGCCTCGCTCCGGAACCGAGCGGCGCGCCCCCAAACGTCCTCCGGCCGGGCCTAGGATCCCGTCGTGGACAGGGTCCGGGCCAACCGGTTCGCGGTCAGCATGCTCGTCGCCGGTGGCGGGGTCTTCCTCTGCTCGCTCGGCAACGCCCTCTCGCGGGGCGGCTCCGGCCTGGCGATGACCGCATACATCCTCGGCCTCCTCACGATCGGCCTGCCGATCTTCTACCGCTTGCTCGACGGTGAGGCCGGTGACCGGGAACGGCTGGCGCTCGCCTGCCTGCTGGGGGTCGCGCTCTACCTGGTGAAGGTCGTCCACGACGCTCCTTCCTTCACCTTCACCGACGAGCTGATCCACTCGTTCAACGTCGAACAGATCCGCGAGCACAGCCACCTCTTCCACCACAACCCGGTGCTGAAGGTGACGCCGTACTACCCCGGCCTCGAGGGGGCGACCTCGGCGCTGGTGAAGATCAGCGGCCTCTCCACCTATACCGCCGGCGTGATCCTGGTCGGGGTCGCCCGCCTGACCCTGATCGGCGGGCTCTTCCTCCTCTTCGAGCGGATCGGCGGCTCGGCGCGCACCGCCGGCGTCGCCGTCGCGATCTACGCGACCAACTTCAACTTCCTCTTCTGGGGCGCGCAGTTCTCCTACGAGTCCCTCGCCCTGCCGCTGCTGGCGATCGTGCTGCTGATGCTGGTCGAGCGGGAACGGACCCCGGCGACCGTGATGGGCGAGTGGGCGGCACCGCTGATCGTGGCGATCGCGGCGATCGTCATCACCCACCACCTCACCTCCTACGCCCTGATCGTCATCCTCGTCGCCGTCAGCCTGCTGCTCTGGTGGTTTGCCCGCGACTGGGCACCGCCGAACCCCTGGCCGTACGCTCTCCTCACCTTCATCCTCGTCGTCTGCTGGTTGGCGGTGGTCGCAGGAGAGACTTTCTCCTACCTCTCCAACCCACTCTCCGAAGCGGTCGAAGCGCTGGCCAACACGATCTCCGGCGAGTCGGCGCCGCGCGGCCTCTTCCAGGACAACGGCGCCGCCGGGCCGACCCCGATCGGCGCCCGCGCCGTCGCCCTGATCGGCGTCGCCCTGTTGGCGGTCGGCTGGATCTTCGGCATCAGGGCGACCTGGAAGCGCTACCGCGACCGGCCCTGGCCACTCCTCTTCATGCTCGCCTCGCTCGGCTTCTTCCTCGCCCTCGGCCTGCGGCTGGCGCCGGCCGCCTGGGAGACCGGCAACCGGGCCGGGGAGTTCTTCTTCGTCGGCCTCGCCTTCGTCATCGCCGCGGCCGGGATGTGGGAGCTCCGCTGGCCCTCGCGCCGCGCGGCCCCCTGGATGCTGACCGCCGCCTTCGGATTCGTCTTCATCGGCGGCGTGATCTCCGGCTGGCCATGGGACGCACAGCTGGCGAAACCGCTGAAGGTCTCGGCCGAAGGCAAAACCATCTCCTCGCCGCCCCTGGCGCTCGCCGAATGGGCGAAGGAAGAAGGGCCGGAAGGCAACTACGCCGCCGCCACCGCCGACGCCAACCTGCTGATGGTGCCGGGCGGCCGCACGGTGACCACGGGCAAGAACCCGGACGTGGAAGACATGCTGACCAACCCGACGCTCGAACCGTGGCAGCTGCGGATGCTGCGGAAGAACGACCTCCGCTACGTGGTCACCGACCGGCGTGAAATCGCCGGCGACGGCCTGCAGGGCTACTTTTTCCCGCTGATCGGCGACGAACGCTTCGACAAGCTCCTCTTCCCGGGGGTCGCGACGAAGTTCTCGAAGGTCCCGGGCGCGGCGCGGATCTACGACAATGGTCTGATCTCCGTCTACGACCTCGGTGGCCGCCCGTGACCCGCCATCGCGACCTACGCGCCATCGCTCTCGCCGCGGCGATCCTCGCCGTGCTCGCGGTGGTCGTCCCGGTCGACTGGATCAGCTTTTTGCTGCTGGCGCCGGTCGCCTTCTTCCTCACCGGCTACACGATCCTGCTCGCCTGCTTCGTCGAGAAACCGCAACCGTGGCCGCGCGCCTTCTGGATCAGCCTTGCCCTGAGCCTCGCCGTCCTGGCCCTGCTGCCGCTGCCGCTGAACTTCCTCGGCGGGTTGCGACCGGGGACCTGGTCCGCCGGCCTTGTCCTCGTTGTCCTGGGGGCCGCGGCGATCGCGGCGGCCCGGCGCGGCTCATATCCAAGCGCCGAGGCTCCCGCACGTCCCGCCCTGCCGAGGCCCTCGCCGTTCGCCGCGCTGCTCGGCCTCGGCGCCCTCGCCTTGGCGGCCGGGGCGATCGTCCTCTCCCAGACCACCGTCTCCAACAGCGATGCCGAAGGCTTCACCGCGCTCTGGCTGAAGCCGGCCCCGGGCCAAGGCCCCGGCGAAGCCAAGGCCCGGATCGGGATCGACAACCAGGAACAGCACTACACGACCTATGAAGTGACGGCGAAGTTCATCGGCGGCGGCGAAGTCACCAGGACCCTCTCGCTCTACCCCGGGTCGCACACGACCTTCGACCTCGCGGCGACGCCGCAGCCGACGCCTGACGACCCGACCTTCGTCGCGGTCACGCTCAAGCGGAAGCCGGAAGAAGGAGCCGTCGCGCCCTACCGGCGGGTCTACGGCTGGATCCCGGCCTCGACCGAAGAATGAGCGCCGGCGGCCCCCTCGCGGTCGACGTCGTCGTCAACAACCACGACTACGGCCGTTACCTTGCCGCGGCGCTCGACAGCGCCCTCGCCCAGACCCACCCGCGGACCCGTGTGATCGCCGTCGACGACGGATCGACCGACGACTCGCTCGAGATCCTCCGCCGCTATGGGGACCGGGTGGAGGTGGTGCTGAAGGAGAACGGCGGCCAGGCCTCGGCCTTGAACGCGGGGCTCGTGCGCTGCCGGGGCGACATCGTGATGTTCCTCGACGCCGATGACGTGCTCCACCCCGAGGCGGCCGCCCGCGCCGCTGCGGCGTTGGAGACCGAACCGGGCGCCGCCAAGGCCCAGTTGCGGATGGACGTCATCGACGCCGAGGGGAGGCCGACCGGGGAGACGAAGCCGCCCCCGCGCTGGCCGATGCCGACCGGCGATCTGCGCGTCGCCGAGCTTGCCTACCCATTCGACCTGGCCTGGCTGCCGACCAGCGCCTACGCCTTCCGACGGGCGACCTTGGCGCCGATCCTGCCGATCCCCGAGGATGTCTACCGGATCGGCGCCGACTGGCATCTCGTCCACCTCTCGACGCTGCTCGGCACCGTCGCGACGATCGAGGAGCCGAGCTGCTCCTACCGCGTCCACGGCGCCAACAACTACGAGCCGAACGCGGCCCGGATCGACCTCGATCAGATCCGCGCGTCGATCGGCTACGGGCAACGGACCTCGGCCGACCTGCTCGGCCTCGCCGCCGAGTTGGGCCTTCCCCATCCCCGTCGGATCCTCTCGGTCGCCGACCTGTCGCGGCGGATGATCTCCCTGCGGCTCGACCCGTCGAGGCACCCGGTCGCCGGCGACACCCGCCTCGGGCTACTGCGAGACTCGTTCGGTGCAGTCCGGCGCAGGGGCAACGCGTCGGTGCGGGTCCGCCTCGCCTTCCTCGTCTGGTTCGCCGCGATGACGGTCGTTCCGCGCCCCCTGGCGCACCGCCTGGCGCTCTGGTTCCTGTTCCCGGGCCGCGTCGGCGGGCGGCGCTCCTCCTCTTCATCCAAATAGGTCAGACTGTCCCACGCGCGACCTGACAAGGAGTCTGGACTGGGGCTTTCGGTCGCCCGAATCTCAAGTTTTCGTCCGCAGTGTCGAGTTACCCATAGATGCAAAAACCTAGAGCGGAGTTGATCACCGAGGTCTCGGGACTCGCCGGCGTGGAAGACGCCTGGCGCGCCCTTGCCGTCGCGCGCTCGAATGCCTTCGTCACGCCGGAGTGGTTCCACGCCTGGTGGGAGCACCAGGGCAGCGAATGCTGCACGCCTCTGATCAGCGTCGTGCGCCACGAGGATGAGGTGATCGGGGTCGTGCCGCTCGTCCTCGATACCTCGAGCCGGCCGCGGGCGATCCGCTTCGCCGGGGCCTCGCTAGGCGATCGCTTCCACCCCGCGGCCTCCCGCGAGAACGAGGTCGAGGTGACGACGGCGACGGTGAAGGCGCTGGAAGCGTCCGGCTACGGCCACCGCATGCTGCTCCTCGAGCGCGCCGACTCCGAGGCGGACTGGTGGC
>JAFDWG010000106.1 GCA_018268605.1 Actinomycetota bacterium | reverse complement strand
ACCCCGGCCGTCTCGGCCACGGCCACAGCCTGCCCGGGCCGTGGCCGAGACGGCCATGCTCGCCGCAAGCCCTTGCGTCCTTCGCCCCCGGGGCTTAGCTGCGAGCGGAACGACTGGCGGAGTCGTCAGCGGATCCCGTCGATCAGGGTCGCGGGGGTCACGCCGAGGCCTCGGGACAGCTTCAGGAAGGTTTCGAGACGGGGCTCGCGGAGGCCTCGCTCGATCAGGCTCACCTCGGTCCGGTGGAGATCGGCCCGAAAGGCGAGATCTTCCTGGCTCAGTCCCGCCTTCTTCCGCTCAGTCGCGAGATTCAGGCCGAACTGCTGTCGCTGTGACCTCTCCATACGAACGTATGTTCGCATAAGGAACGGTCACGAGAAACAGACAAACGTCTCGAAATCGTCGCAAAATCGAGGAATTTCGGAGGCCGTCGAGGGACGACGTCAGTGGCGCGGGCCGAGCTCGCAGCCGTGGGACTTGCCCCGGCCGGGGCCACCGTCGCAGTAGTCGGTGCCGGGGCCCCCGTAGAGCTGGTCGGCGCCGCGGCCGCCATACAGGCGATCGTTTCCGGGCCCGCCGTGGCAGCCGTCCTGGCCGCCGCCCATGACGCAGACGTCGTTGCCCGGGCCACCCCAACAGCCGTCGCTGCCGTTGCCGTGCTTGCAGTAGTCGTTGCCCGGCCCGCCGACGCAATCGCTGTTACGGTTGCCGGTGATGCAGACGTCGTTGCCGCCGTTGCCGTAGCAGCGGTTGCGTTTGGCGCCTTCGGAGTAGCAGCGATCCGGCTCCGCGTTGCCGTAGAAGATGTCTGATCCGCCGCCAAGGTGAACGACGAGGGGAACCGGCAGCGGGCTTTCGATCTCGACCTTGTCGTCGCCCGGGCCGGTGACGATTTCGACCATCCCGTAGGAGTGGAGCGGGCACTTGAGCCCCGGGTGCGTATTGCGGCAGCCGCTACCGCTCGGGAACTTGATCCCCTGGCGCTTCTGCATCATCAGGTCGGATCCCTGGATCGAGAAGCGCGGGTGCGAGCTTCCCTGCGAGCTGTACAGGACAAGCACGCCCTCCGAGGAGGCGATGGACGGGGCAAGGAAAAGAACCAGCGCGATAGCGATGGCCGGCGCGATGAGCAGGGGGCGGCGACGGATCGGAGGATCTTTGCAAATTCAGAGGCTGCGTTCGTAGACGCGGTACTTCTTGACGATCCGGCCGTTCATCGCTTCGAGGCCGGCGTTCATCGCCTTGTTCGTCTCCAGGATGAAGCCGGCCTCGCCGTGTTTGAGGCGGGAACGGGCGGCGGCTTCGAAGTGTTCGACGTAGAGGAGGGCGGCGACGCCGGTGTGCTGCCACTCGGGCTTCACGCCGAGGAACCCGACGCGGAGGCGCTCGGTGGTGCGATTCCGCATCAGAAAATCCCACCATCCGTGGGGTAGGAGCTTGCCGCCCATCCGTTTCTGCAGCTGGTTGGCGTCCATGACCGTGATCGCCATCGCGATCGTCTCGCCGTCCTTTTCGGCGACCATGAACCATTCCGGCGAGTAGACGAGCTGCAGGTCGAGCGCGTAGGCGTCGAGGTCCTTCTTCGAGTAGGGGACGAAGCCCCAGTTCTCCGACCAGGCCGAGTTGTAGACCTCGGCGAACTTGTCGAGGTCCTTGCGCAGGGAGCGGCGGGTCATCTTGCGGACCGTGACTCCGTACTTCTCCTGGCACCGTTTGGCGAGCTTTTCGATGATCGGCTTCATCGAGGCGCGGTCATCGATCGAGAGGTCCCAGGAGAGGAGGTCCATCGCCTTTACCAGCCCGGTCTCCTCGATCTGGCGCTGGTAGCGCCGCGGGTGCCAGTTCTGGCGGATCAGCGGCTCCAGCTCGAAGCCCTCGATCAGGATCCCGCTCTCCTCGTTCAGGTTGAAGTCCATCGGCCCCAGCATCTGGTCGCACCCCCGCGCCCGTAGCCAGCCTTCCGCGGTGCGCAGGAGCGCCGCCAGGATCTCGGGGTCGTCCTCGAACTCGAGGAAGCCGAACATCCCGGTCCGGGTGCCGTGGAACTCGTTGTAGGCGAAGTCGATCTGGGCGGTGATCCGGCCGACCACGCGGCCGTCGCGCCGCGCCACGAAGTAGTCGGCTTCGCCGTGGGTGAAGTAGGCGTTCAGCTTGCGGGTGAGGAACTGGTGGCGCTCCAGTTTCAGCGGCGTCACCCAGGGCGTCCCCTTGTGGAGGCGGAAGGGGAGGTCGATGAATTCTCCGATCTCGCGGCGCGTCTTCACCATCTGGATCTCGACCTCCATCAGCAGAGCCTCGCTTCCACCTCGGCGAGGAAGGCCTCGAAGAGCCGTTCGAAGGCGTCGCCGTCGAGGGAGATTTCCTCGCCCTCCTCGAAGCCGAGTGCGGAGGTCTCGGCGGACAGCTTGATCCCCCGCGGGATCGCCATCACCGAGCCGTGCTCGGTCACCGACTCGGCGATCGCCCGCACCTCGTTCAGCGGGTTGCCGTCGCGGCCTTCGACCTTCGGGTTGCGGATCGCGAACCAACGGTCGAGCGCCGGCACCAGCTGGTTCCAGGCCGCCGACCCGGCCTCGACCCGCCGCAGCTCCGCCACGGCGGCGCCGAGCGACTCGCGGCAGCCCTCCACGTAATTGCGGTCGTATCCGGTCCGCAGCAGCATCCGGCGTGGCACGGTATCTCAAGGGAGGCCCGCCGGCGGTCGATTAGGAGGACATGCCGATCAAACCGGCACCTTCCGGGCAAATCGCCACCGCCGCCCGCCGCTTCGGCGACGACTATCCACCGCTGCGCGGCCAGTGGCAGATCCGCGGTGCCGGTGCGATCCTGGTCGCCGTCACGATCGTCTACGTCCCCTGGATGATCGGGTCGCTCAACCGCGACGCGCCGTGGCTCGCCTGGCCCTTCCTTGCCGCGAACCTGCTGACGATCTTCACCGCCCTGCTCGCCGTCTTCAACGCCTGGTGGCGGAGCGCCCCGCCGCGCCGGCCGCTGCCGCGTGGCGACGAGCCCCACGTCGGTGTGATCGTCCCCACCTGCGGTGAGGCGCCGGCGATGATCCTGCGCACCGTGCTCAGCGTCCTCGTCCAGGACTGGCCCGACGACAAGCTGACCGTCGTCGTCTCCGACGACAAGGGGGACCCGGAGTTGCGCGAGGCGCTTGCCGACTGGCCGGTGCTGTACCACCGCCCGGTGCCTCGCGACGCCCCCGGCCGCGACGGCGCCGCCAAGGCGGGGAACCTGAACGACGCCCTGGCGATGCTCGACCGGCAGTTCCCGGACCTCGCCTATATCGAGACCAGGGACGCCGACGACGAGATGGGCACCACCCACTTCCTGCGCGAGGTCGTGGGACAGCTGGAGGCCGACGAGTCGCTCGCCTACGTGCAGACGATCAAGGAGACGCAGGTCAGCGCGGGGGACCCTTTCAACAACCGCGAGTCGCTCTTCTACCGCGGCCAGATGCTCGGCCGCAACGCCGCCAACGCCGTCTTCCCGTGCGGCTCCGGCGTCGTCTGGCGGCGCACCGCCCTGCATTCGATCGGCGAGTACCCGGTCTGGAACCTGGTCGAGGACCTCCAGTCGGGCTTCGAGGCGCTGAAGCGCGGCTGGCGCGGGATGTACCTGCCGATCGTCGGCGCGGTCGGCCAGCACTCGCCCGAAGACGTCCCCAACGTCTACAAGCAGCGCGGCACCTGGGCGATCGACACCGTCCGCCTGCTCCTGTTCAACCGTTGGCGCGGCCTCGACCTCCGCCAGCGCGCCCAGTTCCTCGAACTCTTCCTCTTCTACATCAACGGCTTCAGCGTGCTCGTCTACGTACCGGCGGTGGCGCTCTCGCTGCTCGGGGTCGTGCCGCTCCTCTCCTCCGACCTCGGCTACGTCCAGCACTTGCTGCCGGTGATCCTCGCCACCGAGCTCTGGTTGCTCGCCCTCAACCGCCCCTTCGCCGACCGCCGCACCCGCCAGCGCGAACCGATCCGCGACCTCTGGCGCGTCCGCATCATGTGGACCGGGATGGCCCCGATCTTCATCAAGGCGACGATCCAGGCGGTCCTCGGCGGCCCTCACCGAAAGCCGGTCTATAAGGTGACCCGCAAGGAGGACGACCTGCGCTGGCACTGGCGCCACACCCTCCCACAGACCACCATCGTCCTCTCCGTCTTGGTCGTCCTCATCTACGCCGGCACCCACGGCACCTTCCCCAACCTGGTTCTCCTATTGGGCTCCGTCTATTGGGGAGGCCTGAACATAATCCTGCTCTCAGGATTCGTCAGCAGAGGGTGGCACGGGCTCCAATTCTTTCGGCGGTCCGTCAGTTCGGCTGTGGCGGCCCCTGAGCGAACCTCCCCGCAGTTCGTGAGTGAAGGGGCCGCCGCAGCCGAGCCTCCGCAGCCCTAGTTGAACTCGATCACACTGCGGATCCCGTCCTGGGCCTCCATCAGCTCGAAGCCCCGGTTCACTTCGTCGAGGGTGATCTTGTGGGAGATGAAGGGCTCGACGTCGATCTCGCCGGCCAGCGCCCGGTCGACCAGCACCGGCACCTGATCGCGGCCCTTGACGCCGCCGAACGAGGAGCCCGCGAGGCGGCGACCGGTGATCAGGAGGCGGGGGACGACGTCGAGCGTCTCGCCCTTGCCGGCGACGCCGGCCACCGTGCAGAGCCCCCAGGCCATCCGCGTCGCTTCCAGCGCCTGCCGCATCACGGCCACCAGGCCGGTTGCCTCGAAGGTGTAGTCGGCGCCGAATTCGCCGTCGGTCATCGCGAGGATTTCGTTCACCGCATCGGGGCCGCCGATGATCGTGTCGGTCGCGCCCTGGCCCTTGGCGAGCTCGAGGCGATCCTCCGACATGTCGACGCAGATGATCCGCTCGGCGCCCTGCAGGCGGCAGCCCGCCACCGCGCCGAGGCCGACCATCCCGGCGCCGAATACCGCGCAGGTCGTCCCCGCTTCCACTTTCGCCGTGTTGATCGCCGCGCCGAGGCCGGTGGAGAGGCCGCAGGCGAAGAGGGCGATGTGCTCGAAGGGAGCCTCGGGGTTGACCTTGGCCAGGGCGATCTCCGGCATCACCGTGTACTCGGCGAAGGTCGAGCAGCCCATGAAGCTGCGGATGTCCTCGTCGCCGCGGGCCAGGCGGGTGGTGCCGTCCGGGAGGTGGCCGAGGTTCTGCTCGGCGCGGATCGCCATGCAGAGGTTCGTGCGCGGATCGACACAATGGACGCACTCGCGGCACTGGGGGGAGAAGAGGGTGACGACGTGGTCGCCGGGCGCGACGGAGGTGACCCCCTCCCCGACCTTCTCGACGACACCGGCGCCCTCGTGGCCGAGGACGGTGGGGGCGTAGCCGGAGGGATCGGCGCCCGAGGCCGTGTAGAGGTCGGTGTGACATACGCCACACGCTTCCAGCCGCACCAGCACCTCGCCCGCCTTGGGCTCGGCCAGGTCGACCTCCTGGACGGCGAGCGGCTTCCCGAACTCCTCAAGCACGGCAGCGCGGATCTTCACCTCGGCTCCTTCCCCCTAGTGGCTCTCTCTCGCCCGATCCTAGTCTCAGTCGCCCATCCGACAAACGTCCAGTAAATGTGTCTAGGAAATCAGTCCTTTTAAGTACACCGGGTAGGGCTGCCGACATGCAGAACATGCCTTTGTCGCCGCTCGCCGCAATTTCCGCCCGAACGACCGCCCTGCTGATCCTGGTGCCGTTGTTCGCGCTGGCGACGCTCATGGCCGTCGGCGTCCGCGAGGCCGGGGCGGCCCCGACCTGCCATGGCAAGGCGGCGACGATCGTCTCCAACGCGGCGACGATCACCGGCACCAAGGCGCCCGACGTGATCGTCGCAGGCAACGGCGACAACACGATCCATGGCGAAGGCGGTAACGACATCATCTGCGCCGGCGGCGGCAACGACACCATCTACGGCGAACGCGGCGTGGACGAGATCTTCGGCGAAGAAGGCGACGACACGATCTTCGGCGAACGCGGCTCCGACACGCTCGACGGTGGCGGTGGCAACGACCGGATCTTCGGCGAACGTGGCTCCGACGAAATCGAAGGCGGCCCCGGATCCGACCTGGTCGAAGGCGAACAGGGCAACGACACGGTCGACGGCGGCCCCGGGGACCACGACATCGTCAAAGGCAACCAGGGAGATGACACGCTCGACGGCGGCGCCGGGAACGAAGACGTGATCTTCGGCGGCACCGGCAACGACAAGATCGACGGCGGCCCGGGCGAACACGACATCGCCGACTACCAGGGCGTCGGCGGCGGCGTCACGATCAACCTCGCCGACGGGACGGTCACCGGTGCCGAGGGAGAGCACCTCAACGGCATCGAGGACGCGATCGGCGGCTCCGGCAACGACACGATCATCGGCTCCTCGGAACCGAACCGGATGGACGGTGGCCCGGGCTCCGACCACCTCGAGGCCGCCGGCCCCGGCGACGCCGCGTTCGGTGGCCCCGGCAGCGACCAGTGCAGCGGCGGCTTCGCCGAAGAAACCTCCTGCGGCCCGTCCGGCGGCTCCAACGGCCTCGCAGTCGAAATCTATGAATCGATCGACGGTTCCTCGACGCTGATCCTGACCGGGACCTCCGGCGCCGACCAGGGCACGGTCGACTACTCCGGCGGCAAGTACACGGTCGGCGGCTCCGACATCACCAACGGCGACCCGACCAATCCCGACTGCACCGGCACCGGCACGATCACCTGCACCGGCACGGTCGACTCGATCGAAGCCAACCTCGGCGCGGGCGATGACGAACTGACGATCGGCGGCGGCGTCCCTGGCTCGGTCCCGGTGACGCTGGAAGGCGGAACCGGCAGCGACCGGCTGGTCGGCGGGGCGGGCAACGACGTCCTCTATGCCGGCGAAGACCACGTGCCCGACACCCTCGAAGGGGGCGGCGGCAACGACGTCCTCTACGGCGTCAACATCTTCCACCCGCGCAAAGACTCCGGCGCGGCGACGATGAACGGCGGGCCTGGCTCCGACCTGATGATCGGCGGCCAGCCCTGCGACGGCGACACCTTCAACGGCGGCCCCGGCCCCAACGACAGCGCCTCCTTCGCCCGCGTCCACAACTCGGCCGGCATCGCCGTCGAAGCGACGATCGGCGGCTCGGTTCTGACCCCCGGCGTCGGCGGCTGCAACCCCGGCCACATCGACTCCTCGACCGAGAAGATCGAGGGCTCCCCCGGCAACGACATCCTGACCGGCGACAACGGCCCCAACGACCTCCTCGGCCGCGGCGGCAACGACAAGCTGGACGGCAAGGGCGGCGTCGACGACTGCGTCGGCGGCGGGGGGAACGACAGCGCGACGAACTGCGAGAACGAAGCGTCGGT
>JAFDWG010000105.1 GCA_018268605.1 Actinomycetota bacterium | reverse complement strand
TTGGACAGGGCAGGCCAACCAGGTGAGCCCGATTTCTGAAGCCGGTGCCCCTCCCCTCGGGCGAGGGAGGACCGACTCTCACAGCGACTTAGTTTCTAGCTAAGCGGCGAGGGCGAACTCATGGTCCGCACGTATTGGTTTGTGCCGGGGTTTAACGAGGCCTCCGGCAACCTCGACCTGCAACCGTTCGCACGAATCGACCACGTCGAAGCCTGTCGCCCCCGTGCTGGATGCATCTGGAAGTGTACGCCCCGCGTATTGCCGGGACAAGAGCCCGGGTACGGCGCGTACCGACGAAGGAGGCCGATGACCACCGACAAGACCTATGACGCGATCGTCCTCGGCGCCGGCCCGGCCGGAGAGGTCGTCGCGGGGAAGCTGGCCGACGGCGGCTGGAAGGTCGCGATCGTCGAGCGCGAGCTGGTCGGTGGCGAATGCTCCTACTGGGCCTGCATGCCCTCCAAGGCGCTGCTCCGCCCCGCCGACGTGCTCGGCGAGGCGCGGCGGATCCCTGGCATGCCGCTCGACAAGGACGCCGGGCTGGAACCGACCGCGGTCCTCGCCCGCCGCGACCGGGTGATCCACAGCGAGGGCGCCGACGGGCCCGACGACTCCGGCCAGCTCCCCTGGCTCGAAGAACGGGGGATCGATCTGCATCGTGGCGCCGGACGCTTCCTCGACGAGGGACGGATCGAGGTCGGGAGCGCCACCCTGGCCGCCTCGCGCGCGGTGATCGTCGCCACCGGTACCGGCGCGGCGATGCCGCCGATCGACGGCCTCGACTCGGTCCGCACCTGGAACAACCGCGACGCGACGACGGCGGAGAAGGTACCGGCCAGCATGGTCGTCCTCGGCGGGGGCCCGGTCGGCACCGAGCTCTCCCAGGCCTGGGCCTCGCTGGGGACCAAGGTGACGCTGGTCGACGCCGCCGAGCACCTCCTCGGCCGCGAGGAGCCCTACGCGGGCGAGGAAGTCGCGGCCGCGCTGCGGGGACGCTTCGGCGTCGACGTGCGGCTCGGTGCCGAGGTCGAGTCGGTCCGCGAAAAGGACGGCGGCATCGTCGTCGAGCTGGGCGCCGGCGGCGCGGTCGAGGGCGAAGAGCTCCTCGTTGCCGTCGGACGCAAGCCTCATACCGACGGCATCGGGCTCGACGCGATCGGGATCCAGCCTGACGACCATGGCTTCCTCGAGGCAGACGACCGGATGCGGGTCGGCGGCCGAAAGAACCTCTTTGCGATCGGCGACGTCAACGGGCGCGCCCTCTTCACCCACGTCGGCAAGTACCAGGCCTGGGTCGTCGCCGAGAACCTGCTCGGACGCGAGGTCGACGCGATCGCCGAAGGCCTCGGCTCGCCGCGCGTGACCTTCACCGACCCGCAGGTGGCGGCGGTCGGCAAGACGCTCGCCGCGGCCGAAGAGGCAGGGATCGACGCCCGCGCGGTCGAGGTCCCCACCGACGGCTCGCCCGGGGCCAGCTTCCAGGGCAAGGGCACCGGCGGCAAGTCCCGCCTGGTCGTCGACCTGGCGACCGACACGATCATCGGCGCCACCTTCACCGGCTTCGAGACCGCCGACTTCCTGCAGACGGCGACGCTGGCGATCGTCGCCGAGGTGCCGCTGTCGCGCCTGCGCCACGCGATCGCGCCCTACCCCACGCGCAGCGAGGTCTGGCTCAAGCTCCTCGAGAAGTGGGAATCGGGCGACGACTAGATCGTCGCGCGGGACTTCAGGTCCGCCAGCACGTCCTGCGGGAAGCCCGCGACCTGATCGAGGTCGTCGACCGAGCTGAAACCACCCAGGCGCTCGCGGTGGGCGAGCAGGCGGGTGGCCTGGGTGACGGAGAGGTTCTCAGCGCGCAGTTGCTCGAAGGTCACCGAGTTGAGGTTGATCTGGCCGCCGGTGGCGGGCGCGGAGTCCTGCATCGGCGCGGGCGCCGGCGGCGTCTCTAGGACGGGTGGAGCGGGCTCCTCCTGCGGCGGCGCGGGCGGCAGCCCGAAGGCGTCAGGCGCCTCGGCCGGCGGAGTCGGCGGTGTGGCGAAGCTGATGGTCGGCTCCTCCGGAGCCGGCGCGGGCGGCGAGCCGAAGGCATTCGGCGCATCCGGTGGCGGTGACCCGAATGGCGCGGGTGCCGACGGCGGCGTCCCGAACGGCGTCGAGGTGGCGGGCGGCTCGGGCGACCCGAAGGGTGCCGGCGGCGGGGTCGAGTCGGCGGCTGACGGCGCGGGCGGCGCGAATGGATTCGGCGGCTCCGACACCGGAGACGGCTCGACAGGGGCGAACGGGGCCGGCGGCGGAGTCGATTCGACCGGCGTCAGGCCGACGGCCGGACCCGGATCGGGGGTCGACGGCACCGGCGACGGTGGAAGCGGCGCGCTCAGGGCGCGGATCACCTCTTCCTCGGCTTCACGGGCCCGACGCTCGGCTTCCTCGGCGCGGCGCTCGGCTTCCTCGACGCTCCGCTGCATCTCTTCGAGCCGGCGCTGCTGGGCTTCTTCTTCGGCCCGGTAGCTCTCCAGGCGGTGCGCGGCGGCGGCGCGCTCTTCGGCCGCCTTGGTCCGCTCGTCGATCTCGCGCAGGCGCTGCTCGGCTTCGGCCATCGAGCGCTCGCGGGCGGCACGGCCCTCCTGCAGACGTTGCTCGGCGAAGCTGAGATCGGCGGCCGGGACGGCGGCCGTCGCGGGCGGCTCGGCGGGCGTCGCAGCCGGCGCGGCGGGAGGCGGCGGCACGTCGAAGGCGCCCGTCGCCGGCGCGGCCTCGCTCTGAAGGCGCTCGGCCTCCTGCATCCGCCGATCCGCCTCGGCCCTGATCCTCTGCTCCTCCTCGCGCACTTCCGCAACTTTGTCACGGACGCGCTGCGCGGCGGCGGCCGCGTCGGCGTCGGTCGGAGTCGTCCCGGCGGGGGTCGGGGGCGGCCCGGGCGACGCAGCGGGCGGCGGCGGGACCGGGGTCGGCTGGGTGATGGTCGGCGGCTCCACGGGATTCTCGGGCGCCAGCCCCACCTGGCCGCCGGGGGCGGCCGCGTTCAGGTTCTGGACGGGAGGCGGCGGTTCGCGGAGCGGGTCACCCGGTTGGGGTTCGCCCTCGACTGGTGCCGCCGCGACGTCGGGCGCCACGGGGGCATCCGGCGCCGGCGAGGCGCCGACCGGTGGGACCCCGGCGACGGTCGCCCGCGCCTCCTGCATGGCCCGCTCGTTCTCGGCCCGGGCGGCGGCGAGCCGCTGCTCGGCTTCGGCCCGTTCCTTCTTCTTCTTGCCGCCGAGCTGGATCCCGAAGAGCGACATCTCCATGAATCCCTTCTTCTTCGGACCGGCATCGGCCGAGGTCGCGGCGGCTGCCACGGGAGGTGCGCCGGGCGCGGGAGGCGGCGTCGCCCCGGCTCCTGGACCGGGAGGCGGTGAAGCCTGGGAGGCGGAAGTCGGCGGAGCCTGGCCCCCGCGATCTGCGGCGCGCTCGGCCTTGCGCTTCTCGACCGCTTCCCGGCGCTCTTGGCGCATCTGCTCGCGGGCCGCGCGCTGCTCCTTGCGCAGCCGATCGCGGCGCTCTTTGCGCGTCTCGCTGGTCGGCGGCGTCGGCGCGGCCGGGGTTCCCGGAACGCCGGGCGGCGGCCCCGGAGGCGCTCCCGGGCTCACGGCACCCGCGGCCGTCGGGGCCGCGCCGACGCCGGTGGAAGCAGCACCCGCGGCAGCCGGCGGCACGACAGAGTGCTCGCCCGTCCCTCCGGCGGCGGCCTTGGCCTTCTCTTCTTCCTCTTTGCTGCGCCGGTTGGTCACCATGACCACCAGCAGGAGCAGGAGGATCGCGGCCGCGAGGGCAGCGATGAAGTAGCCCGTGTGACTGGAGATGTAATCGCTGACGTTTGCCGCGAGCACGCACCCATCCTTACAAAGGATCCCGCAGGATCAACCGTTCGGCCAACTCCCTGGTACTCGACATTCAGGCTCATCTCATGCGCCCCTTGAAGTCCCGTTCCACTTCGCGGCGTACGTCGCGGTCGGCGATCTCCCGCCGGCGGTCACGCCCCTCCTTACCGCGGGCCAGGGCCAGCTCCACCTTCGCCCGCGGGCCTTTGAAGTAGATCCGCACGGGCACGAGCGTAAGGCCTTTCTCGGCCGTTTTTCCGACCAGACGCTCGATCTCGTCGCGGTGCAGCAGCAGCTTGCGCGGCCGGTCGGGCGTGTGGGCATCCACCTCGGCGAACTCATATGGCGGGATATGAAGCTTGCGCAGCCAGACCTCGCCGTCATCCACGACCGCGTAAGAGTCGGTCATCTGGGCCTGCCCACCACGCAGCGCCTTCACCTCGGAACCGGTGAGGACGATCCCCGCCTCCATCGTTTCGACGAACTCGAATTTGTGGCGGGCGCGGCGGTTGGTGACGACGTCACCGGAGGCGGCAGCCCGTTTCTTCGATTTCTTCGCCACTACTTGCCCGTTCCGGTGCGCCCGCCTGCGGCGGTCGCGCCGCCTCCGGCGGTGAGCTCGAGATCGACCCGCCCGCGCTCGGAGTCGACGCCCGTCACGCGGACGCGCACCGAGTCCCCAAGGGCCAGCGCCGTCGCCCCGTCGCCGCTGCCGCGCAGCGTCACCTCGGCGCGGTCGAGCTCATAACGGCCGCCGGGAAGCGTCCGCGCCGGCAGCATCCCCTCGTAGACGTCGCCGAGCTCTCCGCCGAAGGCGACGAACGCCCCCGCCCGGATCACGCCCGACACCTCGCCGTCGAATTCGGCGTCGAGCCCGCGCTCCCCGAGCTCCCGTTCCAGCAGGTAGGCGGCGCAGACGTCGTCGGCATCGCGCTCGATCTTCGCCGACTCGCGCTCCTGCGCGGAGCTGTGGGCGGCGACCTCACGCGCCTCGGTGAGCGTCGGCGCCTCCTCCCCCTCGCCCAGCGCCGCCAGCAGCGCCCGGTGCACGAGCAGGTCTGGATAGCGCCGGATCGGCGAGGTGAAGTGGGTGTAGGCGTCGGAGGCGAGCCCGGCGTGGCCGGTGTTCGTCTCGCTGTAGGCGGCCTGTTTCAGGGAGCGGAGCACAAGGGAGGTATATGCGTCCCGGCCGTGCCCGCGCCGTGCGGCCTCCTGGCGCGCGAGGCGGCTCGCGTCCGCGGCCATCTGCCCGGCCGAGCGCGGGGACAATCCCTGACCCAGCGGCGGGGTCGGCACGTCGAGCGCCGCCAGCTGCTCCAGCAGCCGTTCGATCCGCGGCGGATCGGGCTGCGCGTGGACGCGATAGACGGCGGGGACACGGCGGTCGACCAGGAACTCCGCGACCCGCTCGTTGGTGAGGATCATCAGCCGCTCGATCAGGCGATGGGCCTCGGTGCCCGGCACTCGGTGCGCGGCGACCACGTTGCCCGCGCCGTCGAACTCGAACTCCGGCTCGGCGGATTCGACATCGAGCTCACTCGTGCCGCGGTGCTCGCCGAGGGCCGCGGCGACGTCGCGCGCGGCGGCGAGCGGTTCGGCGACCGCGGCGGGCGGCTCCTCGCGACCGTCGAAGACCCGATCGAGCTGCTCGTAGTCGAGGCGCGCGTCGGA
This sequence comes from Actinomycetota bacterium, assembly GCA_018268605.1. Classification (GTDB taxonomy): domain Bacteria; phylum Actinomycetota; class Thermoleophilia; order Solirubrobacterales; family 70-9; genus VAYN01. The sequence goes on along the minus strand of JAFDWG010000105.1, from coordinate 1,845 downwards.
GCGGATGCGGCTGCGGTAGAAGCTCGTGCGGATCGGCCGCGCCTCCCCGTCCAACTCGATCTCGGCGGTGACGGCGAGGCGCTCGACGCCCGGGGAGAGCGAGCACGCCCCGCTGGAGAGCGAGTGCGGCAGCATCGGCTCGACCGTCCCCGGCACGTAGGTCGAGTTGGCCCGCCGCAGCGCCTCCATGTCGAGGGGCGAGCCGGGGCGCACGTGGGCGGCGACGTCGGCGATGTGGACCCAGATCCGCCAGCCGGAGCCCTCGCGCTGGGCCGAGACGGCGTCGTCGAAGTCACGGGCGGTCGCCGGGTCGACGGTGAAGGTCGCGAGAGCGGTGAGGTCCCGGCGCGGGACGGTGCGGGCCTCCGCTTCCTCGGCGGCCGACGCCGCTTCCTCCTCGACCAACCCGGTGAACCCGCGCAGCCCGAGGCGCTCCTCCAGGAGATCGGCGACGGCATCGCGGGCGCTCGCCGGCCTGTCGCGCCGCCGCAGGGTCCCGGCGCGGGCGCCGGCGCCCCGCGGCGGACCCACCCTCGCGGCCGCCCGTTCTGCTCGGCTGCGGCGCGGGCCGGCTTTCTGGCGGCGCCTCCCCCCGCCGCCTCGCGCCGGGCTCAACCGCCGACCTGGGCGGCGACCGTTTCGAGCGCTTTCTGCCGCGCCTCGTCGACCGCCGTGCTCGGGTTGTCGACGACCTTCACTTCGGGATGGATGCCGCCGGTACGGGCGAGGTTTTCGCCGTTCGGGGTGAAGTATTCGCCCACCGTCAGCTTCAACGCCCCGCCGTTGGCGAGGTCGTGCTCTTCCTGGAAGACCCCCTTGCCGTAGGAGCGGGTACCGACCACGGTCGCGTGCGCGTCGTCCTGCAGCGCCGCGGTCATGATCTCGGCGGCACTCGCCGTGCCCCGATCGATCAGCACGTCAAAGGGCACGTCGACGATCTTCCCCGGGCCGCTCTGGCGTTCGGTGGACCCCTTGGTGCGCGATTTGGTCGAGACGACCACTTCGCCCTCGGGCAGGAACAGCGAGGCGCTGGAGACGGCCTCGTCGAGCAGCCCGCCGGGGTTGTCGCGCAGGTCGAGGACCAGGCCTTCGGCTCCTTCGGCCTGCGCCTTTTCGATCCCGCGGGCGAGCTGCTTGCTCGCTTCGGAGCTGAAGGAGAAGAGCCGCACGTAGCCGATCTTCTTGCCATCGGTGGTGAACACGCGGCTGGAGACGTTCGGCAGCACCACGTTCGCCCGGGTCAGCGTCTTTTCGACCTTCCGGTGGGTCTTCGGCTTTTCCAGCGTGACAGTTACCTGGGACCCTTCGGGGCCCTTGATCTTCTGCGTCGCTTCATTCGAGTCGACCCCTTCGATCGATTCGCCTTCGACGGCGACGATCGTGTCGCCGACCTCCACCCCGCCTTCTTCGGCCGGGGAGCGCTTGAAGACCTTCACGACCCGCAGGCCTTTCTTCACTTCGACCACGCTCAGTCCCACACCGGAGAAGTGCCCTTCGATCTGCTGGTTGAACCCTTCCAGGCTTTCCGGCGAGAAGTAGTCCGAGAAGCGGTCTTTGTGGCGTTTGCGCAGCTCGCGGACCATCCCCTGCAGGGAAGCGTTGCCGAGCTCGGTGTTGCCGACCTCGCGGAAGTAGTTGTCCTTGATGATTTCGGCGGCTTCGCCGACCAGGCTCGTCGGTTCTTCGGTGAACGTTTCCCGGGCGAAGCCGGGCAGCTTCGACGGATGGCCGCCGAGCCAGATCCCGACGACGAGGAACGCGACCAGGGCGACGCCGAAGGCGATCGCGCCGCGTAGCCTCACGCGGCCCTCAGACCTTGAGGAAGCGACGCAGCGTGACGCCCGA
>JAFDWG010000104.1 GCA_018268605.1 Actinomycetota bacterium | reverse complement strand
CGCACCGCGGCGCGACAGAGCTGAGGAGCAGGATCGGACGGCTCGGGGTCGAGCTGGTGGAGGGGCAGGCGGTCGCCGCGGTCGAGCCCGACGCCCTCGAGTTCGGCGGCGGAAGCCGGACCGCGGTCGACCTGACGGTCTGGTGCGGTGGGTTCGTGGCCCAGCCGCTGATGGCGGACAGCGGACTGCCGGTCGACGCGCGCGGCCTGCTGGCGGTCGACTCGACCTTGCGGTCGGTGAGCCACGACAACGTGATCGGAGCGGGTGACGCGGCGGCGATCCCCGCCTTTCCGAACGGCGCCCGGTACCGGATGAGCTGCCAGGCAGGGATGCCCTCGGGCGCCCACGCCGCCGACACCGCGGTGGCCCTGCTGCGGGGAGAGGAGCCCTCGCCGTTCGAGTTCGGCTACATCCACCAGCCGCTCTCGCTCGGCCGCCGTGACGGGCTGATCCAGTGGGTCGACCGCGCCGACCGGCCGAAGGAGAGCGTCCTGGTCGGCGGGCGGGCCGCTTTGTATAAGGAGCTCGTGACCCGCGGGGCGGTGCCTTCGATCAGGTGGGAGCGGCGCCTACCGGGCCTGCTGCGCTGGCCGTCGACCGGCCGCGAGTCGATCCGTCCGACGCCGGTTCCCGGCTCGGCGGGATGAGCGAGCCGGCGATGACTGCCGAGCTGAGCGAGGTCGAGGTCCCGGCGCGACTGCGGGCGGCCGCCGCCCTTGGTCGCGCCGACTACGAGGATGCCTTTCTCCTGCGGCCGGCGAGCCCGGTGGAGCGGACCGCGCTGGAATGGGCCGAGGCCGTCCTCGAAAGTGCGCCGCCGCCGCTGCGTGAGCCTCTCGTGTCGGGCTGGAGGGCGATCGGGCTTGACCTCGATCTGTCCTCTGCGGACGCCGTCCTCGGTTGGCGGGTCTTTCGCGCCGATCCCGGCCTGGCCGTCCTCGCGGCGGAGTCACCCTTGGGGATCGCCGGCCGGCTGGTCTTCGAGCGGCGTCCCGACGGACTGCTCTACGGCACGTTCGTGAGGCTCGACGGTGAGCCGGCGGAGCGGGCCTGGGCGCGGATCGAATCCGCGCATCCGCCGGTCGTCCACGAGCTGTTGGGCCGGCAGGTTCGCCTGACCGGTGGGAACGCCGCCACTTGATACATCAGCGGTATGCTCCCGAAAATGCCGCGGGCGACAGGGGGCGCAAGCTCGCCCGCTCCGTGGACGAACGAGGCCGACCCTTTGGGAAGGGTGAGCGGCCACAAAGGAGAGAAGAGCATGCGCAAACACGTGCTGATAGTCCTCGCCTTGGGGGCGCTCGTCGCCGTCTCGGCGGTCGGGATCGCCACTGCGGCGGGTGGCGAAGGCCCGGTGACGGTGAAAGTTGGCAACCTCGAATTGACCGCGAACGGCGGCTTCACGCCGAAGGCGCTCTCGAAGACGAAGCAGACGCCAATCGAACTGACGGCCGAAGGCTCGGTCAAAGAGTCCGACGGGAGCCATCCGCCCGCGGCCCGCGAAATCATCATCGAAGGCGACAAAAACGCCGAAATCCACGTCAAGGGCATCCCGACCTGCTCGGCGGGCGAACTGCAGGCGACCGACACGGCGACCGCGCTCAAGAACTGCAAGCCGGCACTGATCGGCGAAGGCACGACCACGGCCCAAGTGGCTTTTGCCGAACAGAAACCGATCAACGTCCCGTCGAAGTTGCTTCTCTTCAACGGCGGAGAAAAGGGCGGCAAGATCACCTGGTACGTACACGCCTACTTCTCCAACCCGATCTCTGGCGCGATCGTCTCCACGGTCACCATCCAGAAGAAAAAGAACGGTCGCTTCGGCACCTACACGCTGACCAAGGTGCCGCAGATCACCGGTGGCTCGGGCTCGATTATCTCGTTCAACCTGAAGATCAAAAAGAGCGTCGCCGGGGTCAACCCGATCAGCGCCAAATGCACCGACGGCAAGCTCAAAGTCCACGTCGAAGCAAAGTTCGAAGACGGGACCAAGGCGGCGACGGAAATCGTCCGCGCCTGCACGCCGAAGGGCTGAGGTACCGCGGCCGAGAGCCGCAGCGGAAATGAAAAGGGCGGCCCTCGGGGCCGCCCTTTTCGGATATGCGCGGGGACAATTTATCCTACGATGTATCCGAGAGCAACCGTGTCAGTACCCAGAGGGTGCGGATGATCGAAGGAGCGCGCCTAGTTCCCGGCCGATGCGGTCTCCGGCGGACGCCGCCGCGGGGGAGGCTTCGTCCATCTGGAGGAAGTTGTGGATCATGCCGGGCTCGCGGCGGGAAGTGACCTCGTTGCCCGCCTCAAGGAGGCGCTCGGCGTAGGCCTCGAGCTCGTCGCGCAGGGGGTCGCGCTCGGCGCCGACGATCAGGGCCGGGGGCATGGCGGTGAGGTCGGCGGCGGCGAGTGGGCTTACGCCTTCCTCGCCCCAGCGCGATTCGTCGGCGACCCATTGCGAGTTGAACCAGCGCACCGCCTCCGGGTCGAGGCCGCCGCCCTCGGCGTTCTCGCGCATCGACGGGTGGCTGCCGGTGAGGTCGGTGTTGGCGTAGATCAGCGCCTGGACAGCGGGGAGCGCGGTCGGGTCCTCGCCGCGCAGGCGCTGACAGGCGAGGGTGACGAGCGTCCCGCCGGCGCTGTCGCCTAGCGCGCCCCAGGGGCCGAGGCCGTCGAGCTCCTCCGGCCCGCTCGCGATCCACCGCATCGTCGCCACCGCGTCGTCGACCGAGGCCGGCCAGGGGTGCTCGGGCGCGAGCCGGTACTCGAGCGAGAGCACCGCAGCTTCGGCGGCGATCGCGAGGCGCCGGCAGAGCCGGTCGGCGGCGGCGATGCTCCCTACCGTCCAGCCGCCCGCGTGTAGGTAGAGGATGAGCGGGGATGGCTCAGACCGGGGGCGGTAGAGGCGCGCGGGTAGCCCCTGGACCTCGATGTCGCGGACGGAGTCCATCTCGGGGCCGGGCTGCTTCTGCGCGGCACGTCCGTCAAGCGCCGCCCGCGCCTCGCCGACGTCCGGTTCCTCTCCGAACGGCGACGGCCGCAGCGCCAGCATTTCCATCTGTCGGTCGGCGTATCTCACCGCGTTCGTCATTTGTACCTATATATGGGACGAGCGACGAACGCACTAAGCCGCGGCGGCAGGTGCGGCGCGGCTCAGTCGCTCGAGGGCCAGGGCCTGTGCCTCGGCCAGCGGCGTCGTGCCGCGACGGTCAGCCGCGCCCAGCACCTCCAAGACCACGCTGCCGATGTGGTCGACCAGGCCGGTGACCGCGTCGCGGTCGAGCTGGTGGAGCTCCGCGTATACGGAGATCAGGCCGCCGGAGTTGGCGATGAAGTCGGGCGCGTAGACGATCCCGCGCCGCGTCAGGTCCGCCGCGAGGGCCTCGTCGGCGAGGACGTTGTTGGCGGCGCCGCAGACGATCGCGCAGCGGAGCCGCTCCACCGTCGCCGCGTCGATGACCCCGCCGAGGGCGCAGGGCGCGAGCACGTCGCATTCGGCGAGGATCGCGTCGCCCGGCTCGACCCACCGCGCGCCAAGTTCCTCGGCCAGGGCACGGCGGGACCGATCGACATCGGTCAGCGTCACCTCGGCGCCGCCGCCCGCCAGCAGACGCGCCAGCCGACCGCCGACGTGGCCCGCGCCGACCACGCAGACGCGCACGCCCCGCAGGGACGGGTCGCCGAAGCGGTGCTCTAGGCAGGCCCGGAGCGCCGCCAGCACGCCGCGCGCGGTGACCGGGCTCGGGTCCCCGCTGCCGCCGCGCTCGTCCGGCAGCCCGACGACGTGGGAGGTGCGCTCGGCGATGGTCGCCATGTCGGCGGCGTCGGTGCCGACGTCCTCGGCGGTCACGTACTTCCCGCCGAGGGAAGCCACGGCGTCGCCGAAGTCGAGCAGCAGCGCCCGGCGCAGCTCACCCTCGGGGCGCTCCGGCGTCGGCGCGCAGATCACCCCCTTGCCGCCGCCGAGCGCGAGGCCCGCCGCGGCCGCCTTGTAGGTCATCGCCCGGGCCAGCCGAAGGGCGTCCTCGACCCCGTCGCCCGGCGACTCGTAGTGCCACATCCGCGCCCCGCCGAGGGCGGGGCCGAGGACGGTGGAGTGGACCGCGATCGCGATCGTCGCCCCGCTGCGCGGGCCGGTGACGACCCGCAGATCCTCGTAGTTCATGACTCGAACCTCCCTTGCTCCAGGCCTTCTCGCAACTCACCGAGGAAGCGCGCCGCCTCGGCGCCGTCGAGCGCCCGGTGGTCCCACGACATGCAGAGGTAGGACATCGGGCGGACCGCGATCGCGTCCTCGCCGTCGCGCTCGACCACCACCGGTCGCTTCACGACGGCCTCGAGGTCGAGGATCGCGACCTGTGGCGAGTTGATGATCGGCGTCGCCAGCACCGCGCCGAACTGGCCCGGATTGGTGATCGTGAACGTGCCGCCGGCCACGTCGTCGGGCGTCAGGAGCTTCTCCCGCGCCCGCGTCGCCAGGTCGCCGATCGCCGCCGCCATGCCCTCGAGGGACAGCTGCTGGGCGCGCCGGATCACCGGCACGATCAGCCCGTCCTCAAGTGCCACCGCGATGCCGAGATTGACGTCGGAGTGGTGGACGATCTCCTCGCCCTCGATCGAGCCGTTGAGGATCGGGTGGCGCTGGAGCGCCGCCACGACCTCGCAGGCGACGAAGGCGAGGTAGGTGAGGTTGACCCCGCGGTCGGCCATCCGCGGGCGGAGCTCGTCGCGCCGGGCGGCGACCCGACCGAAATCGACCTCGACGACCGTCGTGCAGTGCGCGGCGGTACGGCGGGACTCGACCATGTGCGCCGCGATCTGCTTGCGCATCGCCGACATCGGCTCGCGCTGGGTCGGGCCGAGGAGGTCCGAAGCGGCCGCCGCGACCGCGGTCGGCTCGGGCTCCGGCCGGTACGGGGACTCGGTGTGCAAGGGCCGCTCCGGGCGCGCTCCCTCGTGCTCTTCAAGGAAGGCGACCAGGTCGGCTTTGCGGACGCGGCCGCCGATGCCGTGGCCTTCGACCTGTTCCAGGTCGATGTCATTGTCGGCGGCCATCCGCCTCACGATCGGCGAGTACACGCGTGAGCGATCGTCCTCGGACGGCGCCTCGCCGTCTCCGATCGCCAGCTCCGCCAACACCGTCCCGACCTCGACCGTCTCACCGGGCTCGACCGCGATCCGGGCGAGCGTGCCCGACGCCGGCGCCGGGATCTCGACGTCGACCTTGTCGGTGCTGACGTCGCAGACCGTCTGGTCGGCCTCGACCAGATCGCCGCGCCGCACGCGCCACTCGACGATCGTGCCCTCGGCGACCGAGATCCCCATCTGCGGCATCGTGATCTCCACGGTCCGGGCGGGCTCTTTGACCTCAGTAGGCGAGGAGCTCACGGCACGCCTCCTTCATGTCGTCGAGTTGGGGGAGGACCTCCGCCTCGAGTGGTGGGCTGAACGGGATCGGCACGTCGGCGGCGGTCAGCCGCCGGATCGGGGCGTCGAGGGCCTCGAAGGCCTCCGCCCCGATCAACGCCGCCACCTCCGCGCCCACCCCGCAGGCGCGGGTCGCCTCGTGGGCGATCAGCACCTTGCCGGTCTTCCGCGCGCTGGCGAGGATCGCCTCGGTGTCGAGCGGACACAGCGTCCGCAGGTCGAGCACCTCGATGTCCTCGTCGAGCGCCTCGGCCGCGGCCAGCGCCAGAGGCACGGAGGACCCGTAGGCGATCACGGTCAGCTCGCCACCCTCGCGAGCCACCCGGGCCTCGCCGATCGGCACCGTGTACTCGCCGTCGGGCACCTCGCCGCGCACGCGGCGGTAGAGCCCCTTGTGCTCGAGGAAGCAGACCGGGTTGGGATCCCGGATCGCGCCCGCGAGCAGGCCCTTGGCGTCGGCCGCGGTGGCCGGCGCGACCACCTTCAGCCCCGGCGCCTGCAGGAACCAGGCCTCCGGGTTCTGCGAGTGGAACGGCCCGCCGGAGAAGCCGCCGCCGGAGGGGAGTCTGACGACCAGCGGCACGCTCTGTCCCTGCCGGTAGTGGAGCTTCGCCGCCACGTTCACCAGCTGGTCGAACCCGCAGGCGATGAAATCGGCGAATTGCATCTCGCAGACCGGTTTCATCCCTTCGATCGCCGCGCCGGTGGCGGCGCCGACGATCGCGTTCTCGGCCAGCGGCGTGTCCAGCACCCGTTCGGTGCCGAACTCGGCGGCAAAGCCGTCGGTCACCTTGAACGCGCCGCCGAACGCGCCGACGTCCTCACCGAGGCAGAACACCGATTCGTCGCGACGCATCTCCGTGCGCAGCCCGTCGGAGATCGCCTCGAGGTAAGTCAGCTCGGCCATCAGGCGGCCCTCCTCTCGACCGTCGGCTCGGCGTCCCCGGCCCGGCCCCAGCCCGACCACGGCGCCGCGCCGTCCCCGAGCGGCTCCCAGCGGTCGGCGAACACGCCCTCCAGCGCGCTCGAGGGCTCCGGCATCGGCGACGCGAGCGCCCGGTCGGCGCACTCGCCGACGTACTTGCGCACCTCCTCGCCGATCCGCTCGACCTCCTCGGCCTCGAAGCCGAAGTCGTCGACCAGGCGGGCGGCGTAGCTCGCGATCGGGTCGCGCGCCTCCCACTCGGCGATCAGCTCCGGCGGCACGTAGCCCATGTCGTCGTGGGCGCCGTGTCCGTGCATGCGCATCGTCTGGCACTCGACCAGCGTCGGACCGCCACCGTGGCGCGCCCGCTCGACCGCGGCGTGGACGGCGGCGAACACCGCCTCGACGTCGTTGCCGTCGACCTCGACGCCGGGGAGCCCGTAGCCCTCGGCCCGTTCGACCGGATCGGCCGCGAACTCGAGCTCGTTCGGCGTCGAGTAGGCGAAGCGGTTGTTCTCCAGCACGAAGACGACCGGCAGCCGCTGGACCCCGGCGAAGTTCATCGCCTCGTGCCACTGGCCGTTGGCGGTCGAGCCCTCGCCGAAGAAGGTGAGGGCCACGCGGTCCTCTCCGCGCATCTTCATCGCCAGTGCCATCCCGTTGGCGACCAGCGCCATGTCGGGCAGCATCGACACCATCCCCACGCACCCCAGCGAGCGGTCGCCGAAGTGCAGGTTGCCGTCCTTCCCGCCGGTCACGCCGTCGGCGCGGCCCATGTAGTTGGCGAGGTAGCGGTCCGGGGTGACCCCGCGCACGAAGTGCGCGCCGAGGTCCCGGTGCAGGATGCAGAGCCGGTCCCGCGGCGCCGGCGCGAACGCCGCCCCCACCGAGATCGCCTCTTGCCCGCGGCCGTCGTAGAAGGACCCCGGGACCTTGCCTTGCTTGTAGAGACTCAGGGCCCGCTCCTCGGCGGCCCTCATCATCGTCATGTACCTGAGCAGCTCGGCCCGGTCGGACCGGGTGAGCAGCGCAGGATCGAGCGGAACCGCGGCACCCATTACCGCGCTCGCGTCGCTGAGCGTCATATCTCTCGCCTCTCGGTTCTGGCCCCGCTTCGGGATCGCCTCCGCC
>JAFDWG010000103.1 GCA_018268605.1 Actinomycetota bacterium | reverse complement strand
CCGGAGCAACGTGAACGAGGCGAACTCGGGCAGCTCGAACCCCTCCTCGAAGATCATCGTCGTCTCCAGGCCACCATCGCCGATAAAGAGCTGGGAGCCATCGGGGAGCGCCATGGTGACGGCCAGTCTAGGTATCCACGTCGTCCGCGTCCGGGCCATCGCCGGGCGGCATCGTGACCGCCATCGGCATCCCGTCCTCGATGAGAGTGACGATCTCGCCTGGCCGGCGCAGGCGCGGCATCGGATCCGAGGTTACGTGGAGCTCGCCGCAGTGCGGGCAGACGACGCGCATCGAGTGGCGCGATGCGGCCATCCGGACCGGCAGCAGACCGACCTGATCGCAGCCGATGAAACCGATGTAGTCACCGGGCTTCTCCCGCCGTAGGCTCTTACCTCCGGCGGGCAGGGGTTGCTTGGGCATCCCTCCATGGTGGCAGGCCGGGTGAGCCGGCTCGATCCGATGGAGGGGCGTAGCCGCCGCGGTCGGCGGGGAACCACGGAGATGACCACGTCCTTGGCGGCGACCAGAGCGAACTCCAACCCCTCGGAGCGTCGATCAAGGTGACTGCGCCGGGAGGGCGACGTCGCTGTTCCAGATGTCCCGGGCCATCTTCCAGTTGTCCCCCTCGCGCTGGTAGACGGTGATGTACTTGCCGTGGTCGCGCAGCGGGTCTCCCCCGCCACCGTTCGGCGTCAGCGCGATCTCGTAGGCGCCGCGTTCGATCACCCAGTCGGCCCCGGCCTGCAGCGCCTCAGCCGGGTCGAGGGAGAACTGGGCGCTGAACGACGCGAGGAATCCCCGCGACCATTCGCGGATCCCGTCGATTCCGACGTTGGCCGGCATATTCGGCGGCATCTGCACCGCGTCGGCGGCAAAGCACGCCGCCCAGGCGTCGGGGTCACCGCCGTTCAGTGCCGCGACGTGGCGTTCGCGCAGTCGCTCCAGGCCTTCGATCCTCGGTAGTACGGTCATGCCAATCCTTCCTCGAGTCCGTGATCGCGGGTTCAGTCCGGGATCCCGGGCGGGCCGAGGATCTCGATCCCGTACTCGGCGGCAAGGGCGCTCATCGCCGCGATGTCGGGTGGGTCGGATGGCGCCGGAGGGAGCTCGAGACGCTCGGCCGGTCGGGCACCCGCTCGCATGAAGCCCTCGAAGCCGGCGGGCTCGGTGACCAGTAGGAACCGCGCCTGCTCGGAGCTGACGACGAAGGTGTGCGGGATTCCCCTGGGCCCGAAGACGAAGGACCCGGCCGGGGCCACGCTCGTCTCCCCGCCGACCCAGAAGGTCAGCTCACCCTCGGTCACGTAGAACCACTCGTCCTCACGGCTGTGGACGTGCAGGGGCGAACCCGCGCCCCGCGGGCCGAGGTGCTCGATCACGGCGACGGCACTGCCGGTGCTCTGCGCCGTCGCCTTGACCGTCGCCAGGAAATCCATGAACCAAAGGGCCTCGCCCTCTCCCGGCCCGGCGACGATCGGGGCTACTTTTCCGATTGCGCTGCTCATCTGAGTATCTCCTCCGTTCGCGGGTCCAAAAAGCCTTCGATCAGGCTCCTCGACCGACGCCCGCTCGCATATCCCCCGTGAGCGGGGATATTTCGCGCACCGAGGCCGCGTCGCGGCGATACTGGGGCATGGCACCGCGTTGGTCCGTCGACCGCCTGCTCGAGGAGATCGAGGTGCTGGGCGGGCGCGGGCTACCCCGCAACGAGTACTTCGCCGAACTGGCGCCGCGTCTGCGGCGGGTGGTCGATAGCGACGCGAGCTGCTGGCACACGCTCGATCCTCAGACTCGACTGCTGACCAGCGACGAACCGTCCGAGCTGATCGACCGGGGCATCTACACCCCCGAGGCCGCGGCGGCCGCGGGCGAGCTCCTCGTCCGTAGCGAGTACATCGTCGAGGATCGAAACACCTTCGCCGAACTGGCGCGGCGCCGGGTTCCGGTGGGGACGATCGAGGGGGCGACGCGCGGTGACCCTTCGCGCAGCGCCCGCTACCGCGACCTGCTGCTCCCCTCGGGGATCCCGCACGAGCTGCGCGCCGTGTTCATGATCCGCGGTCGGGTCTGGGGCGCCGTCCATATCGCCCGGCGGGCGGATAGCGGCCCCTTCGCCGAGGCCGACCTCCGGGCCCTTGCCCGCGTCGCCGGGCCGATCGCGCAGGGCATTCGGGGCTCGCTGCGCTTCGAGGCCGCCAGGCGCGAATCCGGCAGCGAAGCTCCGGGCCTCGTCGTCCTCGACCCGGCGGGCGAGGTGGAGCTGATCACGCCGGCGGCACGGGAGCTGCTCGCCGCGCTCGGCGCCGAGTCACTCGACTACGGCAAGGGGATGCTGCCGGCCTCGGTCAGCTCGCTGGCCTCGTTCGCCCGCGCCGCCGACGAGCCGGGCGGCAAGGTCGTGACGGTCCCCAGCGAAAGGGGGTGGCTGACCCTGCACGCGACCCGACCTGACCCGAGGGACGATCGGGTGGCGATCGTCGTCGAGCCCGCCTCCGGTCCGCGCTCGGCGACGCTTCGCCTCGAGGCCCACGGGGCGACCGCACGCGAGCGCGAGGTCGCCACCATGATCGCCCGCGGCCTCACCAACGCCGAGATCGCCGAAGCCCTGGTCCTCTCGCCCCACACCGTGCAGGACCACACCAAGAGCCTCTTCGAGAAGCTCTCGGTCGGCTCACGCCAAGAGTTGGTCGCGCGCGTCTTCCTCGACGAGTACCTGCCGGAGGTCGTCCAGCGCACCCCCTTGACCTCACACGGACGGTTCGAGGTCGGGTAGCCCTCGGTTCAGCCGCCCCCCATGGCCGCCTGGGCCTCGACGAGTTTGGCCCGCACCACGTCGATCCCTTCTTTGAATGCGAGCAACGGCTTGACCTCCCAGCTCATGAAGCCGTAGAGCGGGTAGTCGCCCATCAGTTCGAGCACCTGCCGATGGGAATCGACATTGGCGACGGAGAACCCGCCCCCCTCGATGAAGCCGTAGACGCAATCGAACGTTCCGTCTTCGAGCTTTCCCTCGATCCAGTCCATCGCCGCGTCGAGCATCTCCGGCGTCGGCGGCACCGGGCCAGGGGTCGGGCTGACGTAGTACTTCATGGGAGTACCTCCTCGAGGACCAGGACGGTCTCCGGACGGACACCGTCGAATTTCATCGCCTCCGCGGCCTCCTCACCGCGGAGCGCCTCTTCGAACTGCTCCCTGCTAGGCACCTCCAAGATCAGTGCGGTTCGATTCGAATCGTCCGGGTCCTTGAAAGTGCGGACCGTGACTCCCATCGGTCCAAGGATCTCCTCTCGCTTCGGCGAGGAGAGCCAATGGTCGACGTCGTCTACCTCGTGAAACACAAGCACGGTCTCCATGCAGATTTCCTCTCCAGTGATCGGATGCCCACCGGCAGTGGTTCGCGCGCCCCGTGGGGACCATCCCACCTGCGAGGCTCGAACGCAACCACGAAGACCCCCATCCAGGGACCGCGCTCAGGACCTGGGTTCGCAGAGGTAGTCGAGCCACGGGTCGGGACCGTCGTAGGGGATCTCCACCTGTCGGCCATCGGCCCCGATGGTCATCAACGTCTCGAAGCCGGCCTCGCTCAATTGTCGGACCTGGAACTCGGGGTCCACGTAGCACTCGACGACCCCGGGGTGACCCCGGCCACGGACGAGGGTCCATCCGCGCCGGCGCGCATCTACGAGGTCGATTTCCCTGTTGATGCGGGAGATGCGTAGGCGGAGACGCAGGTCATCCACCATGGCGTATGAGCGATAGATCGTCGAGTTCCGCCAACGAGCCGGGCGCGACCGCTCCGCCGTCAGCGGCAGCGCGTTCAACGAATGCGAGGACAGGAGCAGACAGCCGTCAGGGCGTAAGACCCGATGGATCTCCGCCAGGATGCGCGGCCGCTCGGAGGGGGCTGCGGCGTCGATGCCGTTCAGGCTGAAGAGGACGAAGCCGAACGAACCTCGAACGGCGGAAAGGTCGCGGGCGTCACCGACGATGAGCTCGACGTTGGAGTCGTCGCCGATCGTCTGCCGGGCCCGCTCGATCATCCGCGGCGAGTAGTCGAGTCCGACATATCGGTTGACGAGGGGGGCGAACGTGTAGCCGGTGCGGCCGCCCCCGACGCCGAGGTCGAGCATGTCCGTTTCGGCTAGGATCGGACCCAGGCGGCCGAGCGCCACCCGCTCGGCCGGCAGGAGCGCCCGATCGGAATAGAAGTCGGCCAGGCGGTCGTAGAGGATCTGATTCCGGTCCACGTCTCGGCTGGTTACGGACGACGCCCGGTGAAGGTTCAGGTCCCACCTTGCCTCGACGGTCATATCAGGCCTCTTTCCTCTCGGTGAGCCCTGCCTCGCTCGACCTTACCCCGCCGCCGATGGCCCTGTCCAGGTGCGGGCCCCGCCCCGCAAAGGAGTCCGGGGCCCTACGGCAGCTACCTCTGGCTAAACGGTCGCGGTCGCGTACCAGGAGCGTGCGGCGAGAGAAAAGGTGCCTTCCGGAAGCTCTGGCCGGAGCGCCGCTCGCACCGCCTCCTGTTCAGGAGCCTCGAGCGCGGCCAGTGCCTGGCCCGCGGGCCCGACCCCGAAGGTGAACGGCCGCCAGAAGTCCTCGAATCCCTCATAGATGACGCTGACCTCGAACGCGCCGCCGGAGACGTCGCGGACTCCCACCCGCTCCAGTCGCTCGGCGATGTCGCCCTCGGCGGCTCCGGCCCGCGGACGCTCCCCTTGGACGTCAGGCTTCACCGCCTTCATCGCGTCCCAAAAGAGACGCAGCATCGTCATCCCCCCGCCCGCGATATCCCACATGCAGACGCCGAGCGTTCCTCCCGATCTGGTCACCCTCCTCATCTCCCGCAGCCCCGCGTCGGCGTCCGCCATGAAGGCGATGACCAGGCACGAGAGAGCCGCGTCGAAAGTGTCGTCCTCCCATGGCAGCTCTTCGGCGACCCCCTGACGCACATCGGCTCCCGGATTGCGCTCGGAGCACGCGGCGACGAACTGCTCGGCCGGATCGATCGCGGCAACTGCCTCGGCTCCGACCCGCGCGGCCAGCTCCGAGGTGAGCCCGCCCGGCCCGCAACCGACATCGAGGACGCGCATTCCCCGGCCGACCTGCACCTCATCCGCCAACGCCCGGGCGAGCGGCACGGTGTAGCGGCCCATGAACTTGTCGTATTGCTCGGCCGGCGAGGAGAACTCGCGCATCGCCAGATCCTAAGCCGTGCGCGCCATCGCGAAAAGGTCCCGCACGGGTCGGATTTTCGGCAGACCGGAGCTCCTCGATGCCTACTCCTGAGCATGAGCAGACCCTGTGCCGCTGAATGGAGGATGGGTTCCGGACAAGCTCACGGTGCGAGCTGACGGCGAAAAGCCCGGACGATCGAGTCGACGGCGAGGTCTTGGCCCCAGACGACGATCGGGTAGGCGACCCTCGCGGCGGTTCTCATGGCCGGTTGCACTATCTCTACGCTCCACGTTGCCATGACGTAGGTCTTGTCTCCGCGCTGCAGTAGCCGAACCGATCCGACGCCGTCGACGTCACCCCGAATAGCGATCTTGATTTCGGATGGCCGGATACATTCGGAGAATTGGATTTGCAGGCGCACCCGGTACGGAAGTGGCGGCGTTACATCCACGTCTACCGTCGAGCCGGCCTCGAGGGGCCGCCCGCTGAGCTCAAAGCGAAACATCCGCTCATCGAAATCATTGCGGCGGGCAAGGAGCGCCACCGCATCCCAAAGGTCACCCGGGGAGCCGTCGAACACAAACGTTCGCTCGAAGGGGACATGAAATCGGGACGCAGGCTTGGCTCCCTTGTTCACGATCCGGAAGGCGAATACCCAGGAAGGGGCATCAAGACGCTTTGATTGTCACCAGGACGCGCATTGCTGGCTCGAATGGATTGGACTCCGCAGTGCGGATTCGGATCGTGCCCCGTTCGCCCTGCCCTCAGGAGACAAGGCTTTCCACGATCGTCCAGAACGAGCAGCCCGTTCCTTATGCGGGGAGGAACGGGACGCGTAGAGCGTTGGGGTGTCCGGAGCTCGACCGGTTCCATCGATTTCCCTCGGATTTGGGGCCCAGAGTCGCGCATTATCTCCAAATCACCCACCGCGAAAGAGAAACCGAGCCCCATCCGCCGAACCGCACTTCGCCGATCCCGGCCCCGCGCCACGCCTCGGACCGGCGCTGACCATCCAGGTGCCGCAGGCGACGCCGAGGACGCACTCTCCGGGCCTCGCGGCGACCGTCGCGACCATCGCCTTCTCATGCCGCCCCACCGCGACCGTAAGAAGAGTCTCATCTTCTCCTCCTGAGTCATTTAGTCCCAGAGTCGACGGTTCCGGCAATGTCATCTCGGCTCTCACCGGCCATGGCCCTCTTCCCTCTGCGCCTTTTCCTCGGCATCACCTTCATCTACGCAGGCATTCAGAAGCTGAGCGATCCGGGCTTTCTTCACCCCGGCGCGCCGACCTACATCGGCACTCAGCTCGAAGGCTTCGCCAATGGCACGCCCGGTGGCTTCATCCTCCGGGCATTCGCGATTCCACATCCCGGAGTGGCGGGAGTCGGCGTCGCTATCACCGAGATCCTGATCGGCCTACTGGTCACGGTCGGGCTCTTCACCCGGATCGCGGCAGCGGGCGGCATGTGCCTGAACTTCCTCCTCTTCCTGACCGCCAGTTGGAATACGAGTCCCTACTTTCTCGGCCCTGACCTCGTCTTCTCCTTCGCCTGGCTTCCTTTCGTCCTCGCCGGCGCGACCGGGCAGCCGGCCCTCGACAACCTCGTGGAGAATCCCCCCGAGGGCCTGGTGAGGCGAACCCGGCTGACTCCCATGACCGGCGGCGAAGTCGCCGAATCCTCTCCGGCCTCGACCCGGCGGGTCCTCCTCGCGGAGCTTGCCGGGGTGGCATTGGCGATCGCCGGCATCTCGACCTTGGTGAAAGGCAACTACTCCCCCTCTCGCACGCTGACCGCCAATACCTCGTCCGCAGGTACCGGTTCCGGGGGCGGCCCGGCCGCCGGCGCGGGTAAGCCAGGGGCCGATGCGGGCGCACACACGTCGAAGCTCCCCAAAGGCGCCGTGAAGCTGGGGCCCGGCAGCCGGCTTCCGAGGGAACAGGCTGCCACCTACAGCGACCCCGCGAGCGGTGAACCGGACATCGTCATCCGTGACTCCCAAGGCAACCTCACCGCCTTCAGCGCGGTGTGCACCCACGCCGGATGTACGGTCGGGTTCCAGGGAGGTGTGATCGTGTGTCCTTGCCACGGGGGTGAGTACAACGCCGAAACCGGCGAAGTGATCGCCGGTCCGCCGCCCGCTCCGCTGGCGCCGAAAAAGGTGATGGAAGCCGGAGGACAGATCTACGCTGTGCCCAGTTGAACCGCGGGTTCGACAAGAGGTTCCTGTGGGCACTCCTGGGCCTGACGGCGTTTGCCGCGGCGCTCCGCTTTTCGACGCTCGGATTGCAGAGCTACCGCCACGACGAGGCTGTCACGGCCGGTCGCGTCCTGGTCTCGAGTTTCCCGGAAACGATGCACAGGGTCTGGACCAGCGAGTCGACGCCGCCGCTCTACTACGCTCTGGCGTGGATCTGGTC
>JAFDWG010000102.1 GCA_018268605.1 Actinomycetota bacterium | reverse complement strand
GATGACGATCGGGATCATCAGCCCCGAGAGCGCCAGCGAGCCCATCGTCTCCTCCTCGTCGGAGACCCGGATCACGGTCGGCAGGCCCGGCCCCTGGGCGAGGACGCGGACGATGCTCGTCCCCGCCTCGAAGCTCTCGGCCATCCAGGCCTCATAGCGGCGCTGCGGCGGCGCCGGGCGCACTCGGACCGTCACGTCCGGGATCACGCCGAGAGCGCCCTCCGAGCCGATCACGAGCTCACGCAGGGCGGGCCCGGCGGCCGTATGCGGGGATTCCAGGGTCCGCAGGTTCCCCGCGGGCGCGAGCAGGCGGACCGAGCTGACCAGCGAGTCGAAGCGCCCGTAGCCGCTCGAGGCCTGGCCCGCCGAGCGGGTCGCCGCGAACCCGCCGATCGTCGCGTACTCGAAGGACTGCGGGAAGTGGCCGAGGGTGAGGCCTTGCGCCCCCAGTGCCGCCTCCGCCTCTGGCCCACGCAGCCCGGCGCCGAGACGCGCCGTCAGTGAGACCTCGTCGACGCTGACTTCACGCAGCGCCGTGAGGTCGAGGCTGATCAGCGCCTCGTGCGGGCCGCGCAGTGGCTCCACCCCGCCGACGACGCTCGTCCCGCCCCCGAACGGGACCACGGCGACGCCCGTGGCCGCGCAGGCATCGATCAACCGGCCCACGGCGGCAGCGTCGGCGGGAACGAGCACCGCGTCCGGGGCGTTCTCCAGGCGCCCCGAGCGCATCCGCGCCAGATCTACATAACCGCTGCCGCGCGCATGGCGCAGCCGGTCCTCCTTGGAGTCGAACACCGAGCCTGCCCCCACCGCGTCGACCACTGCCCGGGGCAGCGGACGCGACGGGGGCAGCTCGAAGTCCTCAAGGCGCGCCGGCGGCGGCCAGGGCTCGAGCTCACCGATCCGTTCGCGCAGGACCCCGAGCGCGGTCGCGTCGAGCTCGGTGCGCCGCATCGGGTCGCCCCAGCCCCACCAGTTGGTGTCGCGGCGCGGCTCGATCACGCCAGCGCGTCCTCGATGCCGTCCAGCGCCGCGTCGAGGATGTCTCGCTGGCCGCGCCGCATCATCCAGCCGCCGAGGCGCGACATCCCACGCATGGCCTGGGACGAAGTCAGCACGACCCGCGTCTCCCGCTCCCCCGCCGGGTGCAGTTCGACGTCGACCCGTGACTCCTTCAGGTGTTTCGCGAACGGCGAGCCCTCCAGTTGTTGCTCCCAGACGTAGCGTTCCGGCTCGGCCGACGACACGCAGCGGTAATCGGCGCGCACGCCCCGCCCGTGCTGCGTCTCCAATACCTTGGTCCACTGGCTGCGGCGCCCGCCCCGCGCGTCGACGTCCTCCACCCGCGAGACCCGCGGCCACCAGCGCGGCAGCGCGTATGGATCGGAGACGAGCTTCCAGACGGCGGCGACCGGTGCCTCCACCGTGCGCCTGCGGGTCACCCGCGGCATCGCCGGCGCTTAGTCGCCGGCGAGGCGGCGCAGGTCGCGGACCAGCAGCAGGTGCTTCAGGTGGCTGACGGTCGCGGCAAGGCTTTCCAGGCTCTGCAGCGCCTCTTTGCGCCGCTCCGGGTTGCGCGAGCGCAGGGACGGTCCCAGCAGCGCTTCCAGGAGCTGGGACTCACGGTCGGCGGAGGAGCGGAAGATGCGCAGGTTGCGCGCCCCGACACCCACCCGTGACAGTTCGTTCGCGGCCCGGACGATCTCGCGGTCGGTCTCGTCGTAGACGATTTTTCCCTCGCGTTTCTCCGGCTGGACGATCCCGAAGCCTTCGAGCTCGGAGACGAGCTCTTCGCGGGCCCCGGTCTCCTCGAGAATCTCTTCCAGGCTCAGGTAGGTGCGCGAGGTGTCGACCAGGATCGCGCGGCGCACCGCGCCGGGAGTGGCCTTCCGCTCGCCGGCGTCGCCGCCGATGCCGCCGAAGCCCATGTCGTTGCCCGCCGCGAGCTCCTGGCGGATCACCCGCAACGGCAGGAACTCATCGCGCTGCAGCCGCAGGATCGTCCGCAGGCGCTCCACGTCGGACTGGCTGTAGAGGCGATATCCACCGGAGGTCCGCCGCGGGTTCAGCAGCTTCTGATCCTCCAGGTAGCGGATCTTCGAGATCGAGACGTCGTCGAATTCGCTTTGCAGGATCTTGCAGACGGCACCGATCGTCAGCGCCTTGCGGGGACGGGAAGCGGAATCCGGCGTGCGCCGGGCGGAATCCGGGACGGAGGCCATCAGCGCTCGAGGTAGGAGAGCTTGTACTTGCCGATCTGGATCTCGTCGCCGTCGGCGAGCCGGTGGGACTCGATCCGGCGCCGGTTCACGTAGGTGCCGTTCAGAGACCCGAGGTCGTCGATGTAGAGGCCGTCGCGGCGCCGCACCAACAGGGCGTGGTTGCGGGAGACGGTCACGTCGTCGAGGAACACGCCCGCGTCGGGGCTGCGGCCGATCGAGGTGCGGTCCTCGTCGATCGAGAAGCTCTCCCCGGCGCGACCGCCGCCGGCCCGGATGACCAGCGCCGCGCCCGATTCCTCGACCACGTCCTCGATGTCGACGGGCTGCATGTCCCCCGTCTCGTCGACCCGGTAGGTCATCGTCGTCGGGTCCTCTTTGCTCTCCGCCGGCCCGCCCAGGTAGGCGCCACATTTCTGGCAGTAGTTGGCGCCCTCGGGGTTCGCGAACCCGCACTCTGGGCAGTGGACGGCGGACATTCTCGGCGCTCCGTTAAGCGTCCGGATCCTCGCCCTGGGCCCTGCCCGCGAGGATGTTGGTCAGCTGCTCGACGTCGTCCCCGGAGATGAGCGAGTCGCCGCGCTCGCGTTTCTGACGCAGGCGGTTCACCAGCTCGGCCCGCAGGATGTCGATCTTCCCGTGTAGGACGCGGCGCTTGTAGGAGATCTCGTTCTCCTCGGCGGTGAGGTTGTCGATCAGGTCCTTCAGCTCCTTGTCGCTGAGGGAACCAAGATCGGGAAAGGTGTCCTCCATCGTGCTCCTTGTCGAAGAGTCGGCTGGGCCTGCCGCCAGATTGTCGGGAGGGCAGTATAGATCGGCCGACCAAAACGTTCAACCGTAGGTTGAAGGTTTTTCGAGGCTGGGCTGCAAACCAGAGCGCGGCGGCGCGCTCAACCCTCAGGTGGAACCGAGCGTTGCGCCCGCACCCCGCGGATACCGTCACGCGCGTAGAGCACCGTCGCGATCAGGGACATCGCGAGGCCGAAGAAGAAGAGTGCGACCGGCACCCAACCGGCGAAGACCATCGCGAAGAAGATCCCGGCCATGATCCAGAAGACGCCGATCCGCCCGGGCCAGTTGATCTGGATGTCCACCCCGTGCTTGAGCCCGTACTCGCCGAGGAGGAGCATCGCGATCTCCCGCAGGGCGAGGAGGACGAGGGCCCAGCGAGGGAGGAGCTCGAAGCTCCAGCAGACCAGGGCGCCGGAGATCACGGTCAGGCGGTCGATGAAAGGGTCCATCAGGGCGCCCATGCGGCTGTATTGGCCGGTGACGCGGGCGAGGAAGCCGTCGAGATAGTCCCCCGCGGCGATCAGCCAGAAGATCGCCGCCGCCGCGGTCGAGCGCCCGTCCCCCGAGGAGTAGGCCAAGATCAGGAAGACCGGGATCCCCGCCAGCCGCAGGTACCCGACGAAGTTTGGGATCGTCCACGGGTTGAGCGGCTCCCCTTTGCGGGTCTGTCGCGGTTTGGGACCGCTGCGATCGAGCCCGAAGAGGCGCCGGACCCTCCCGCGACCGAACGGAGCGACGTCAGGCATGGCGCCAATCTATATGCGCTGTCAGGCCCTGGTGAAGCGACGGCCGGCGGTCGGACTGGCCTCCTCGTCGAGGAGGACTTTGTCGGACTCGCCTTTTTCGACCGCTTCCTTCTCCATCGCGGCGATCTTCTCGGGGGTCAGGTCGCCGGCGTTTTCCTGCTCGATGTTGGCGACCCACTCGGCGCCTTCGCGCGACTCGGCCTCGTCGAACTCGACCTTGCCGCCGCGGTCCAGGGACTTGTCGATCTCCTCGAAGAGCGTGTCGACCAGCTTCGCCTGTGGAACCTTGCGGAGCGGTTTGCCGCCGGCGAAGATCAGGCCCTCGTTCTTGGCTCCGGCGATGCCGAAGTCGGCGTGGGCGGCCTCGCCGATCCCGTTCACCGCACAGCCGAGCACCGCGACCTCGACGGGCTCCTCGTAGCCTTCGAGCCGCTGCTCGATTTCGGCGACGACCGAGTCCATGTCGAACTGCAGGCGACCGCAGGTCGGGCAGGCGATCAGCACGGGGCCGCGCTCGCGCAGGCCGAGCGCCTTGAGGATCTCCCAGGCGACTTTGACCTCTTCCTCGGCGTGGAAGGTCGAGAGGCTGACCCGGATCGTGTCCCCCACCCCGTCGGCCAGCAGCGTCCCCAGCCCGACCGCCGATTTCAGCGCCCCGGACCATTTCGTCCCCGCCTCGGTGATCCCGAGGTGCAGCGGGTAGGGGATCTTCTCCGACAGCCGCCGGTTGGCGGCGATCGTGTAAGGGACGTTGGTCGACTTGATCGAGACTTTGAAGTTGGTGAAGTCGAGGCTCTCCATCAGCTCGACGAACTCGACCGCGGCGGCGACCAGCGCCTCGACCGGGGCCTCCCGCTCCAGCTCGTGCAGGTGCTTGGGCAGCGAGCCGGAGTTGACGCCGATCCGCATCGGCACCTTGCGCTTGTTCGCCAGCTCGGCCACCTCGGCGACTTTCTCCCGCCCGCCGATGTTCCCCGGGTTCAGCCGGATCGCGTGCGCCCCGGCTTCGATCGCTTTCAGCGCCAGCGTGTGGTTGAAGTGGATGTCGGCGATCACCGGGATCGGCGACTCGGCGACGATCGTCCGCAGCGCCTCGGCATCCTGCTCGCGCGGCACCGCGCAACGCACCACGTCCGCCCCCGCGTCCGCCACCTTCCGGATCTGGTCCAGCGTCGCGGTCAGATTTGCGGTCTCGGTCTTGGTCATCGTCTGCACCGCGACCGGCGCGCCACCGCCAATCGGCAAGCTGCCGACGAAGATCTGCCGTTTGGAAGCCATATCCAAAGGTTATCCAGCGGACCCACCGGGCCCGTCCCCGCTATTTCGAGACGTTGAAGCCTTCGCCGGTGATGCGGCCGATGTCGTTGGAGACGCCGATCACCATCAGCATCAGGACCAGGGCGAAGCCGATGATCGTGGCGCGCTCCATGACCTTGATCGAGACCGGCTTGCCGCGGCGCAGCTTCTCGACCAGCGCCCAGAAGATGTGGCCGCCGTCGAGGGGCAGGATCGGGACCAGGTTGATCAGGCCGAGCGAGAGGCTGACCAGGGCCAGCAGCAGGAAGGACTCCCGCCAGCCCCGCTTCACGACTTCGTGCCCGACATCCGAGATGCCGACCACGCTGGAGATTTCCTTGCGCTTTTCGGCTTCGAAGATGTGGGAGAAAACCGAGGCGGTTCTCGAGACCACTTCCCACATCGCGTCGCCCGCTTTGGACACCGCGTGGCCGGCGCTGATCCCGACCCAGTGGTTTTCTACGTCCCAGGCGACGCCGAGAAGCATCCGTCCCGCTTCGGCGTTGTAGTGGGGGGTGATCTCGAAGGTCTTTTCTTGGCCGTTTCGCAGGACCGTGACTTCCGCGGGGCTCGTCGCGGCGCATTCGTTCGTAGGCTTACCGGCGCATCTGTGCGAACGGATCTGTTCGCCGATCTTTTCGATCCGTTCTTCCGGTTCGAGGCTCTTGAAGGTGCGCCCGTCGACCGCGACGATCCGGTCGCCTTCCTGCAGGACATTGGCCGCGGCCGAGCCAGGACTCGTTTCGGCAACCACCGTCTTGGCGTGACCGTCGTTCAGCCCGCCGATCGCGAAGACGAAATAGAGGATCACGAAGGCAAGCACGATGTTGACGGCGGGCCCCGCCGCGGCGACGACGATCCGCTTCCAGACCTTCTGGCGGTAGTAGGCGCGGTGCTCTTCCCCGGGAGGCATCTCTTCTTCCGGGTTCATGCCGTTGATCTTCACGTAGCCACCGAGGGGGATCGACTTGATGCCGTACTCGGTCTCGCCGCGCTTGAACGACCAGAGGGTCGGGCCGAAGAACAGGAAGAAGCCTTCCACGCGCATCCCGGTCGCCTTGGCAGCGACGAAGTGACCCGCCTCGTGGAGCAGGATCAACGCGCAGAAGCCGAGGAAGACGTAGACCCAACTCATGCGGGGGCGAGCTCCTTGGCGAAGGTGGCGGCGCGGCGGCGCGCCTCGGCGTCGGCGGCGAAGAGGTCGTCGAAGTGGGTCACCGGTTGGCCGGGCATCTCATCGAGGGTGCGCTCGATCACAGCCGGGATGGCGGTGAAGGGGATCTCGCCGCCCAGGAAGGCGGCCACGGCGACCTCGTCGGCGGCGTTAAGCACGGTCGGCGCGGTCCCCCCGGTGCGGCCTGCCTCGAGCGCGAGGCGCAGGCAGGCGAAGGTGTCGGGGTCGGGCTCCTCGAAGGTCAGCGCGCCGACCGCAGCGAGATCGAGCCGCGGCACGTCGACGGGCGCCCGCTCCGGGTAATGCAGGGCATAGGAGATCGGCACGCGCATATCGGGATGGCCGAGGTGGGCGAGCGTCGAGCCGTCGACCAGATCGATCAGCGAGTGGACGAGCGATTGCGGGTGGACGACGACCTCGATCCGTTCGAAGGGTACGCCGAAGAGGTGGTGCGCCTCGATCACCTCGAAGCCCTTGTTCATCAGCGTCGCCGAGTCGACCGTGATCCGACCGCCCATCTTCCAGGTCGGATGGTCGAGCGCATCGGCGACCGAGACATCGTCCAGATCGGTGCGGCCGCGGAAAGGCCCGCCGGAGGCGGTGACGACCAGCCGGGCGACGGTGCCCGGCGCCTCGGCGCCGATCAGCTGGTGCAGGGCCGAGTGCTCGGAATCGACCGGCAGGAGGCGCGCGCCGGTGGCCTCGGCCAGCGCCATCACCAGCTCGCCGCCGAGCACGAGGCTCTCCTTGTTGGCCAGCGCGACATCGATCCCGGCGGTCAGCGCTACGACCGTCGAGGCCAGCCCGGCGGCTCCGACGATGCCGTTCAGGACGAGGTCTGGTTCGACCGCCGCGATCAGCTCGCGCACGCCCTCCTCGCCGGCGAGCACGCGCCCGTCCCAGGCCTCCCCCGCCCGTGCGGCGGCATCGCGATCGGCCAGGGCGATGGCCTTCACCCCGTGCTCGCGCGCCTGCGCCACGGTCGTCTCCCAGCCACGCCCGGCCGCCAGGCCGACGGCCTTCAGGTCCGGCGAAGCCGAGATCACCTCTAGCGCCTGCGTCCCGATCGACCCCGTCGAGCCGAGTATCAGCACGTTCCTCATCTGCCCCGAAGGATACGGAGCGCACCTTCCGGCTCCTTAAAAGCGGCTGGGAGGTCCTTCGTCGGGCGGCAAACGGCCTTCCGCGCGCAACCTGGCGATATACGCTTTCTTCCTGACGAGAGACGCGCGTACTTTCCCGGCCAAGAAGTCGATTCGTTCGCGTCGGGCCCGTGCCTCTTCGGGATATGACAAGACTCAGTAGACGAGGGCTACGGAGAGGTAGTAGCCGACGACGACGGTGAAGAGGACGGCGTCGAGGCGGTCGAGGATGCCGCCGTGGGGGCCG
>JAFDWG010000101.1 GCA_018268605.1 Actinomycetota bacterium | reverse complement strand
CGACCGTCCGGCGCCGCGTCGATAACATCGATGTCTGTGCCTCGAACCCCGCGGAGGGGTGCCGGAGCGGTTGAACGGGGCAGTCTCGAAAACTGTTGGCGTCGCAAGGCGCTCGTGGGTTCGAATCCCACCCCCTCCGCCTTTCGGCCCTCCACCCGGAGTCAGTCGTCGGGACTCCAGCGGCGGCGGGCCTGCTTGCGCTCGCCGGTGCGGCGCTTCTGCTCGAGGCGCCGGCGACGGGAGGCCTTGGTCGGCCGGGTCGGGCGGCGGTGCTTGGGGATGCGCAGGGCGGCGGCGAGCTTTGCGGCGAGACGCTCCAGGGCCAGTTCGCGGTTGCGGTACTGGCCGCGGGCGTCCTGGGACACCGAGGTTACGATCGGCCCGAGGCGCTCCAGCAGCCGCACCCGCCGAGCCTCGTCGAGGGACCGGGATGCCTCGACGTCGAAGACCGCTTCCACCCGCGAGGCGGTGACGTTGGCGTGCTGCCCGCCCGGCCCCGAAGAGCGGCTGGCGCGCAGCTCGATCTCGGCCAGCGGGATCGCCAGCCGCTCGTCGATCCGCAGCTCCTCAGCCATGATCAGGCCAGCTCGGGGATGTGGCGTTCGAGATGCTCGGCGATCGTCCGCCGCACCCAGGCGCGGGTCTCGGCGTCGGCCATGCGGTAGCGACCGAGCAGCATCTTCTGGTCGTCCAGCGGCAGCCCGGCGATCTCCCACGAGACCGCGAGGCGCTCGAACAGGGTCTCCTCGCGCCGCGCCCAGGTGTCCTCCAGGTTGGCCGCGTGGCTCGCAGGCGCCTCGCCGATCTTCTTGATCGTCGCCGGGCTGAGCGTCTCGCGCAGCACCAGCACGTTGCCCTCGGGATCGGTGTAGGGGACGGCCGGCGCCTTCTCGCGTGGTCGTTTCTCCTTCGATGATCTCTTCCTGCGCTTGGCCATCGCCCCTGAGTTTGGCAGTCTCCCCGGTGTGGACGCGACGGTGACGATCGGCGTGCCGGTCGACTCGGTCGGCCGCTCCGGCGGCACCGAGCACGCTCCCGCGGCCCTTCGGGAGCTCGGCCTGCCCGAGGCGCTCGGCGCGCGCGACGAGGGCGACCTCGCGGTACGGATACGCGGGGAGGAGCGCGACCCGGCGACCGGGATCGTCGCGAGCCCCGACGTCCTCGCCTGCACGCGCGCGATCCGCACCGCCGTCGCCGCCTCGATCGCCGCCGAGGAGCGCCCCTTCCTGATCGGCGGCTGCTGCGCAGAGCTTCCGGGTGCCCTGGCAGGAGCGCGCGACGTGCTCGGCGCGCCGCTCGGCCTTGCCCATGTCGACGGTCACCTCGACCTCTACGACGGCGACACCTCGACCACCGGCGAGGCCGCCGACATGCCGATCGCGGTCGCGCTCGGGATCGGCCCGGCAGCGTGGGTCGAGGTCGCCGGCGGCGCCACGGCGATCCCCGAGCGCACCGCCCTGATCGGCTTCCGTGACCGCGCCGAGTCGATCGCCGACGGGATGCGCCAGCCCGAGGAGCTGGTCCGGCCGCCGCTCCTCGCCGGGGCCGAGGAACTACGCGAGCGCGGGGTCGCGGCGGCGAGCGCCGAACTGGCGGGCCGCCTCTCGGCCGCCGGCCCATTCTGGCTCCACCTCGACGTCGATGTCCTCGACGAAGCGGTCTTCCCGGCTACCGACTACCTGCAGCCGGGCGGCCTCGACTGGGACGAGCTCGCCGCCGTGCTGGCGCCCCTGGCCGCCTCGGAGGAGCTGATCGGCATGTCGCTCGGGTGCTACAACCCGGAGAAGGACCCGGGCCTTCAGTGCGGCCGTCGCCTGGTCGAGGCGCTCGCCCGCTGAGGGGGCGCGGCGCTCAGGCCAACGCGTCGATCTCCGTCGCCAGCTCGAAGTCGGCCGCGGTGAGGCCGCCCTCGGAGTGGGTGGAGATCGTCACCGTCACGGTGCTCCAGGAGATCTCCAGGTCGGGGTGGTGGCCCATCTCCTCGGCCGGCGCGACCAAGGAGTCGACGAACCGCACCGAGCCGACGAAGTCGCCCCGGTCGAAGGCCTTGGCGATCACCCCGCCGCGCCGCTCCCAGCCGTCCAGCCCGGCGAGCTTCGCATCGATCTCCTCGTCGCTCAACAGCGCCATGCGTTCAACCTACCCGTGCGGCGCCGATCCTCATCATGGGGTGAGGATGATCTTCAGCGCCTCGCGGCGGTCGTAGATCTCGTAGGCCTCCACCGCGTCCTCGAGCTTCATGTGGTGGGTCACGAGCGGCCTCGGGTCGAGCTTGCCCGAGTCGAGCAGCGCCAGCACCCGGTCGACGTGGGCGATCACGTTGGCGAGGCCGAGCCGCAGGTCGAGCCCCTTCAGCCAGGCGAGGCCGAGGTTCATCTCCGAGCGGCCGACCAGCACGCCGATGCCGGAGACCGTCCCGGCGTTGCGGGCGAGCCCGATTGCTGCCTCCACCGCCCCCGGATGGCCGACCGCCTCGACGACGACGTCGGCGCCGCGCCCGCCGCTCGCGCCGCGGACCTCGGCTTTCGCGTTGTCCTCGGTGAGGTGGACCGGCGTGGCGCCGAACCTCTTGGCCAGGTCGAGCCGCTGCTCGACCGAGTCGACCGCGAAGACGTGGGACGCGCCACCGGCCACGGCGGCCTGGACGGCGCAGAGGCCGACCGGCCCGAGCCCAAGCACCGCTACCGTGTCGCCCTCCTTCATCCCGGCATGAGCGACAGCGTGGTAGCCGGTCCCCATCACGTCGCCGGCGAAGAGCGCCGTCTCCGCCGACATCCCCTCGGGGACCTTGCGCAGGACGATGTCGGCGAACGGCACAAGCGCCTGGTCGGCCTGCGTCCCCGGCAGCGAGCCGAGGGTCGAGCCGTGGCCGAAGGTCCGCCCGCGCTCGCAGCGGTGGTAATCGCCGCGCAGGCAGGCGGTGCAGCTGCCGCAGGCGACGTGGAAGCAACCGAGCACCCGGTCGCCGGGAACGACCCGCGTCACTCCCTCGCCCACCTCCAGCACCGTCCCGACGTACTCATGGCCGATCACCGTTCCCGGCTCGACCGGCACCCGGCCGTGGTAGATGTGGAGGTCGGAGCCGCACACGCCGCTCGCCTCGATCCGGATGATCGCCTCGTCGGCGTGCTCGAGCACCGGCTCCGGCCGCTCCTCGACCCGCACCTCACCCGGCGCCTGAAAAGTCACCGCCTTCATGGTTGCAACCTACTTGCGACGGCGTGGGGGCGCCTCGCCGCCGCTTGGCGGGGGAGGGCCGGCTCTCTACGAGCTCTGGACGCCGGCGACCTGGAAGCGGTTGCTCGCGCCGTCGGGGCTCGCGGCCTCGGCGATCCGGGCCTCGAGGGCGAGCTCTTTCTCGAAGTCGGCCGCCTCGCCGTGCTGGAAGGAGACGTCCTGGCCCTCGAGGAGTTCGATGAAGACCTCGACGAAGCGGGCGTCGAGCTGGGCCCCGGCGACGCGGCGGAGCTCGGCGATCGCGTCCTGGCTCGACATCGGGGTGCGGTAGGAGTCGCGGGCGGTCATCACGTCATAGGTGTCGGAGACGGAGATGATCCGGGCCAACTCAGGGATTTCATCGCCTTTCAGACCGCGCGGATAGCCTTTGCCGTCGATCCGCTCGTGGTGGGCGAGGATGATGTCGGCCACCGGTCCGTAGCCGTCCAGCGAGGAGACGACGCGGGCGCCTTGCTGCGGGTGGCGCTTGATCAGCATCCAGTCCTCGTCGGTCAGTGGCACGTTGGCCTTCAGGATCCGGTCGGGAAGGATGAACTTGCCGATGTCGTGCAGCAGCGCGGCGATATGCACCAGCTCCTCCTCCTGGCGCGAGAAGCCGGCCCGCTGTGCGATCGCCCGCGAGTACCGCGCCACCGCGGCCGAGTGCCGCGCCGTCATCTGGTCCCGCAGGTCGAGCGTCCGCAGCAGCGCGCTCAACATGCCGACCTGAAAGCTCGCCAGCTCGTTGGAGCGATTCTGCAGTTCGACCGCCCGGTGCTGGGACACGAGCAATGCGCCGAGTAGGTACTGGAAGGTGATCAGGACGACGCCGAAGAGCGCGACCGCGGCGATCCCGACCTGGACGTAGAGGAAGGCGACCCCGACCGCCATCAAGGCGGCCATGAGCTCCGAGGGGAGTAGCGGCAGGAGCGCGTTCTGGACCTGCTTGAAATAGGACGTTCCCTGGACGAAGCGGAAGTAGAGGGCGAGGACCGAGAAGTTCAGCATCAGCGCGAAACAGAAGACGCCGAAGATCAGGCAGTAGAAGCCGACTTCGTGCTCGGTCACCCCAGTCAGGTCGACCATCCCTTGGAAGGCGAGCCCGCCGGCCAGCGTGAAGAGCGTGTAGTTGAGGAGGTTCTGGATGAACGAGGAGAGGGGTTCGCGCCAGCGCAGGTAGCCGAGGAAGGCGGTCACCAGCCCCATCACTGCGGCGGGGGAGCCACCGAGGAAGACCATCGCCAGCACCAGCGCCGGGAAGCTGCCCGAGATGTTCAGCCGGTCCTCGACGACCTTCGCGGTGAGGTCGCTGAAGATGGCGAAGCCGAGGAGGACGCCTAGAAGCGCGAAGTCCCAGTTCGCCGACGGCGCTGCGATGACGGCGATCGCCAGGACGACCACGAGCAGCGCCAAGCCGACGTTGCGGGCGACGGTGGTCCGGTCAGTTAGATGGCTGGCTTTTTCGGGCATATCTAGGTGCGGTCTGATCTTTATCGACCGGCGGAGGCGGCTTAATAAGGCGAGATGCAGGATAAAGCGGCATTTCAAGCCCAACAAGCGACTCTGGCCATATGACCTTCGAATTGCAGAAGGAATCTGGAGCAGCCGTTCAGGCTCTGCACAAGTTTCCCTTCATCGGCCCAAAAAGAAGGGCGCCCCAGATGGACGCCCTTCAGAAGCTTGGTTCGGTGAGCATATTTGGCTCTCCGAAGCTGAAATTAGTTCGAACGAAAAGTCATGTTAGATCCCCTTCCGTGGTGTTGAAGCCCGCAACTCACGGGTTGGCAAGTCCAAAAACTTCCAAACAGCGACGCACAAGTTGTAGCACAAGCTATCCCGAACTTGTGCAAATGCAGGAAAACTTGTGCATAAATTAGGTAGAGAGAAGGGGTGCCCGTGCAGGGAAACCGCATGACAGGGCCGCTGAAGCGGCCTTTGTTCCGGCGTCTGCTCGCCACCTACTCGGTCAACGAGATGGGCGACTGGATGGGGATCGTGGCCCTGTCGGTGCTCGTCTTCGAACTGACGAACAGCCCCTTGGCGACCGCCGGGCTCTTCCTCGGGACCCGATTTCTGCCCGCCTTCCTGGGCCCTTTGCTGGTCACGCGGGTCGAGCGGATCCGGCCGCGGGTCGTCCTGCCCCTGATCTACGTGGTCGAGGTGGCGGCCTTCGGCGTCCTTGCCGTGCTGGCCACGCACTTCTCCCTCGCCCTGGTGATCGTCGTCGCCACGATCGACGGCACGATGGCCCTCGCAGGCCGCTCCCTGACCCGGGCGATCGTCGTCGCCCTGCTCGAGCCGACCGGCGAACTGCGCCAGGGAAACGGTCTCCTGAACATCGCCTTCACCACTGGCGCCGCCGTCGGCCCGGCGCTCGCCGGACTCGTCGTCGCGGGCATCGGCGTCCAGGCCGCGCTCTACCTGAACGCCGCCTCCTTCTATGTCGTCGCCCTGATCATCGTCACCGCCGGCGTGCTGCCGCGTACCGAGCCCGAAGACGGCGGCACCTGGGACCGGGTCAAGGCCGGGGTCGCCTACCTGCGCGAGCAGGCGCGCCTGCGCCGGGTGCTGATCGCCCAGGGCCTCGCCTTCATCTTCTTCTCCGCGGTCGCCCCGCTGGAGGTCGTCTACGCGAAGGAAACGCTCGGCGCCTCCGACACCGGCTACGGGATCCTGCTGACCACCTGGGGCGTCGGCATGGTCGGCGGCAGCCTCATCTTCGCCCGGGTGAAGAAGACCCCGTTGATCGTCCTCCTGCTCCTCTCGACCGTGACGGTCGGCATCAGCTACCTAGGAATGGGGATCGCGCCGACTTTGGCGGTGGCATGCGCATTTTCCGTGCTCGGCGGAGTCGGCAACGGGGTCGAGTGGGTCTCTGCGATCAGCGCGGTTCAAGAGTTGACCGAGTCGGGTATGCAGGCCCGGATCATGGCCGTCTTGGAATCGGTTGCCGCAGCGATGCCGGGGGTGGGCTTCGCTCTGGGAGGGGTCTTGGCCACCGTCGCTTCGACGCGGACGACCTTTGCCGTGTCCGGTTTCGGCGTCCTTGCGATCGCTCTTCTCATCGTCCCCCTGGCGCGAAATTGGCACCCATCGCGCGAAGCGCGGCCAGACGGCGGATTTCCGCTTGACGAAAGCCACGACGTTGTGCTGGAGTTGCTGCCAGGAGGCATGCCAATACCCAATTCGGAGGTCGAGTCTTGAAGAAGTTGCCGTTTTTCTTGCTGGTCGCTGCACTCGCAGCGGTCTTGGCGGTCGGAGTGGCCGCATGTGGAGGTGGAAGCTCCAGCTCCAGCTCGTCAGCCTCGACCTCGGAAGGTGGGTCGTCTGAAGGTGGCGGTGGGGAAGCCGAAGGCGGAGGCGGTGAAGAAGGCGGCATCCTGAAGGGCGCCTACACCTCGTTCCCCGACTACATGGATCCGCAGATCTCCTACACCGCGGAGGGATGGACCGCGATGCGTCCGGTCTACATCCCGCTGCTGACCTACAAACACGCCGCGGAAGCGGAAGGCGCGGAAATCATCCCGGGTCTCGCCAAAGAACTGCCGAAAGTCACCAACGGCGGCAAGACGTACACGATGTTCCTGCGTAAAGGTCTCAAATACTCGAACGGCGAAGAAATCAAAGCCGGTGACTTCAAATACGCCGTCGAACGTTGCTTCATCACGAACTCAGGCGGCTCCCCTTTCTACACCGACATCGTCGGCGCGGAAAAGTTCGCGGAAACGAAGAAGGGCGGCATCCCCGGCATCAAAGTCAACGAACAGACCGGCGAAATCGTCATCAACCTCGAAAAGCCGCGAGGCACGTTCGAAAACGAGCTCGCGCTGATGTTCGTCGCTCCGGTTCCGCAGAAAACTCCGGACAAGGATCAGTCGGCCAGCCCGATCCCGGCGTCGGGTCCGTACATGATCACCAAATCTGAGCCCGGTCGAGGCTGGGACTACGAACGGAATCCGTACTGGGCGAAAGACAACGGCAAACAGATGACGGAAATCCCGTCGGGCCACGTCGAAAAGATCGAAATCGAAGTCCAGCGCAACCAGTCGACCCAGGTCAACGACGTCGAATCGGGCAAGCTCAACTGGATCTTCGATCCGCCCCCGACCGACCGCTACCAGGAAGTCAAAGAAAAATTCGAAGGCTCGCAGTTCAAGGAAGAGCCGACGCTCTCGACCTACTACTTCTGGATGAACGAGACGACGGAACCGTTCAACAACCAGAAAGTCCGCGAAGCGGTCAACTACGCGGTCGACCCGGCCGCCCTGGAAAGGATCTACACCGGCCAGATCAAAGGCACGCAGCAGATCCTGCCGCCCGGGATGCCCGGCTACGAAAAATTCGAACTGTTCCCGCATGACGTCAAAAAAGCGAAGGAACTGATCGCCGAATCGGGCATCAAAGACAAAGAAGTCACCGTCTGGACCGACTCCGAGAGCCCGAACAACGACGCTGGTACGTACTACCAGGGTGTGTTGAACGAAATCGGCCTCAAGGCGGAACTCAAGATCCTGAACCCCGACAACTACTTCACGGTCATCGGCAACACGTCGACCCCGAACCTGGACACCGGGTTC
>JAFDWG010000100.1 GCA_018268605.1 Actinomycetota bacterium | reverse complement strand
CGCGAGCGCCTCGGTGACGACCATCCCGTAGGTCTCGGCGCGCGAGGCCACCACGAGCAGGTCGGCAGCGGCGTAGCCGCGCCCGAGGTCGTCCTCGGTCCACGGCCCCGGAAGCGATATGCGCCGGTCGAGCCCCGCGTCCTGCGAGCGCTGACGGAACGCTTGGGCGAATGCCGGGTCCCGGTCCAGGCTGCCGACGCAGGTGCAGTGCCACGCTGGCGCCGAGATCGACGCGAGCGCCTCGAGCAGGATGTCGTGGCCCTTCTCGAAGCTCACCGGGCCGACGCAGAGCAGCGCCTCGCCGGTCGCGCTCCCCGGCGCCGCCGCACCGCCCTCGACGCCCGGCTCGGCGACCCGGACCCGGTCGGCGGCCGGGCCGTAGAGCTCGGCGAGGCGGTCGCGGGTCCACCCGCTCGTCGTCACGACGGCGGTGGCGAGGGCGAGGGCGGCGCCCTCCCGACGCCGCGCCGCCCCGTCGCGCGGGCGGTGGCCGAGCGGCATGTGCACCAGCACGACCAGGCGCACCCGGCCCGCATGCGGGGAGAGGACCTGCGGGGCGGTCGAGGCGATCAGCCCGTCAAGCAGGACGACGGCGTCATCGGGAATCTGCCGCAGCGTCGCCGCGAGGGCCTCGAAGGATGCGGCGTCGGGACGGTCCCAGAAGCCGGCGACGGCGCAATCGTGCACCGTCCAGCCGCACGCGCCGAGCTCGCGACGCAGGTGGCGGTCGTAGGTGTTGCCGCCGCTCGCCCGGACCGGATCGTCGATGCCGTCGGGCATGACGAAGTAGACCGGCCTCACAGCGGCCGTTCGTAGCTCGCCCAGGCGACGTGGGACTCGTGCAGCGTGACCAGCACGGCGCCGGGCTCCCGGCCGGGCTCGTCCGCGGCGCCGGCCAGCACGCGCTCGGCGAGCCGGTCGGCGATCACCCGCGCCAGCTCCTCGGTCGTCGTGTTCAGCTCCGCCAGCGCCGGCTCGTCGTCGAGATTGCGGTAGGTGAGCTCGCCCAGGACCGATCGCAGCCACTCGGATGCCCGGCCGATGTCGATCACGATGCCGTCGGCGTCGAGGTCGGGGCTGCGGAAGGTGGCGTCGACCACGTAGGTCGCGCCGTGCAGGCGCTGTGCAGGCCCGAAGGTCTCGCCGTGGAGGCTGTGGGCGATCATCATGTGGTCGCGGACCGTCAGGCTGAACACAGGTCACTCTCCTCGTAGGTGATGGTGTGGCAGAGCGCCCGGAGGCGGCCTGCGGCGAGCCTGGCCATCAGGTCGGGCAGCTGGCGGAAGCCGGACTGCCCGGTGAGCAAGGCGTCGAAGGCGGGGTCACGCAGCAGCTCCAGCGCGAGCGCCCGACGCTCGGCAGCCGTGCGGGTCCCGGCGCGGGCCGGCGAGACCGTGCCGACCTGACTGGCGCGGATGGCAAGGCGGCGCGAGTGGAACGCGCCGCCGAGCGACTGCCGGACCTCCGCGTCGCCGTACCAGCTGAGGTCGATCACGGTGCGGTCGGGCGCGAGCAGCTCGAGCGAGCGCTGCAGGCCGGCCGACGTCGCGCTTGCGTGCACGACCAGATCGAGATCGCCGGCCGCATCGCCCGGCAACGCGAACTCGACGCCGAGCGCGGCCGCGACGTCGGACCGGCCCGCATCGACGTCCACCAGCGTCACCTGCGTCGCCGGAAAGGAGCTCAGCAGCCGCGCGACACAACAGCCCACCATCCCGGCGCCGACCACGGCGACCCGGTCGCCGAGGAGCGGCGCCGCGTCCCACAGGGCGTTGACCGCGGTCTCGACGGTGCCCGCGAGTACGGCGCGGGCCGCGGGGACGTCCTCCGGCACGACGGTCACGGCGCTCGCCGGCACCACGTAGGCGGTCTGGTGTGGATAGAGGCAGAAGACCGTGCGGCCCCGGAGATCGACCGGGCCTTGCTCCACCCTCCCGACGCTGAGGTAGCCGTACTTGACGGGGCCGGGGAAGCTCCCCTCCTGAAACGGAGCCCGCATCGCCTCGTACTGGTCCGGCGGCACGAGCCCCCGGAAGACCAACGTCTCGGTGCCGCGGCTGACGCCGGAGCACAGGGTGCGTACCAGCACCTCATCGGGTCCTGGACGGCGAAGGGCGACGGGGCGGATCTCGCCCTGGCCAGGTGAGCGCAGCCAGAACGCGCGCGCCTCAGGTCCTCCGTCTCGCAGGTGTTCGTCCATGGGGTCTGTCTACATCTACTGCGGTGCGGCCCGCGCGTCCAATCCGCTGTTCCCGATCTACGCGCCGCACGCGGCGGAGGTTCAGAGGTCGGGTCGACCGATCACCCGCTGAACCCAGGGCGGGCCGCATACGTAGACCCGGTGATGACACCGACCGCCGAAGCGGGCGCCGCGGACGGCTCGCGCCGGGCGCGACCGCGCCCGGAGAGGCGATGCCTCGGCGATCCCTGAACCGCAGGCGCAACCTGCGCGACGCCTACGCCGCCCACGCGGACGAGCTCTACGGGTTTGCCGTGCGCTCGCTCGGCGACGCCGGGCTCGCCGAGGAGGCGGTCCAGGAGAGCTTCCTACGAGCGTGGAGGGCCGGGGACCGTTTCGAGGATGGGCTCGAGAGCCTGCCCCGCCGGCTCTTCGCGATCCTGCGCGACGTGGTGATCGACCTGGGGCGCGACGAGACAGCGGTCCAAAGTCTCGAGCAGTCGCTCCTCGGGGGGCAGGTCGAGGAGGCGCTGCGCCGGGTCGATCGGGTGGACCGCCAGATCCTGGTCGACGCGTACTACGGCGGTCGGCCCTACGCCCAGATCGCGACCGAGCTCGGTGTCCCCGAGGAGGCCGTCATCGGTCGCCTCTACGACGCCCTCCACGCGCTGAAGGCGGCGCTGGAGGAAATGGAGGTCCAGGGCTGAGACCAGGCGAGGGCTCAGTCGGCGCTGAGCGGCGGCCCCAGCACACGACGACGATCTCGGCCGGCTCATCGGTCAGGTTGACGAAAGTATGCGGGATTTCGGATGGGAGGCAGGCAAAGCCGCCCTCGCCGAGCACGAAGGTCTCCTCGCCGATTCTGACCTTGAAGCGCCCCTTGAGGACGTGGACCGTCTCCTCCTGCTTATGGTGCACATGCAGCGGGGGGGCCGCCCTTCGGCGCGACTTCAACGGTGAAGTAGTCGAAGGCGCCGCCGGTGTCCTCGCCGGTGACCTTGAAGACGAGGTCCCGCCCCGGGCCCGATTGAAGCCGGAGACCCTCGTCGGCTGTCAGGACCCTGTGTTCAGCGATGCTGCTCGCCATAGGGAATCTCCCTTTCATAGTTGCCTGCGGGGCAGTTAAGGTATTTGCGCTACGCAAACAACATGGTCCTGATCACGCTTGTGACCGCGCCCGACGGGGCGCTCGCGATCGGGGAGCTGGGCGAGCGACGCAACCTCAGCCCGAGTGGCGTCTCGAGGTCGGTGGATCGGCTCACGAAGGCAGGGCTGGTCGAGCGACGACCAACCCCGACGACGGGCGCAGCCTGCTCGTCGGACTGACGCCCCAAGGCCTCCTCCGCCTTCCGGCCGCGCAGGTCACCCACCATGCGGTCGTCTGCGAGCTGCTGCTCGACCGCCTCGGCGAGCGAGATCTCAAACGCCTGAACGAGCTCTGGGAGAAGGCGATGCCCGGGTCGGTCTCCAGTCCAATCTGGCCCCTGTGAACAGCACTGGCGATTCCAGGTGCCGATGCGAGGAGGGCCACCCCGACGATCGTCGGCCCCCATGCTGCCGCTGCGTCGGTCGAACTTCTTGATCCTCGCCTAATTCCAACCCTCTTCGTACTCCTATGCGTCTAGTGCCGGCAGGGCTGCCCAAAGCCCGATTCCCTACGGCCGCGTTCTGACCCGATCATCTGCTCTTCGGAATCGAAGGCCAGAACCCGCAGGCCCTGCGGGACCGAGCATCCAGGAAGCACAACGGCAAACCGCCCGAAGGGCGTGGGCTGATCGAGTGAGCTGAGCAATTCCCCGTTGACCTGGCCCAAGGTGGCATCCACATGGCTGATCGCCTTCTCGTTCTTGCGGTGATAGCGGACTTCGATGCGCGCCACATCGGGCCTCACCCAGCCGGTCATTGCCGTATAGGAGCGCCCGGGACCGCCACCCCATGCCCAGCGGATGTCGGTCACCAGAAGGCCATCGCGAGCGAGCCGAGATTCGTGGAGGGACGCACCGCATTCGCCTCCGCCGAATGCCGATCCCAAGAACAACGTGCAGAGGAGGTGGTTGACGCCGGTGTAGGCGACGATCTCGAAGGGACCGACAACACTCTTGCCACAGGCGATGACGAGTTCGGGGCTCAGCGGCTTCTCCAGAAGGTCAGGCCCTCCTTCTATCGACGGCGGCCCCCCGACACTGCACTGCGGTTCGGCGGATCGTGCTTCTGAGGTTCTCGCGCCAACGATGACAGCGAAGCAGGCGACGACAAGAAGCAGCGCCGCCA
The DNA here is from genome assembly GCA_018268605.1 of Actinomycetota bacterium. Taxonomy (GTDB): domain Bacteria; phylum Actinomycetota; class Thermoleophilia; order Solirubrobacterales; family 70-9; genus VAYN01. Next base: position 3,392 of record JAFDWG010000100.1, on the reverse strand, counting down.
GACGGAACGTTCCATACAACTTCATCCGCACGTCATCCCCTGCCAAGCCTCTCCTCAGTTGCGGCTACTGACTGCGCCCGACGGTAGCGCAGCCGGTGACTACTGCCGCCTATGTCACCACCGTCGCCCGATCGACTCTGGAGAACTCGCCGCGCGGATCGTGGCCGGGGTCGCCGAACACTGCGACACGGCTTACTCGGCCTCGGAGTCGGGTGGCGGGCGCCAGGGCGAGGTCGATGTCGCCCTTCTTGACCGGCTGACGCCGTTCGCAACGGAGCGATGGCAGGTCTTTGGAGACCGCGCGATCGTTTCGAACGTCGCTCCTCGTCGGGCGTTTCGTTGGGCTATTGGACGCTTCGTTGGGCGGAACGGAGCGCAACGCTGCCGAACGCAGCCGAACCCCAGAACGACGAAAACCCGCTCTGGAGCGGGGGTTCGGGAAGCGGCTGAAGGGATTCGAACCCTCGACCTTCTGCCTGGCAAGCATCAGGATGCGAAGGGTCGAGCCAGATGGGCGCCTTGCCCGAGGGTCGCACGCATACCGGGATCGGCGCCGGGCGTCAGGCGTCGCTACGCCCGCGAGACGATGGCGAGAGAGGCCCCGCTGGTATCGGGAGTCCATCGCCCGCGGGCGTAGCGACGCCTGAGGGCTTCTCCTACTCGGCTGGCCCGGAGTCCTCCCCGCCTCCTCTCTTCCCGCCCATCACGGGCAACTGGATATAGGACGGCTCATCTGCGCCCAGAAGGACGGATTGGCGCGCGATCGCCATCTCCGGCGAGGACTGGTCGCCGGTGTTGAGGTTTCGGTCCCAGCGGGGAAACGAACTGCTGGTGACATGCACACGGAGGCGGTGGCCTGGCTGGAAGACGTGGCTGGTGGACCACAGATCGATCTCGTGGGCTCTGCTCTCGGTGGCCGATGCATCCCGGACGATTCCCTCGACGATGTTCAGCGAGCGCCCGTCCGGGTGTACGTCACAGAGCCGGACGATCCAGTCCGTCGACGGCGCCGAGCTGCTCGCCTGCAGAACGGCCTTCACTCGACCGGTGATCTCGAGAGGCTCCTCGAGCGGCCCGGAGGAGAAGACCAGAACATCATCTCGCGACTCGATCTCCGTCTGATCGACCGAGCCCGTCTTCGCCGACAGGGAAACCCCAAAAGCACCGCCCTTCGTGGGCACCGGATCGTTGGGGTCGTACTCGAACGCGAGCGACTCCTCGCTTCCGGCGGGGCACTCCTCCGACAACTCACCGTCGGCGCGCAAGAACCAGGACCGTGACTCGGCGCCCGGCGGCGGCCACGTGTCGGCGTCTCGCCATTCGTTCACGCCCATGGTGAAATAACGAACCGGCCTGCCTGGGGCGAGGCCTTCGAAGTCCGGATCTAGATGGGATCGCAGGAACTCACGTGAGTATTCCTCAAGATCTCCGGCCTCGGTATGTGGAACGTCGCGGCGGGCCGAGAGGAGCCCGAACGACACGTCTCCGATCGGATCCATCAAGGCGATATGTGACCACGGGCCGATCAGCAGCCTCGTGTCCGGCGCGTGCTTGGACATCTCCGTGAAGCAATCGATCGTTGCCTGGACGAAGTTGTCATACCAACCACCGATGTTCAGGCTGGGAAGATCGGATTCAGGAAACCGCCCGACGATGGAGGCACGATGGCGACCGAGGGCGCCAGGGACGCCATGCCGCTCGAGAACCCCTTTCTCGGCATCCGGGAGGCCCCAGACCCCTCGCTCCTCCAGATTGTCGATCTCATCGATCAGGGCGAGGCTTCGGGAGATCTCCTCTTCCTCGGTCAGATCAAGGCGCGAGAAGTGGTCAAACCCGGTGAGCAGACCCCATCCTGCGAGAAGCCCTAGCTCTGAGGCCCCACCCCGCCGATAGAGCCCTTCATCCTCGTCGGACCAGGTGATCGCCGGAACGATCGCCTTCAGGGCTTGCGGCCGAACCGACGCGGCAGCCCACTGCGTCCATCCCGAATAGCTTTCGCCCAACATGCCGACGCGTCCATTTGAGTTCGGCAGCGTGGCCGCCCATTCGACCGAGTCGAAGCCGTCGTCGACCTCATCGAACGGCACCCAATCCCCATCGGAGCTGAAGCGACCCCTAGTGTCCTGGACGATGGTCAGAAAGCCGCTGCGAGCAGCCTTCACCGGGTCGACCATCAGGAGGCTCTCCGTCGTGTCCTTGCCGTAAGGAGTTCGGACGAGGATGGTAGGCCAGCGGCGATCCCCACTCGGCGCGTAGACATCGGCTCGCAACACCGTCCCGTCACGCATCACGGCAGGAACGTCAAAGGTCACATCGACAGCATCGGCTCTTGCGTTCATTGCTTTGTGATCTCCTCACTGCCGGCCCTGGCAGGCAAGCCCATCCGCCCGTCGAGTCGATCCTGATAATCTCCTAAACAGATGTTCAGTGCACGGCGGAAGCTATAGGCCGCCCTCATCGAAGTCAAGCCGGTGAGCGGCATCCAGAGATGATCACCCTCGACGGCGAAATACACTCACGGACCAGCACGAACCTATGACCGGGCCAGAGACCCCCATCACGCTGCAGACGAAGCGATTTTCAGAGCCCGAGATCAAGATAATCCGAGGGACCTACCACGCGATGGCGAGGATCGGCAGTCAACAGCTCTCACTGCGCCGGATCGCGAAAGAACTCGAAGTGAGTCCGGCTTTGCTCGTCTATCATTTCGGCTCTCGCGACCGCCTGCTGATCGAAACGATGCACTGGGCACTGGCAGGGACCGTTCGTCGCATCAACCGTCAGATTCAAGGGATCGGCGACCCCGAGGAGGCCCTGACCGTGCTGATCGACGCGATCTTCGTCAGCCCGAAAGAGAATCGGGACTATCACCTGATTTACATGGATCTGGTGCAGTATGCGGTTCGGAAGGAATCGTTTTCGGATCTGACCCAGTTGATCCACGAACATGTGAATGACTCCTACGCCGTCGTCATCCGGCGAGGGGTCGAATCAGGAACGTTTTGCGTCGATGACATCGATTCCGCCGCGCGTACGGTAAGGGCGATCGTCGAGGGTGGCTTTCTGCAATGGCTGCAGGAAGATGACTGGATGGACACGCATGAGAGGCTGCAGCGAGAGTGCGATAGCTCGCTGCGTTCCTTTCTCGCACCATCTTCCGGGTGACGCTGACCGGCCGCTATCCGGCGCCTTGGCATCCCGGCGCGGGAGAGATCAGTCTTCCTGCCTCCGCCCCAGCCGCACCGCGAGGGCGACGCCGACGATCAGCGCCGCACCGTTGACGTAGTTGCTCACGTACTCGGGCGAGCCGGCGAGGTTCAGGCCGTTGTTGAGGATCCCGAGGAAGAAGATCGCGACCAGGGTGCCGGTCACGTTGTAGCGGCCCGGCTTCA